>CAMVEM010000015.1 GCA_947166515.1 uncultured Clostridia bacterium | reverse complement strand
GGTGGGAAGTGAGGCGGGCTCTTTCTGTTCTCCAGAGTATGTTGCGGTCGAATGTTATCCGAAGTCCCGGATCGTCCTTGCAGAAGTAAGCTGTTCTGTCGTAGCAGAGATACATTGCGGGAACGAGTCCGCCGTAGAATTTTGTGAAGTAGTCGATCTCTTTTTCGATCTGTCCGTTTTCGGGGAGACTTGCTTCGCCTGCGAGATATGCAGCAGCTTCGGACTGTGTGAGCGATATGCGGCGTTTATAAACTATGCCGTCATATTTTTTCTTGAGCTCCATGAAGACTTTTCCGTCCTGCTTTGCTCTGCCGTAGCTCCTGATGCGGAGCTTTTCTTTATAAACCGGCTTTTCGAGCGACCGGCGTATCAGTCTGTAATCCGGAGTATCATAATATACGTTGCATATTGTGCTCTCGCCGTGTTCATCGGGGATCATGCGTTCTCTGAACGCTTTTTCGAGCATTGCTCTTTGTGAAGCGTCTATCAGGAACTTCACTTCTCTTCTTTTAAAAATCGTTATATCCATAGGTCATTCTCCTTTGCTTTTTTCACCTTATATAAACGTTTTTTTGTATCTCTTCACGCCTTCGGCGGGGAGAGATACGTTTCGACCTTTACGATCGAGTTTTTCTTTCATTGATTGTATTCTATCATACAAACCTAAAATCAACTTAAAGTACAGAAAAAATTTTTTTTGAAGCGGACAAATGCTGTATTTTCCTGTGTTTTGTCCCTTTCTTTGATCATAGTTTAACATACTGACTTAAAATAAACTTAAAGCTTTGTATATTTTTTAAAATTTCAAAAAATATTCCGGATCAGAAAAACAAAAATCCCCGGATACCACAGTGAAGCGGAATCCGGGGGGACCGATCATTATTCAATTATCGTTGTTCAGAGTGTGGATGTTGTATGCAAAATCAAGTATTTGCGATCAAATCTGTGGTGCTTTGTGTATAGCTGTGAGAACGGATAATTCTTGACCGTAATCTTGAAATGTGGTATAATTGCAGCAGAAGTTCATGAAAGCGGGTGAAATAATGAAGAATGCAGGCGATTCGCTTCGAAAAAACATATATGAATACATCAGAACCAAATATGGCACCGAGCCGGAATATCTCTGGATGAAATATCCCGGTTACGCAGTTTTCAGACATTCCGACAATAACAAGTGGTATTGCATCATAATGGATATAAAGCGTTCAAAGCTCGGACTTGCCGGCGATGATCCGGTAGATATACTCAATGTGAAGATGAGTGATCCGCTGCTCGCCGATATGCTTGTGCAGGAGGCCGGATTTCTGCGCGGCTATCACATCAGCCGCGGTAACTGGGTGTCGGTCCTTCTCGACGGGACAGTTCCTCCGGAACGTATCACTTCTCTGATCGACATGAGCTATAATGCTACCATGTCGGCGAAGAAAAAGCAGAAGACGCGCCCGCCGAAAGAGTGGATCATTCCCGCAAATCCGAAATATTATGACATAGTCCACGCGTTCGACAATGCGGATATTATCAATTGGAAGCAGGGAGCAGGTATCAGAAAAGGCGACACGGTTTATATGTATGTAGGCGCGCCCGTATCGGCGGTGTTGTACAAATGTACGGTCACGGAGACGGACATTCCGTATGAGTACAAAGGAAAGGTGAACATCTCGGCGCTGATGAAAATTGAGCTGCAGCGGAGATATTCGCCCGAAGCGTTCACATTCAGGAGACTGAACGACGAATTCGGGATCTTTGCGGTGCGGGGCCCGCGGGGGATACCTTTTTCTCTCAGCGCGGCGCTTAATAGCTGAAAAAAGAAACGGGGGAGCAGTCAACTCTCCCGTTTTTGCTGATAATGTGCAGGCATTATTTACCGATTCCCCTGCTTCTGTGTGATCTTCTGATAAATGTCATATGTTCCCTTGTCAAAGCAGCTCATAACAACTGTCATTCCGTAGTCCGGATTATTTTCAAACCAGTCAACTATCGCTGCAAGCGCGATTTTCGCCGCTTCTTCCTTCGGGTAGCCGTACACTCCCGTTGAGATCGCGGGGAATGCTATGCTGTGCAGACAGTTCTGTTTTGCGAGTTCGAGCGATCTGCGGTAGCAGGAATACAGCAGCTTCGCGTCGTCGGGACTGCCGCTGTATATCGGTCCGACTGTGTGGATAACGTAACTCGCCGTGAGCTTATATCCGCGCGTTATCTTCGCTTCACCCGTCTTACAGCCCCCAAGAGTGCGGCATTCCGCGAGAAGCTCCGGACCCGCAGCGCGATGTATTGCGCCGTCAACTCCGCCGCCTCCGAGCAGCGAACTGTTGGCGGCGTTTACTATTGCGTCAACGTCAAGGCGCGTGATATCGCCGAGGTCGAACTGAATGTTGTTCTTTGCAGCTTTGTTGTCCATGATGATCTTTATTATCTCCTTTGTAAGAAATATCGGTTTGTCCCAGGGGTTCAGGATAACGCCTTCGATGTCAGTTTCCTGCCCGATGTAGGATCCAAGAAAGCTGTCTATAAAATACGAGATTATTGAGGCGGGCTCACCTTTCTCGTACTCCTCCTGCGAAGTAAAAGCAACGTTCCAGCGCTTGCCGTTATCAGTGGTGATTTGGCAGAGGGCGAAGTGCTGCTCCTCGTCGCTTTGGATGATATCGCCTTCTTTGATTTTACCGGGATCGAACATTGCAGTGAACGACTCGGACGGGATAACGGGTATCATGAAATGTCCGCCCTGCCACATCCTTATGAGTATCGAACCGAGCAGCGCGTCCAGCCTCGGCGTGGAGTCGTCTTCCTTGAAATTTGCGATCGCATTTTCGATTATCACGTTGTCTTTGAGGAACGGGTCGTTATTTGTTTCTTTTGCCATAATAGTCCGCCCCCTTTATGCTTTATCCGGATAGATAATTGTCACAGTTCCGTCACCGTTTTCAGCAAAAGTTGTTCCCTCCGGCAGCATTGTTCCGTACGCCGGACAGTCAAATCCCGTGTGCGACGGCCTTTCGACAAGATCGTCAAATCTGTCGAGCACGGCTTTCATATCTTCCGGCAAGCGCTCTCTGCACATATCTGTCATCTCGCCGTTTATATGATAATAAGCCTCCGCGATACTTCCCGCAATGCAGGTGAGCGTGTCGCAGTCGCCGCCGAGAGATACCGCAGTTCTGATGACATCTTCAAAATCCTCACCTTCGAGGAACGCTGTTATCGCTTCCGGAACAGTGTGCTGACACGTTTCAACGTGATGATAACCCGGGCGTATCTCGTCGCAGGTGCGCGAGAGATCATAGCCGAACTCATCAATTATGTAAGCTTTTATTTCGTCCTTACTGCTGCCGGTGCGAGCCATGAATATCGCGCTTGCGGCAGCCTCCGCACCCTTTAATCCCTCAGGGTGGTTGTGTGTTGCTTCGGCGGTGAGACGCGCGATATGCCGTGTTTCTTCAAGAGTGTCAAACAGCCAGCCGGCAGAAGATACTCTCATAGCCGAACCGTTGCCGAAGCTTCCGTAGGGCTTAGGTCCTTTTTTGTACAGCCATTTAATAAACATACAGCCGTAGCCTGCGTTGGGATAACGTTTGCCCCATTTCTGCATGGACTTCACGACTGCTTCTATGATCTCGTCGTCGGATTTGTACCGGCTGTCAAGCAGAGCCTCCGCAACGGCTATTGTCATTACGCTGTCGTCGGTGAAGTGAGACTTTTCACAGAAAAGCGGGAAGTCTTTTGTCTTGCTGCCCCTGTCGAACTCATAGGGTGCGCCGATCATATCGCCTAATAATGCTCCGTACATATCGTTTTCCTCCTTGTGATACGGTGTGATTTATCTTACATTCACAGTATATCACACGCCGGGGTGTTCCGGGTCGTTTCGGAAACGACATTTTATAATTCCTGCAATCCGAGATCAAGAAGCGCAAGATTGATCTCGAACAGATCATATATCTTATGCTCAATGCAATACTGTACGACAAGATCTGTTTTGTCCGACGGTGACAGCGCGTACCCGGCTTTTGCGAGCAATTCGCGCGCTGTGCGCAGATCAAGTTCCAAAGCAACCGCGAGCGCAATTGCAGTCTTTTTCTTCGGCTGATAATCTTTTTTACATTGTATCGCGGAGAACAGTTTCCGGTCAATATTGGCTTTCTTATATACCTCAGGGTTAGGAATATCGTGCTCTCTTATCAGCCTGAACAGCATCTCGGAGAATGTCTCGCTCCTGCTTTTCAGCACATCATCAAGCGTAGCCTCCCGCGTGCGTTCAGCAGCTATACGCTCCCGCTCATATCCGCGGATACGGCGCTGCATTGTGTCGCTGCAGTATTCGCTGTCGATAGCGTCGGAGACATAATGTTCGTCGATGTACTCGTCTATTCCGGTGAACAGTTTTCCTGACATCTCAAACGAGCCTTTGTCAAATACAGCGATCGTGACATCCATATCGTGTGTCAGCAGGAATTCCTGTATCACAGACAGAGCTATGTGCAGCGCTTCACCCTTCGGAAATTTATATACTCCCGTCGATATCAGCGGGAACGCTATGCTCCTGCAGCCGAGCTTATCCGCAAGCTCCAGCGACTTTCTGTAGCATGAACTGAGCAGTTTTTTTTCGCCGTGTTCGCGGTCCTGCCAGTACGGACCGACGGTATGGATAACATACTTCGCGTCAAGATCAAATGCCGGTGTGTATGCGGCGTCGCCTGCAGCGATACTGCCTATCTTTTGTCGTTCCGCAAGCATTTTTTCCGCGTCTGCGGCGTTATATACAGCAGAATCGGTCCCGCCGCCGATCACGGGGTCAGGATTTGCGGTGTTTACTATCGCGTCGGCTTTTATTTTCGTAATGTCATTTCTTACGATTCTGAACGGCATGTCGGTCACTTCCTTTATAACAGTATATCACAGACAGTGGCAAAATTCAATATCATAAGAACAATTGCCCTGCAAATCAACGTAACCGGCAGGTTTTCATACGCTTACCATTGATTGTTATTTGTGATATTTTTAAATCACAGTTAACATTTTAAGTTGTCCTCTGATAAGAAAAAAGTGCCATTCTCCAACAGTAAATGGAAAATGACACTTTGTCTTATTCTGTTGTCATATCAAGGCTGTGCTGAAATATCTTTCCGCGCGGTCAGCAAGAACTGTTGCGATTATCTTGTCTTTTCCGTATTTCTTCGCAATCTGTTTTGCCGCCCACACGTTTGCTCCGGAGGAAGTTCCTACCAGCAATCCCTGTACTTTTGCAAGCTCGCGGGCTGTATTGATAGCATCGTCGTCCGAAACTTCAATTATGTCCGTGATGATAGATGTGTCGAGAATATCCGGAATAAAGCCGTCGCCGATGCCCTGTATCTGATGAAGTCCCGGCTCGTCTCCGAGCAGCGCGGAAACGTGCAGCGGCTCAACTGCAACTATCTTACAGTCGGGATTTTTTTCGAGAAGGTACTGAGCGATCCCCTGTAGTGTTCCTCCGCTTCCTACGCCGGAAACATATACGTCGATCTTTTTTCCGAGCTGTTCGACAAGCTCAACGGCTGTTGTGCGGTAGTGCATCTGAGGGTTTGCGGGATTCTGGAACTGCTGAGGTACAAAGTAGTCGGGTGAGCCTGACGCGATCTCCAGTGCCTTATCTACCGAGCCGCCGATGCTGAGCTTCGGGTCTGTAAGTACAAGCTCTGCACCGAGTGCGCGTATGATCTTTTTACGCTCTTCGCTCATATTCTCCGGCATAACGATGATGACGCGATAGCCTTTGCGTACGCCGCAGAGTGCGAGTCCGATACCGGTATTTCCCGATGTCGGTTCAATGATCGTCATTCCGGGCTTTAAGCGTCCGTCCTTTTCCGCTTCCTCGATCATGTTAAGAGCGATGCGGTCTTTAATGCTTCCACCGGGATTTAAGAATTCCGCTTTCGCGTAGATCTGCAGACCTGTAGTCTGCTCTAAGCTGAGCAGGGGAGTGTTTCCGATGAGATCGAGTACGTTTGTGTAATACATAGATGTTTCCTTTCTCGTTGTAGGTATTTTTTTATTATTTATATGCGCTTTTCAAATCTGAACATTCCCTCAGGGAACTGTTCGTCAAGGTCGTGTCTGCCGGCATCCGGGTCGTTGGGGTCGGGATATTGAACGCCACCTGATTGTCGAGTATGAACTGCTCGCGGTCGTCAGGCTGTAACGGCAGTAATTTCACATTTTGTTTAAGCATTATTCGTTTTCCCTGATTATTTCTTCAAGTATTTCCACGGCTGTCGCTATAGCTTTGGGACATACCTTTGTGAACAGGTCGTTTTTCCGCGCGTGATCTGTGCCATCTGCGGTCGCTAAATTGCAGTTAAGTATATCCCTGCATAGATAAGAGCCCATTTTTTCTTTGAAACGATCCATCATCTCAACAGTGACCTTGTTTGCGTGGTTACGGCTTTCAAGATCGTTTTCGTCGGTATGGCCGTACAATAATCCCAGTGCCATAAGCGCACCCGTACATGCTCCGCATACTTCTCCTTTGCGCATTCCGCCGCCAAAGCAGGCTCCGGTCTTCAAGGCCTGTTCTTCCGTGATCCCGCACTTGTCGGCGAATGCCGCAAGAACGGACTGTGAGCAGTGAAATCTTTTGCTGAAATAATCCAGAGCCTTTTCTTTGTTTGTCATATTATTCACCTTTCTTTATTGTGATCGTCAGTGCTGTCATATTACACGCTGTCCGCTGTGCAGCGCGATCAGCTTTTCACCCATTATCTCCTTCATCATTTCAAATGCAGGAACCCCTGTGCAATGCCCGCTGTAAAATACAGTATTCATCTTTGACAGCTCGCGTGCCGTTTCAATGATGACAGCCTTTTCCTCATCGGTATGCTCGCCTTCGCGTTTCATCATGTGAAATCCGCTGATAACATAGTCGGGATTGTCACCGTATATCTCTCTGTACCGGTCAAGAATGTTCAGTATGCCGTTATGTGCGCAGCCGGAGAGCAGCCAGCGCTCGCCGTTCTGTGTGATGACAAGACATTGCTCGTGCGTGAAATCATCGGGAACTTTTTCTCCGTTCTGAATTCGCAGCAGTTTATGATTGCCCTGTGGATAGCACCTTCTCCCCGTGATGCCGCTGAACAGGAAAAGCTCGTCATCGAGCTTCATATCGCCGTCTGCAAGCACCACGCCCGGCAGTTCAAGAATAGCTTTGTCTATACCGATATAGCGTTCGCCATTGTAGTGCGGCTCGATCGCCGTTCTCTGCATTATTATCCGGGCTGTGCTGTTGAGCATTGAAAACGGCATTATCCCGCCGGAATGATCGTAGTGGCCGTGGCTGAGTATCACCGTATCCACCGCGGACAGATCAATACCGAGTGCGGCGGCGTTTTTTTCAACCGCGTCGGTCTGTCCCGCGTCTAGCAGGAGGTTGTGCTTTCCGGTCTCTATGTAAAGCGAAAGTCCGTGCTCGGCAACGCAGTTCTCTGCACCTTCTGAGTTTTCGACAAGTGTTATTATTTTCATAACAGCGGTTCCTTTCTGTTTATACTAAAGTGCAGATCGATCAAAGGTCCTGTCGATGAAACTGAATACAGCATTGAAATATGTATCGGGAGCAAGATACATTGCCTGGCCGTGCGCAGCTTCGTCGATCATAAGCAATTCGCCGTTCGGGTGAGCCGCTTTGTTGTTGAAATTTGTCGGAAATCATTTTAACACATTTAAGAATGTTTGTCAATGATTCAATAAAAGGGATACATGCATTATCTGAGAAGGATTTTTATGACTCTGAAAAAAATCCCCGGCGGATGTTATCATAAAAATAACTTTCGTTTCCCGGATGACTCCGGAAAACTGTTCTTAAACCGGACAAAATACTATATATATTGAAAAAACAGGGAAGGTAAAGCTATGGGAAAAAGCTTCATGAAGAATACCGCCGTGATGTTTGCGGCAATGTTCATTTCAAAGGGACTCGGCGCGGTGCTGAAAATCCCGCTCGGAAACATTCTCGGCGGCGAGGGAATGTGTTATTTCACGACCGCCTACAGCATCTTCACACCGGTGCTGTCGTTCGCCTGCGCGGGAATACCGACGATACTCACCCGTAATGTAGCAGAATATGCGGCGTGCGGAGAATACGGAAAGATACGTGCGGAACGAAGATGTTCGCTGCTGCTCGCGCTGATGATAGGCCTCGCGGGCGCAGCGCTGATATGCATTGCTGCTGTTCCGTTCGTCTGCTATATTGCGGATTCCCCCGAAAGCCTGCCCGGAGTGCTTCTGATAGCGCCGGCAACGGTATTCTGCTCGGTAACTGCTGTATATCGGGGCTACTATGAGGGAATGTCCGATGCCGTGCCAACCGCCGCTTCACAGGTGATAGAATCGGTCGTTAAAGCGGCACTCGGCGTGGGACTGTCATATTTTGTGTATGCGAACGGCGTGAGATTTTTCGGCTCTCAGCAGGCTGCGCTCCCGTATTCGGCCGCTGCTGCGATACTCGGTGTGACGGTAAGCGAGCTGTGCGGAGCGTTTTATCTGCTGCTCCGCTCGCGCAGAAAAGCGGATATACGTCCACTGAGCGGGAATAAGCTCTCAATGGGTGAGATATACGATATCTGCAGACGGATATTTCTGAAAGCGCTTCCGGTATCGTTCGGAGCTGCGGCGTCCAATCTGCTCTCGCTCGCTGATATGTTTACTATCTCTAACTGTGTGAATATCTCGCGCAGCATATTCCCGTCACAGTGGGCTCAGAGCGAATCGTTGTCGGAACTTATGGCAGGGACTTCCGACCCGGGAAACTTCCTGTACGGCTGTTATGCCGGCATCGTAATGTCGGTGTATATGCTGGCTGCGGCAGCTTCGGGAGTGGTTGCAAGATGCGCTTTTCCGAGACTTGCGGCTGCGGTAGGCTGCGGCAGCAAAGCGAGGATAGATTCCGAAATAAAGCTGCTGATAAAGGGAACGGCAGTGGTCACCGCGCCGCTTACAGTATTCATGGCGGTATTTTCGGAGCAGATACTGGATATCCTCTATCCGGTGCGCCGGACGGAGGTCATGTTCTGTACGCCTGCGCTTGCGGTGCTGAGTGCGGGCGGTATAGCTGCGGCGCTTCTCGGGGCTGTATGTGCGGTGTTCAATTCTTACGGGGACTTCGGGTTCCCGATACGCATAACGCTGATAGGCGGGGCTGTCAAGCTGTTTCTTAACGTTCTGTTTATCATTGTCCCGCAGCTTAACATCACAGGCGCGTCGCTGTCTCTGGTGATGTCGTCGGCGATATGTCTGATATACGCATCGGCTGCCGCAAAGAAGCGCTTCGGGCTTGATATGAGATTTATGGCATATTCCGCACCTGCGGTCTCCGGAGCTCTCACCGGGGGCGTCGGGGCGTTTCTGTTCCACCGCGGACTTGTGAACTCTGCGGGAGAGTTCACGGCATTGCTGATATCGGTCGCGCTCGGCGGAGTTATGTATGTGATGATGCTCCTGATAACGGACAGCGGGGAGTTTATACGCGTGATGAAGATGCTGCGCGGAAAAGTGCTGCCTGCCCGAAAAAGCACTTGATTTTCATATCGGTATGTGTTAAAATAAAGAAGTCATTTTACACAGACTATACGAAAGGAAAAACTGTTATAACCGGTTTGGCTGTATCTTTACCCGCCGGTTTTGTAACAGAAAAGGGAAAAAAAATGTTTGAGATCAAGGAAAAGTACGATATAAACGATCTTCGCGAGATCATGAAGGAGCTTCGCAGCGAGCACGGCTGCCCCTGGGACAAGGAGCAGACTCACGAGTCCATCAGAATGGATGTGCTTGAAGAAGCCTATGAAGTTGCAGAAGCAATAGACAGCGGCAGCAAGGACCTTCTTAAAGAGGAACTCGGCGATCTTCTGCTTCAGGTAGTGTTCCACAGTGAGCTCGAAGATGAACAGAAAACGTTCAACTTTGACGATGTCTGCGACGGGATATGCAAGAAGCTCGTTTACCGCCACCCGCACGTTTTCGGGGAGCTGAAAGTGGATACTTCCGCCGAAGTCCTCAAAAACTGGGATGTGCTGAAATCCAAGTCCAAGAACGAAGAAAAAGCCTCCGACAGGCTTAAAAGCGTGCCGAAGCTGCTGCCCGCGCTCATGAGAGCCGAGAAAGTGGGCAAGAGAGCCTCAAACGCAGGCATGGACTTCCGCTCGACCGAAGAAGTCATAGATAGATTGAAAAGCGAAATATCAGAACTTGAATCTGCTTTTAAGGAAGGAAGCAGCGAGAAAACAGAGGAAGAACTCGGCGATATTCTGTTTTCCTGCACGAACTTATCAAGATTTTTGAAAAAAGATAGTGAAAAAAGCTTGACATTTGCGATAAATAAGTTTATAATACGATTTAGTAGGGTCGAGGCTATGCTCGAAAAAGAGGGAAAGACTTTTTCCGAGGTGTCCGCAGATCATCTCGATGAGCTGTGGGAAAAGGCCAAAGATCCGGAATGCTGAACTGTACGGCACATACGGCAAGGCATATTTTCGCTTCCGCGTCCGGCAAAACGCGGCGGCAGATCCTAATTTCATCATATTCATTTTATGGAGGTTTAAAATGACTAAGGCAGAACTGATATCGGCTATCGCAGAACAGACCGAACTCAGCAAGAAAGATTCTGAGAAGGCACTCAACGCAACAGTTGCAGTTATCACCGAAACACTCGCAGGCGGCGGAAAGATCCAGCTCGTAGGATTCGGAACATTCGAGACCCGCGCTCGTAAGGCTCGTGAGGGCATCAATCCCCAGACCAAGAAAAAGATCAAGATCAAAGCTACGACAGTTCCCGCTTTCAAAGCAGGCAGAGCTTTAAAAGATGCTTGTGCAAAGTAATCAGCGGTTAAAAAATAAAGAGCGGATCCGGTAAAATAACGGGTCCGCTTTTGCGTATAGGATAAAATCAAAAAGAAAACCAGCTGTTAATGTCTCTCTGCCTACGAAGCGGAGACAGATAAGCTGTATGTATTGGAAAAAAGGAGTAAAAATGAGGTTAGACAAATATCTGAAAGTTTCGAGACTTATAAAGCGCAGGACCGTCGCAAATGAGGCTTGCGACGCAGAAAAGGTCAGCGTGAACGGAAAGCCCGCGCGCGCATCATACGATGTGAAGGAAGGCGACGTGATAGAGATAAACATGGGAAGAACTCCGCTTAAAGTAAGAGTGGTGAAGGTCGCCGAGGTCGTCGGCAAGGACGGTGCGGGCGATTTGTATGAGGTGATCTGAACACGGTTCTATTTTGCACGGCTCGGTCATAATATAGTTATACAGAAGCTTGTACATTCGGAGGAGATATATGAACAGCAGTATAACCGTAAATGATCGTGAACTTACCGTGGTGACCGGCGTAAAGTCGGTCGAGAGCGTTACCGATACCGAGATATTTCTCTTTACCGAGAAAGGGGATCTCATAATAAAAGGCAGAGAACTCGTGAGTGATGAGTTCGATCCTGCAAGCGGCATATTCCGTATCACCGGCAGAGTGGATCAATTCAGCTACACGACCGGGAAATATCACCTTCCGGACAATCTGATAACCAGATTGTTCAGATAGGAGGCGCGATATGTTCGAAAGCTTTGAGGACTCGCTTTTGATGTGTGAGCTCTACGCCGTCGTGGGATTTTTTCTCTGTGCGTTCTATAATGTGTTCAGATTTGTGAGACTTGCTTTTCCAAAGCTTAAGATCACTGCGGCGGTGCTGGATATTCTGTTCTCCGTGATATGCGCTTTCGTGCTTTTTGCGTATTCGGTGGAATACGGAACAGGATTTTTCCGGCTTTATTATGTGTTTGCTGCGGCTCTCGGGTTTGCGGTGAATATGCTGACGCTCGGATTTGCGGTGCCGCCGTTATCACGTCTTTTCGGAAGGATTTTCCGCGCTGCCGCGGGGAAGATCAGTACTTTGCTCAGAAAATTGTTTGGTGCTATTCACCAAACGGCAAACAGGTGTTTTGTTAAAATAAGCGAAAAATTAACGAAATATCGCGAAAAACGCAGAAACATCTTGAAAAAAAGCCGTGAAATAGTGTATAATATTGAAGATAGTAAACTAGGCAAAGTATATAGGAAAGGCAGTGAGAAGAGCAATGGCATCAAAGCAAAAGTCCGGAAGATCGTCTAAGTTTCCGTTCATATTCGCGGTTGCCGCTTTTCTTATGCTTGTCTATGCGGTGGGTTCGCTCATATCAATGCAGGTCGAGATAGCTCAGAAGTCCGCTGAGCATGATGATCTGAACAACAGACTTTATGAGCTCAAAACACAGAATGAGATGCTCGAAAGATATGCGAGCGACGAATACAGGCTCGGATATGTTGAGGATATAGCAAGAAACGAGCTTGATTATTCTTACGCAGACGAGAAGATATACTACTTCGTTCCTGAAAATTAAAAGAAGTGAACAGTTATGAAAAACAAAGACAGAGAAGGATTAAAAATAGCATACAGAGTGATAGCGCTTATAGTCGCTGTCGTTATGATAGTAGGCATAATCGTAAGCAGTTTTCCTGCTGCGTGATAATGCTGAATATGGAAAAATATGAAATATAAAAGGATCGGTGCAATGATCGGACATTTCTGTGTGTCCAGGCGATCAGCGATCCTTTTGTTGTATGTCCGGGCGGATAAGACTGCCGAAGGTCAGTTTTGGGGGTAACCGTATGAATTACAGGAAAGACAGACATGGCGATGAAATATCCATACTTGGTTACGGGTGCATGAGATTTACTTCAAAGGCGGGCAGGATAGACATAGAAAAGGCTGAAAAGGAGCTCCTTGAAGCTTATCGTCTGGGTGTGAACTATTATGATACCGCTTATCTCTATCCCGGTAGCGAGGCGGCTCTCGGCGAGATACTCGAACGAAACGGTATCAGAGATAAGGTGAATATAGCGACGAAGCTCCCGCAGTATCTTGTGAACAATCCAAAGGGCTTTGACAAATATTTTGATGAAGAGCTCTCCCGGCTTCGCACCGACCGGGTGGATTATTACCTCATGCATCACATGACGGATATTGCCCAATGGGAGAAGCTTAAAAAACACGGCGTTATCGAGTGGGTGAAAGATAAGAAGGAACACGGTAAGATACGCAATATAGGCTTTTCGTATCACGGAAACACCGAAAATTTCATTAAGATACTGGATGATTATGACTGGGATTTCTGCCAGATACAATATAATTATCTCGATGTCGATACACAGGCCGGCGTAAAGGGGCTGAAAGCCGCGGCGGAGAAGGGGATACCCGTTATCATAATGGAGCCTCTGCGCGGCGGTAAGCTTGTGGGAATGTTACCCACCGAGGCAAAGCGGCTCATATCGGACAGCGGGCTTGGATATACTCCGGCGGAACTTGCTTTCAGGTGGCTGTGGGATCAGCCAGAGGTGACCTGCGTGCTGTCGGGTATGAACTCTCTTGAAATGGTCGAAGAGAACTGCCGCACAGCGTCGGACGCTGAGGCGGGAGCTTTCACGGACGAGCATTTTGCGCTTATCGACAAGATAACGGAGATAATAAGGCGCACGACAAAGGTCGGCTGCACCGGCTGCGGTTACTGTATGCCATGCCCGCAGGGTGTTGATATTCCGGCTATATTCCGCTGCTACAACCGTATGTATTCCGAAAAGAAGAGCGAGGGCAGGACGGAGTATGTTCAGACAGTGGCGCTCCAGAAGCAGAAGACGTATGCCACACAGTGCATAGGCTGCGGAAAATGCGAGAAACACTGTCCGCAGAGCATACAGATACGTGAGGAACTGAAAAAAGCGGACAAGGCACTTCGGCCGCTGCATTATAAGATCGTGACCGGCGTGATGAGAAAATTCATGCTGAGAAAATAAAAAGTTCTTCCCCTACAAGAGGGGAAGAACTGCAGACTGTCAAAGAAGTCGCTTTCGCTTGAGAATTCAAGAGAAACGCTGCGCTTGAGATTGGGGCTCTGCCCCAAACCCCGCTACTTTTCGTACGCGAAAAGTAGCAAAAGCGACTCGCTTCGCAAATTAAATAACAAGTTACTACTATTTTGACAAACAGAAGTTTTTCCCCTACAAGAGGGGAAGAACTGGGTGATATGCTGTTATGTTGCCGGCTGCGCTTCTTTTTTGAAGCCGAGCACCTTTTCATAGACTGCGAGAACACGGTCAACGTACCTCTTTTCGCTGAAATCGTCAGCGGTGATGAGAGCGTTCTGTTTCATCTTATCGTGCAGCTCACGGTCGGTGAGTATCTGAACGACGCTCTTTACATATTCTTCTTCGGTAGTGAATGTAAATCCGTTGTATCCGTTCATCAGAACGCCCGCAAGACACGGGTCGTCGCGGCATACGAGCGGAACTCCGCACGCCATGGCTTCGAGATAGGTGAGGCTGTGCACCTCAAATGTTGATGCCGAAACGAAAACGTCGCCGAGATTGTAATATTTATAGACATCGTCCGGAGATATCCTGCCTGTAAATCGCACGCTTGCGGTGAGATCAAGCTTTTCGCTGAGTGATTCAAGCTTCTGGCGGTCTGGACCGTCGCCGACGATAATGAGCTGTGCGTCGGGGATCTCTTTCAGCACTGACGGCATGAAGTGAAGTATTTCCTTGATATTCTTTTCTTTGCTGAGTCTTGATACTATTACTATAGTCTTTCCGTTGTCGGTAAGACCGTATTTGCTGAATATCTCATTTTTTTCTTCCTGCGATACCGGGAGCTGGAAATGCTCGGTCTTGATACCGTTCGGAACTACCGTAACGTTCGGGAGCACGGATTTGAGCTGAGGAAATGAAAGTGCTTTCTCGGACGGGGCGATAATCACGCTCGCGCCTTTGAATCCGAACTTTCCCCATTCGCTTGTGAGCAGCTTTGCGGGCGGGGTCTTGCAGAAGCGGCCGAAAACGTACTGAGCATAATCAGTATGCGATGTCATCAGGAACGGTGTGTCGTCCTCTGCGGCGATAGCTCTCGCCATACGCGCAACCGAGCCCTCGGTGTGTATGTGTATGAGGTCGGGCTTCCAGTCCTTGAGCTCTTCAAGAAGGCTGTCATGGCGCACGAAACTTACTCTGAGGTCCGGATAGACCAGAGAGGGAAGCGAGCTGATGTAGTAATCGTCGCCGTCTTTGTAGGATTCTCTTGAATTTGACAGCGCGAGCACCTTTACCTGAAATCCGCAGCGCCTGAGTTCATTTGCCGTGGTAATGACCACACCTGCGACGCCGTTGGTCTGGAGCTTGTATGAATCGGACGCTATAAGTATTTTTATATCACGGTTCATTCTTATTTCCTCTTTTTTCTGTTTTGGGGCATATTTTTATTTCTTTGGGTGTCTATCCTCAAAATATAGATGAGAACAGGACAAAAAAACATATATATAGATTATATCATACTTTTTTCAAAAAAGCAATTGTTATTTTAAATTTTTTCCGGAGGTGGCTGTCATTAAGCTCAGAAAACTAATTGCGGCTTTATTGCTACTGGCAGCGATATTGGTTCCTGCCGGGTGCAGCGGTGCGGAGGAAAAACGTTCCCCGTTGGAGATAACTGTGTTTTCGGTAGGAAAGGCTGACGCCATACTTGTCCGCGCGGATAACAGCGTTATGCTGATAGACTGCGGTGAGTCAGTGGATGCGGACCGACTTGTTTCAAAGCTGAAAAAGCTGGGAATAACACATCTTGATATACTCCAGATCACTCATTTTGACAAGGACCATGTCGGAGGTGCCGCACAGATAGTCAGGAACATAGACACCGACCATATCATTTACCCTGACTATGAGGGAACTCGCGCGGAGTATTTCATGTTTATGGAAGCGATAAAGGAGCACAAGGCTGCCGGCGCAGTAAAAGAGATCACAACCCTTGCGCTCGGAACGGCGGAGATCACGATATATCCCGCCGACGATCCTGGCGACTTTATATCGGACAACAAGGAATATGACAATGAGATGTCGCTTGTGACAAGAATGAAATACGGCGACAATGTGTTCTTGTTGTGCGGAGATGTGGAAAAAAAGCGGGTGAAACAGATGAATAAGTCCGGTATTGACTGGAAGTGCGACTGGATAAAGCTTCCGCATCACGGGCAATATGATAAGCAGCTCGAAAAGTTCCTTGAGCTCTGCATTCCGGCATACGCTGTGGCTACTGTTCCGGACAGCGAGCCTGCCGACAGTGAGCTTACTGATCTGCTTTCTTCTATGGGCGCGGCATACTATGATACATCGGGCGGAGATGTGGTCACTTCCGGCGACGGCAAAACGATCACGATCAGCGTATCGGATATTTCGTAGAAAAGTAAACTTCCCCGCACAGGAGACTGCACGGGGAAGCATTTTGATGCATCAGAGTCACTTAGCGGAGCTCTGGTAACTTTCGATCATCTTTTTTACCATCTGACCGCCTACAGAGCCTGCCTGTCTGGAAGTGAGATCGCCGTTGTAACCGTTATCCTTGAGCGGTACGCCAACTTCGTTGGCAGCCTGCATCTTGATGTTGTTTAAATTGGTGTTTTTTCTGTTGCTTGCCATTTTGAATTCCTCCAATGATAATTACGGGAGACTGTACTTCTCCCGCTTTCGGCGTTTAGCTTAAGGACAGGAGCAAGTACGGTATTTATCCCGAAATTCTTAACTTTACTGCGGGAGTTTTTTCCCGCGTCAGTATTATGTGAAGTGTATTCTTAGATATTACAGGTAAAATAATGAAACTTGATGATTACCTGGTATAATTGTTGCTGCGGAGTCAGTTTTCTCACGTCAGCCAGATCCAAAAACAACTTGACTTTTTCGGTTCTATGAAAACCATAGTAAAATATTAATGCATTTCTCTGTGTTTAAAATCGCAGATCTGCATAAATATTGGACTTTTCAATAATTTTATGATATAATGTATACAGTAACACATTAATTTTGCCATTTTGCTGAAAGCTATTGACTTTTGCGGGTAATTTTGATAATATGCATAATGTGTGATACCATTATAATATTGACTATATCTTTTTTGATGAATTATATCGAATTTAGGGTCTTGGATATATTAACGGCTTGGAAGGTTATTTTCATTAATGAGTGGTTGAGATTTGTGATTCAGTTTTTTACTGGATCAGGTTCTTATTTATTGTTATCATAAATATCTATGCTAAACAGCTTCTCATATTGCTCTGGCTTTTTTAAATCATATATCAGGAATAAAGCTTAAGGAAGGAAATAAATAGGATATGGACATAAAGAATGTAAAGATGCAGTTAAGTGAAAAGGTTAACAATATACCCGAAGCTCTATCTGTGTATATGAACAATGTAGTATATGAGATGAAGAGAAGGGGCGAGCGTATATATGTTCTTTCTCTCGGCGAGGCATACTTTGAGATACCGATGCTTCCGTTCGAGGAAATTGACTTTAAGAAGGGATATCATTATTCAGAAAGCCGTGGCCTCTATGAATTAAGACAGGTTATTTCAAGGTTTTATATCGAGCACTATAAGGCTTCAATTGATCCAGATACGGAATTGCTTATTTCCGCTGGTTCAAAGCCGCTTATTTATATGGCTTTCCAGGCTGTTTTAAATCCGGGAGATGAGGTTTTAATTCCTGAGCCGGCATGGCTAAGCTATACAGAAGAAATAAAACTGGCAGATGGAGTGCCCGGATTTATCCCTTATGATTGCCCGATAGATCAGTTTGAGAATCATTTTTCCGATAGGACAAGGATGGTTGTTATCTGTAATCCTAACAACCCGGCGGGACGCGTATATACAAGAAAGGAGCTTCAAAAGCTTTATAACATCTGCCGACCGAGAGGAATATATGTCTTAGTTGATGAGGCATACAGTGATTTTATAACAGATGATTCATACAATTCTATGGCTTCTGTGGTTTCGGATAAAGACGGTATAATTGTGGTTAATTCACTGTCCAAAAATATGGGTATATCTGGGTGGCGCGTTGGTTATGTGATTTCTACAAAAGATGTTATATACAATATTTTGAAACTTAATCAGCATCTGATTACTTGTCCGGCAACTCTGCTTCTTCTGTATCTTACTAAGTATTTTGATGAGATTCTCAGGACAACATTGCCACAGGCGCAGGAAGTTGTGAATAAAAGAGTGGAAATAGATGCGTATTGCAGAGACATAGGATTAGATTCACTTCCTGGAACTGCAACTTTCTACCTGTTTCTTAATATTGGTGATTACAAGTATTCGTCCCTTGACTTGGCTTTGTATCTCTTAACCAAATATAAGATTTCGGTAGTTCCCGGTCTTGCGTACGGAAAAAGTACAGGCAGGTTTATTCGAATAGGAGTGGGAGTAGAGAGTATGGAGGATATTAAGGCATCGCTAAACATAATTAAAGAGGTAATAGATAACGATGAATTCGATTCGGATTATGTTGATGCAAAATTGGAAGAACTTCATATTAATCGTTTCAAAGAATCACAATAATCTTATCAAGGAAGGAATAAAAAAATGGGTAAGAATATTCTTGTGATGCCGGGGACATACTGGGTTGCTGCATTGTGCAAAAGAATCAAGGAATTGGGGCATAGAATTATACTGGTCGATCCTAATGATGATTGTCCATGCCGGGTTTATGCCGATGAATATCTGAAGTCTGACATATTTGCGTGGGATTCGGTTATTAAATTTGCGAAAGAGAATAAGGCAGATGCAGTGATGTCTGACGAATGTGATATTGCGATGCCAATGGTATCCAGAATTGGTGAAGAACTTGGTTTCTCTGTCCAAAGCTCAAAAATAGTTCAGTATTTTACAGATAAATTTTTTATGCGTGAGTTTTGTAAGGAACATGGTTTGAAATATCCTGAGTACAAGCTCTGTAAAACGAAGCAGGAAGCAGTAGATTTTTTCATGAGCATTGGAAAACCAATAATAATCAAGCCCCTCGATAGCAATGCGAGTCATGGAGTATTCAAGATCGACAGTATTTCTGATATTGAAAACCATTTTGATGAATCATTGTCTTTTTCACGGATTGAGAAAGCAGTGTTAGCAGAACGTTTTATTGTTGGCCGGGAGTTCACTGTTGACGGAATAAAGACTAAAAATCATCATTATACCTTAGCAATTAGTAAGAAGGATCATTATAAGCATAATCTTAGTATTGCAAATGAGCTGTACTTCTCATATGACGATCCCGAGTATGATTATGAGAAGCTTCGTTCGGTCAATGATTCCTACATTCTTGCATCTGGCTTGGAATATGGGTTTACTCATGCTGAGTACAAACTTGAAGATGGGGAGTACTACCTGATCGAGATTGCCGCACGTGGTGGCGGTAATATGATATCTTCTCTTATAACGCAGTATATGTCCGGTTATCAAACATATGATTTTCTCATTCGTGCAGCTCTTGGTGATATTGATGATACTGACTTTTCCATTAAAGACGACTACAAGAGCAGATGCGCAGTCTTAAAATTCTTTGATGCACCTGTGGGCGGGGGGATTGTGAAGAAAATAAAGGGCGAGGACTTATTAAAGAATTGCCCTGCTGTTAAAGAGTATCAGCTTCATTTTGGCATAAGAGATGAGGTCGGTGACTGTCTTAATGATTCTGCAAGAATTGGTTTTTATATTGCTTGCACTGAGAGCAGGGATGAGTTAAATGATCTTATGTATGAGATTAATGAAAAGTTTAAGATATTAGTTTGATACGGAGGATAAAATGGTCGTTTCAATTGTTTTAGATACTGAGTATATGGGCGTCGCAGAACGCAATAAATGGTTTCTAAAAGCTGTGTCAAACGCAATAAGTGAAGATACTCTTATAGTAACGCACTCGTATTTTAAGGATCACATTGAGGAAGTGGTTGAGGGGTGTGCTGATAGATTCTACAAAGAGTTTGAGATGGAAAAAGTATGTGTGGAAATAATT
The DNA here is from genome assembly GCA_947166515.1 of uncultured Clostridia bacterium. GTDB lineage: Bacteria > Bacillota > Clostridia > Oscillospirales > Ruminococcaceae > Ruminiclostridium_E. The sequence goes on along the minus strand of CAMVEM010000015.1, from coordinate 9,661 downwards.
GAAAAACTAGATATTTGTTATATTCCTGATGAGTTATTTGACTCAATATATGAGAAGACAAAAACAAGAACAAAGCAGATTCTATCTCTTTATAACGAAAGACAGAAAAGAATTGAAGAGTACATTATTGAGCATATTAATAATTCATTAAAGATGAGGGGGTTATCAAAACCCGAATTTATAATTAATTGTTTGCACACATTTGCATCAGTCAAGTATTTAGCCGAATTCTATAATTGCCCGATAATTCCCTATGTGTTTTCTTGCGTTCGTAAGGTTCATGGCTATTCACAGACTTTGTACATGGCACATATAGATAAAGAACTGTTTAATAGCAATGCGTGCAAAATAATGTATGAACAACAGGATAAAGCGGATTTAGGATTTCCTGTTCTAAATAAGGCAGAAATATTGGCGCTGTTAGGAAAGAAACATAACATGCCATTGATACCATTACTTGAGCGAAAAGGGATATATGAGGTTGGTGTTATAGGAGAAGGATTTCACATTACACCAGAAATCTATCAAAATGATCCTGTAACAGATGATGATTTGTATTACGAAAGCAGAAAGCTGTTCGGATCGAAACAGATTATTACCAGAATTCATCCTATGCAGCTTGACCAAGCAGGTATAGGCAGATCACACATGAAAAATGACCCCGCAGCCTTTCTATTGAGTTGCAATAAAGTTGTGACAGTTCAATCGCAAATGATTATAAAAGCCGCAATGTGGAACCGAAATGCAGTTGCTATGAGCACTGCATTGCCGTATAGCTGCCTGTTAAATAAACAGTTAACGGATGATAGCCCGGTCAATGATTATAATTTGAATTTTATTCTTTTTGTATACTTTGTGCCTAATTCCTGTATGTTTAGCAGTGATTATTGGTTATGGAGAATGAGTAATCCGTCCTGTAGTGATATTGCTCAACGGCATATGAAAGCTATATGCGAAGAACTTGATATTCCCAAAAGCGTTATATTTAACGGCTCTGACAGACTAAGAAATATCCTCCGTTACAGGAAAATTGGCCAAATTGAATGTATTACAAATAATGTTAATATTGGAGATGTTTCATATGATTATCCTACATCATGCTTGAAGTGCACAAAGAAGGATGGAAATGTAATAACACTCTATGCTCTTAATCATAAGATTAATGATTCTTTGTATACTGGTTTTCAGATCCCGATAGGGATCGTAAAATGTGATTTCATTCCTCAGTTTGATTTGGATGGATTTGTATCCATTCAATCATTGAGACTGGAAAACAGGGTAGTAGAGATAAACTGCGATGCGGCATATTATGAGAAAAATCAGAGTGTTGTCACATTAGAGATTGACCCGGAAAAATCTTGTCGGTTCAATGTAAATTGGACTGTGAGATCATACAAATCATAAATAGGAGGAGAAAATGAAAACAGCATGCTTCATTCCGATAAAGGCTAATTCCGTGAGAGTCAAAGGAAAGAATCTGAGGGTCCTAAATGGAAAGCCGCTTTATATGTACATTTCAGAACATGTTAAGGAGGCAGATGTGTTTGATGATGTGTTCATTGACACAAATAGTGAAGAGATAGCAGATTACGCTAATACAATGGGGTTCAAGGTAATTGAACGTTTGCCGGAACTTGCTCAGAATACGGCAAATGGAAACGATCTTTTGGTACACCATTTTGAGATTCAACCAGATTATGATTACTATTTTCAGCTTTTTGCTACAGCCCCATATATGCAACCAAATACCATCAAAACATGCTGGGAAAAACTGACAAGTTCTTTTGAGTATGATTCATGTTTTTCAGCAACAGAAAACCATAGCTTCTATTGGTTGTCTGGTAATCCTATGAACTATCGCCCTTGTATCCTGCCGCGTTCCCAGGATATGATACCTGTTATTGAGGAAACGACCGGACTTTATGGCATCACCAGGGAATCATTGGCTAAATATCGCTGTCGTATTGGCAGAAAACCATATATTCATATTGTGAGTAAGTTTGAAGCGGTAGACATAAATACTGAAGAAGACTGGAAGGTCGCAGAATTTGTAGGGAAGGCTATTTATGGGCTTTAATCAGATAATATAGCATTTTCTGCCTATTATCGTTTGCTGTAGATAGTGATGAAAAAACTTTTGTAATACAAAAGAAGGTGTAATGTAGGCTGCAATTCATGTTATAAAACTATAAGGGAGAGCAGTTCCGGATCCAATTGGGTTAGAAGACTTGATTGGTCCGCCTGTGCAAGCGTCGTTATAATAATCAAGATGCTATACCTTGTTCACCAATTGGCATAGCAAAGGATGTTTACAGGATATATGAGATACTTGGAGGCAGTATATGATTTTAGTTACTCGTTCTTCAATGCCTGAATTTCAGGAATATTGTGATGAAATTAAAAAACTATGGGATAGTCATTGGCTGACTAATATGGGCGTTGAACACCAGGAGCTGCAGAAGAAACTCGAAGAGTATCTGAATTGTCCGCATGTGGTTCTCTATACCAATGGACATCTTGCTCTTGAGAACATCATTGCTGCAATGCAGTTTCCTGAAGGCAGTGAGGTCATAACAACGCCATTCACTTTTGTATCAACTACACATGCTATTTCACGGAATAGCCTTGTCCCGGTTTTCTGCGATATAAATCCGGATGATTATACTATCGATGTGGATAAAATCGAAGCGCTGATAACTGAAAAGACCGTGGCTATTGTTCCTGTACATGTGTATGGTAATATGTGTGATGTAGAAAGAATTGATCAAATAGCAAAGTCCCATAAACTAAAGGTTATTTATGATGCTGCTCATGCTTTTGCAGTGAAGTATAAAGGCGTGTCGTCTGCAAACTTTGGTGATGCGTCTATGTTCAGCTTCCATGCTACAAAAGTCTTTAATACAATTGAAGGCGGTGCGGTTTGTTTTCAGGATGATAGGCTTGAAGATACGATAAATGACATGAAAAATTTCGGCATTCGTGGCCAAGAGAGAGTTGTGTTCATTGGCGGTAATGCGAAGATGAGCGAGTTTCAAGCGGCGATGGGTATTTGTAATTTAAGGCATTTGAACAGAGAGATAGGAAAAAGAAAATGTGTAGTTGAGAGGTATCGGAACAATTTGGGTCATGTGTCTGGAATAAAGCTTTGTAAGCCACAAAAAGATGTAGAACCGAACTATGCATATTTTCCTGTTGTATTTGATGGGTTTAGAGCTTCTCGTGATAAAGTGTTTGATGCTTTGGGTGAGCAAGGTATCGCAGCCAGAAAATACTTTTATCCAATTACTAACAGCGTAGAGGCATATTCAGAGTTGCCTTCTGCCGGAGGAGAAAAGACACCGGTAGCAGCATATCTGGCAGACCGTGTTCTTACGCTTCCTTTGTATGCCGATCTTGCGCTCGAAGATGTTGACCGGATTTGTGAGATCATCCTGTCTTGCAGAAGATAAAGTGAGGTAACAACCATGAAAGGAATAATACTTGCCGGAGGAAAGGGAACGCGCCTTTATCCGATGACGAAAGGAGTAAGCAAGCAGCTCCTGCCTATTTATGACAAGCCCCTGATCTATTATCCGCTTTCTATTCTGATGCTTGCCGGGATCCAGGAAGTGCTGATTATTTCAACACCGGAAGATACGCCGCAATATGAGAGACTTCTCGGTAATGGAAACAGAATAGGTATGAAGTTTACATACAATGTTCAGGAAACACCGCGGGGTGTTGCTGATGCATTTATCGTCGGTGAAGGTTTTATCGGGGATGATTCCGTTTGTCTGATACTTGGCGATAATGTTTTCTTTGGTCAGAATATGACACAGATGCTTCGTAAAGCTATGGAAAACAAAACAGGGGCAACGATATTTGGATATCCTGTTAAAGATGCAAGGTCATATGGTGTGGTAGAGTTCGATAAAGCCAGAAATGTAGTATCCATTGAGGAAAAGCCGAAGGAGCCCAAAAGCAACTATGCCGTTCCTGGATTGTATTTCTATGATAACCGCGTAGTTGAAATAGCAAAGAATGTGAAGCCTTCCATCCGTGGTGAGATCGAGATCACAGCTGTGAACAATACTTATTTAGCTATGGGTGAACTGAAGGTTACACTGCTCGGACGCGGAATGGCATGGCTGGATACTGGTACGCCAAGTAATATGCTGAAAGCTGCTGAGTTTGTAGAAGCTGTTCAGGATCGTCAAGGCTTTTATGTATCTTGTATTGAGGAGATTGCTTGGAGACGTGGTTTTATCACGACTGAACAGTTAATTGAACTGGGCAGTAAACTTAAGATGACTGATTATGGTCAATACTTGCTGACTATAGCGAGGGAAGAAAAATGACAATACTTGTAACAGGCGGAGCTGGTTTTATAGGCTCAAACTTTGTATATATGCTGTTAGAAGAGCGTCCGGACTCGAAAACCATCTGCGTGGACGAACTAACATATGCAGCTAATATTCATACGCTCAATGATGCGATGTCTTATGATAATTTTGTCTTTTACAAAGAGGATATACGAAACCGTGAAGGCATCAATGAGATCTTCGGAAAAGAACATCCTGATGTAGTTGTGAACTTTGCTGCAGAGTCTCACGTTGACCGATCCATCGAGAATCCGGCTATCTTTCTGGAAACGAATATCATAGGTACAGCTGTACTTATGGACGCTTGCCGGAAGTATGGCATTGAGCGTTTTCATCAGGTCAGTACGGACGAGGTCTATGGCGATCTTCCTCTTGATCGTCCTGATCTGTTTTTCCGCGAGGACACACCAATACATACGAGCAGTCCTTACAGCACTTCAAAGGCATCGGCCGATCTGTTAGCCGTGGCTTACCATCGTACATACGGGTTGCCGGTGACCATAAGCCGCTGTTCAAACAACTACGGTCCTTTCCAGTTTCCGGAAAAGCTCATACCATTAATGATCAATAACGCTATTAACGACAAGCCGCTTCCGGTGTATGGTGAAGGGATGAATGTCCGTGACTGGCTCTATGTAAAGGATCACTGCTACGGCATTTTGGCGGTACTTGAGAAGGGTAAGGCAGGTGAGGTCTATAATCTCGGTGGCCACAATGAAAAAGCCAATATTGAGGTCGTTAGAATCATATTGTCTGAGCTTGGAAAACCGGAGACACTTATCACATATGTTACCGACCGTAAGGGTCACGACCAGAGGTATGCCATTGATCCGAGCAAGGCGATGACTGAGCTTGGCTGGGCACCGACTACTATGTTCAGGGATGGAATCAAACTTACGATCCAATGGTATAAGGATCACATGGATTGGATGCAGGAATGCACCAGCGGAGATTATTTGAAATACTACGAAAAGATGTATGGAAACAGACAGTAAATATGTAAGACAGTTCGATAGTTACTGATATATATCGGCTGATAATGCCTTAATATATTCTCTGAATGTCGGCAGAAGCAAATCTCTCTCGGAATGTATGGCAGCATGCTCCGTAACAGGCCACTCTATCCCGATATCGGGATCGTTGAATATTATCCCTGTATCAGTCTCTTTGCTGTATTTGCCGTCGCACTGGTAGAGCATGACTGTGTTATCTTCAAGACTCGCAAATCCGTGTGCAAAGCCGCTAGGAATGTAAAAACTCTTATGATTTTCAGCGCTGAGCTCATGTGCTCTCCATTGTCCGAGAGTAGGACTGTCGGGACGAACATCTACAATTACGTCCCACACACGGCCGGATAGAACGGAAACAAGCTTTGACTGTGGGTGATCAGTCTGGAAATGAAGACCTCGGATAACATTTTTGGATGAATTTGAGATAAATGTCTCAGACAAAGTAAAACATATGCCTGCTTGTTCATAGATGTCTTTTTCAAAGCTTTTAGTGAACCAGCCGCGTGTATCTCCTTTGTAGAAGTTTTCTATAAGATATGCGCCTTTAAGATCAAGATTGTGAAATGCAAAATCCGGCATCAGATCATTCCTTTCAGCCATTCGGCAGTTTTTCTTATCCCCTCGGTAAAGCTTATCTCCGGGACAAATCCTGTATCCTTTCTCACAGCGTCAATGTCAAGCTCCTTATAAGTCAGCGAAACTCCGTTGAACGGAATCTCACCGAGTCCTATTTCAGCATTGGGAGCGATACAGTCACGTATTTCCGTCAGATATTCCTTCAGTGGTCTCGGCTCGGGGCTTCCAATATAATATGTAGCGTTATTTCTTCCTTTTTCTCCGATTTCTGCAAAAGTCTTTGCTGCATCGGTTATATAGATGAAGTCATATAGCTGTTCTCCGGCTGAAAATGCGCAGTGTTCATCGTTAAGCAGCTTTCGGATACTTGTGTTTACAAGCCTCGGACTGATCTCTCCCGGGCCGTAGATGTTAGATATGACACCCCGCATATACTCAACTCCTACGGCTCCCGCTAATGCTCTTGCCATATAATCTGCGGTTATTTTGGCTGTGCAGTACAGTGAGTTTGCGGACGGAGTCTGCATAGTCTCCATTGCCGCTGCTGTCTCATATTCCATTATGCTTGCGGCAAACACAAATCTGCCGCATTTTATCTCAGCGCAAGCTCTTACCAGATCACAGGTGTACTTCACATTTTTAAGCTGCACAGTTTCATCCGCACGGAGCTTGCCGGCGCTGCCGCACCATGCAAAATGGTACATGACATCAATATCACGATCGGGGATAAGCTCATGTAATGAGGAATAATCTGCCATATCGCACTGAACTATTGTTATATCGGGCAGGTCCGCAATGTTGTCGGAACGCTCTCTGACAACAGCAATGACTTTTATTCCGCGTTCTGTGAGCTCGCGGCATACTGCCGAACCGACAAATCCGTTGGCCCCTGTAATGATTGCTTTTTTCATATGTCTTTCACAGCCTTGATGATAGTTTCTGCCATATAGTCGATCATTTCATCTGTCATTCCCGGGTAAACGCCGACCCAGAAAGTGTTGTTCATAACGAAATCTGTCGTTTCGAGGGATCCGGAAACCCTGTATCTGTTCGTTCCGCGGATCTGATCGAAGCACGGATGCCTTATCAGATTGCCGCTGAACAACAGCCTTGTCTGAATTTTGTTTTTTTCTATATAGTTAGTTATCTTGTTCCTGTCAAGTCCACATTCCGGTTTTACTGAGATCATGAATCCAAACCATGAAGGTTCGCTGTTTTCGGCAGGCTCGGGCAGTATCAGCTCATCCGAAACGGATTCCAGCGCTCTATGCAGCCTGTTCCAGTTACAGATCCTTCTTTCGATGAATGACGGGAACTTTTTCAGCTGTTCACACCCGATCGCTGCCTGCAAATCGGTCACTTTAAGATTATAACCGAAGTGACTGTACACATACTTGTGGTCGTAACCTGCCGGCAGCTCTCCGAACTGCTTATCAAAGCGATGTCCACAGAAATTATCCTTACCGGACGGGCAGATACAGTCGCGGCCCCAGTCGCGGAATGAAAGTATCAGCCTGTGCAGGAGCGGGTCGTTGGTATATACGCATCCGCCTTCGCCCATTGTCATATGATGCGGCGGGTAGAATGATGAGGTGCCTATATCGCCCCATGTTCCCGTATGTTTTGTTGTGCCGTCAATGGTGTATTCTGAGCCGAGAGCATCACAGTTGTCTTCTACGAGCCAGAGTCTGTGCCTGTCGCAGAAATCCTTGACTGTTCTTATATCGAAAGGGTTGCCAAGAGTATGTGCGATCATTACAGCTTTTGTTTTTTCTGACAGAGCGCTTTCGAGCTTTGTGACATCTATGTTGTACTGTGGTATCGTAACATCAACAAAAACAGGTACAGCACCGTAATTTATTATCGGAGTTACCGTAGTCGGGAATCCGCAGGCTACGGTTATGACCTCATCTCCGGGCTTTATCTGTCTTTCTCTGAGTTCGGGAGCGGTAAGTGTCATGAAAGCAACAAGATTGGCGGACGAGCCGCTGTTTACAAGATGTGCGTACTTTACGCCTATCCATTCTGCAAAATCATGCTCAAATTTATCGGAAAAACGTCCTGTGGTGAGCCAGAAATCAAGCATAGCGTCCGTTAAAGCCTGCATTTCCTTTTCGTCAAAAACTCGTGAGGCGTAGCTTATGCGATCGCCGGCTTTGAACGGTGCCTTATTTTCCATGAAGTCGTGATAATAATCAGAAACGAGAGCCTTTATCTGTTCGCGTGCTTCGGTTTCGTTTTTCCAGTTTGACATATTATTCATCTCCGTTTAAGTATTCCGCTATCTGCTTGTCCATTACGGCACGAACATTTTCGCCGCTGTCCCACGATTTGCTCCATTCAACCGTCCTGATGATCGCCGTTTCAAGATCCCAGCGTGGCCGCCAGCCAAAAGTTGATTTCAACTTTGAGCAATCGAGCTTGAGAAAATTGGCTTCGTGAGGGCCGCCGTCGTACCTGCAGACCCATTTCAAACCGCAGCCCCAGTGTTTTGTAAACAGATCGACCAGTGTTCCGGTCTGATAGCAATCCCTGTCATCGGGACCAACATTATAATAGCCAGCATATTTGTTATCTTCATACTGTTTTGCAGCTATCATCAGATACGCGAAAACCGGCTCAAGGACATGCTGATACGGACGTGTCGAGTACGGATTGCGGACAATAATATCTTCGCCTTTGATCGCCGCCCTTACGCAATCGGGGATAATACGGTCGTTTGCAAAATCTCCGCCTCCGATAACATTTCCGGCTCGTGCTGTTGATATTGCAACTCTGCCGTCTGCAAAAAAGCTGTTTTTATAGCTGTGGGTCACCAATTCCGAACATGATTTTGAGTTGGAATACGGGTCGAATCCGTCCAGAGGTTCATTCTCGCGGTACCCCCATTCCCATTCTTTGTTTTCATAAACTTTGTCAGTTGTCACATTCAGGAAAGACCGGACGGAATGAGTCTGCCTTACAGCTTCAAGAACATTTACAGTTCCCATAACATTTGTACTGTATGTAGTGACGGGATCCTTATAGCTGTCGCGGACGATAGGCTGAGCAGCCATGTGAATAACGATCTCGGGCTTGTGTTCGCTGAACACATCAATAAGATGCTGAAGATCGCGGATATCACCTTTAATATGAGTAAGCTGATCTTTTACATTGCAGATATCGAATAAGCGCAATTCTGTTTTTGAACAGCTTGAATAACCTATGACTTCTGCTCCGGCATTGACAAGAACAACAGACATCCATGATCCTTTGAAACCTGTATGACCGGTAATAAGAATTTTCTTGTTTTTAAAGAAACTGAGATCCATTTATCATGCTCCTGTCATTAACTGTATTACAATAATTATATATGAAAGCAAAGAAAAAGTCAATAAGCAGTAAATCAGGTCATTTTACATAGTGATTATCTCTATAAATGTAACTTGATACTTGTGCACAATGACAAAATTTCAAAAATCGGGAAAAAATACTAAAGAAATTTGAATTGCTGCCGATAAAACAGTTGTAAGGGTAAAGCATTCGGAAACTGCATCACCTTAACACAAAACACAAATCACAGAACATTATCAAGCCGATATCATGAGGATACGGCTAAAAACCACAGGACCGGCGGTAAAGGAAATCCACCGGTAGAGCATGGCTCCCCCAAGGGTCGTGTTCGGAAAATCAAGGAGGAACAATTATGGGAATGGTAGTACAGCACAATGTAAG
>CAMVEM010000014.1 GCA_947166515.1 uncultured Clostridia bacterium | reverse complement strand
ACCGCCGCCTATAGTTGCCGTGTTGCCGATTATCGCACCGCCGGACATGGTGAATATTGCGCCCTGGTTGTAAACACCGCCACCGTTTTTGGTCGCCGAGTTTCCGCTTATCGTGCCGCCGGACATGTCGAATGTGCCGTATTCTTCGATATACACACCGCCGCCGTCTGTAGCCGAGTTTTTGTCAGCCTCGGTCGTGCCGCCTATCGTGCCGCCGGACATGGTGAATTTACCACTATAAGTCTCATTGGCATGTACATATACACCGCCGCCGTTTTTCGTCGTAGTGTTCCCGCTTATCGTGCCCGCGGACATGTTGAATTTGCAGGATAAGCCGACATACACACCGCCGCCGCCGCGATCGTCAGCCATACCGTTGTAACTGGACGTGTTTCCGATGATATCGCCGCCGGCCATGTTGAAGGTGGCGCTTTCTGCCATATACACACCGCCGCCTGCACTGGATGCCGTGTTGCCGCTTATATTACCGCCGGACAGTTTGAAGGTGCCGTAGACAAGCAAACCGCCGCCGTCACCCGACAGATTCCCGCTTATCATGCCGCCGGTCATGTTGAGGGTGCCATATCCGCTGATATACAGACCGCCGCCGTCTCTCGCCGCGTTCTTGCTTATCGTGCCGCCGTACAGGTTGTATATGCCTTTGTAGACATAGACGCCTTCGCCCTCCTACGTATTTCTGTTTTCAGCATTGTCAGAGCCGCTTATCGTGCCGCCGGTCATGGTGAATGTGCCGGATTGATCGACATACACACCGCCGCCGTTATCTGCCGTTTTGTTGTTGCTTATACTGCCGTCGGACATGGTGAATGTGCCTCCGCTGACACATACGCCGCCGCCGTAGCCACCATTATATTTCGCGGTATTCCTGCTTATCGTGCCGCCGGTCATGGTGAATGCGGCATTTTTATCGACAAACACACCGCCGCCGTAGGCATGGACATTGCTGTCGCCGGAAGCTTTACAGCCGGTGATAGTTCCGCCCGCCAGCGTGAACGAGCCGCTTGCGACATACACACCGCCGCCGTTGCCGGTAGTGTTGCCGCCGGTGATAATGCCGGTGCCGGCTGTGCTGCTGTCCTTGACGGTGAGGTTGCCCCTGACCGTGATGACGTAGCCATTCTCAATTGCGCTCGCATTTGCCAGTCCTCTGTCGATAGTGTGACCGTTCAGGTCGAGTGTAACGGTCGTGTTTTCAGGGACACTGAGGTATGACGAAGATGATTTGTCGGGGTCTGTAACGTCCGCGCCGAGTTTGATGTTCCCGCCGGCTGCCATTGCCGTTTTCAGTTCTGACCATGTGGTCACCACCGTGGGGGTGGAGGTCTCCTCGGCGTAGGACGTGATTATCAGCGGGTTCGTAAGCCCGCCGATATCCGGCAGAACGCCCGCCGACCCGAAAGCCACCGCCGCCGCTGTTATTATGCTTGCTATGCGTTTTTTCAGTTTATACATACTTGTCGATCTCCTTGATTGATAGTTTAATGAAGCACATACCAATTCATAATATATTATAGTACATTGTCGGGGAAATGTCAATGTTTTTGCACGAACGGCGCGATTTTTGCACAAATGACAAATTATAAGCCGATATTCCGTGCAAAAGTGCTTGAAAACGGCGTTTATGTCTCTAAACTGTATCTCATCTTCCGCAGAGACTTATTATTGCTTCTCCAATTTGCTGTTATAGAAATTCCACACCTGTATAGGCTTTTGGAGCGCATACCGGACAGTCTGAGCCGTGCCGCTCCTTATCTTGCTGCTGTCCCAATAGCAGAAACAGAAGTCGGCAAGCTCGACAAGGCGGGCGTTAAGCTTTCGCATACAGCCGTCAAAGTATCTGTCGGCTGTATATACCACACTATCAGCTTTATCCATTATGCGGAAAAACGTCTGTTTCTGCTCTGCGCTCCAATTCCGTGTCTGATCTTCGGGGCGACACGGCAGGACAAGGTTCAATGTTATCTGTGGGTAAACCTCGCGGAGCTTCAGAACGGTCTCGGCTGCTATCGTATCAAATCCTATTGCGCCGCCTGTGCAGTAATTCACGATCCCGCCGTTAATTATCGCCCTTTCGAGCTTATCATACATATCCGCTCGCAGGAAATCAAAGTTTCCGGATAAATTGCGGTGTCCGGTAAAACAGGCAGTTTTCACGGCTGACCTCCTATAATTATAGTGATATAATTATAACACTATAATTCTATATAGTCGACACTGAATTTACTATTTGTAAACACTATAATTCAGTTAATTTTTGTGGCATATAGTATTATAATAATAGCAGTAAACAAAGCGGGGTATTATTATGGACGTAGGAAAAAGGCTGCAAAAAATAAGGAACAAGAAGCATATCAGCGTTTATCGTATAGCGCAGGACACGGGCGTTTCCACATCACACATAAACAGTATCGAGCGTGGGGAGAAAAAGCCTTCCGTTGATACCCTGTGCAGACTTATCGAGCCGCTCGGTATTACTATGTCAGAGTTCTTCAACGAGGACGCAGATATATCATACCTGAGCGCGGACGAAAAAGAAGTGATAGAGTATTTCCGGACTATGCCGAAAGACAGCGCCGCTGCGGTCATTCAACTGATACGGTCGCTGAACAAAGACAAGGCAAAATAAAAAAAGAGTGCCATTTCCACGCAATAAGCGTAGAAGTGACACTCTTATTCTTTCAGCAAATCTTCGAGACGGCACGACAGGAAAAAACTCAGCGTTATCTTTGAGTATGCCTTGCGAGCTTCAGAACGATCACGGCAGCTATCTTATCAAAACCTACCGCCTTGTCAGTTCTTTTTGTGCTTTTATCAAATTGTCGATGTAGTTACCTTTGACGATTTTCTCATAAAAGATTGATAAAATAAGATCATCGTTCCCGAATATTCGGTTTTACAGATTTATCTTAATGGTGTGCCGTTCGCATATCATGTAGTCTATACTGTAAAGAAAGCGCCCACAATAGGAATTTATGATGTCATCATTGATACTTGTGAAGTGATGTCATAAAACATTATTTCGGAAACGAATGGTAAAGCTTGTTTATAATGTCCATAGATGTTTTCCTCCGTTATGTCAAGGCTTATACTTATATAATATCTGTTTTGAGCTTGCCTTTACAATAATTTTCAGAAAACTTCTCGTACACTATTTAGCTTCCCGAAGGTGTGCTCGGGAAAAGTTGTGCTGAAGCTTGAGCGTTCGGAACTGAAGACGATCGACACAGCGATTTACAGGAATACGATGCAGTATGTTGATGTGGGTGAAGATCCTGAACTTGAAGAAGCATCTGTGGGCGGCAGAGAGCACTGTCTGTTCGCGGGAAGAAAGCTTACGAAGCTTCGCAGGCTCGTTATCTCGTCGGATAAGCTGAAATCGGCAGATATCGTGCTTGAAGATGTAGCTTCGGGAAACCTCGATGTTGACATTGATATCGGTGAGATACAGAAGAACCGCAAGGAGATATTCTACTCGGATCTTTGTGAAAGCGAAATGTACGGCGAAGCAAACGTATGTATCCGTATAAACGCAAAAGAGCCGTTATCTCTGAATATCACGGCGCCGTTAGGCTGCGGCGTGAGCGTGATACCCGGAGATAACAGTGCTCCTGTAAATATGAAGATAGTCACCCGTTAGAGGATATCTATATACTCCCCGTTGAGAGCCTTGTTCATGCTGCGTACAGCGCAGAACTTTCCGCACATTGAACAGCTGTCCTCCTGTTCGGGAGCTCGGCTCTCACGGATAGACTTTGCAGTTTCGGGGTCGATAGCGCATTCCCACTGCTTTTCCCAGTCGAAGTTTCTCCTCGCGTCCGCCATTGCGTCGTCAATGTCGCGGGCGTGAGGTATTTTTTTCGCGATATCAGCAGCATGAGCGGCAATACGTGAAGCTATGATGCCCTGCTTTACGTCCTCGACGTTCGGGAGAGCAAGGTGTTCGGCAGGGGTCACATAGCACAGAAAAGCAGCTCCCGCTGATGCCGCGATAGCTCCGCCGATTGCCGAGGTGATATGATCATAGCCCGGCGCGATATCGGTCACCAGCGGTCCGAGCACATAGAAAGGAGCGCCCATGCAGATAGTCTGCTGTATCTTCATGTTTGCCTCTATCTGGTCGAGCGGCATGTGTCCGGGTCCTTCGATCATGACCTGGACATCCTTTGCCCATGCGCGCTTTGTGAGCTCGCCGAGGCGCACTAGCTCCTCGATCTGGCATACGTCGCTCGCATCGGCAAGACAGCCAGGTCTACACGCATCGCCGAGCGATATGGTAACATCGTACTCGCGGCAGATGTCAAGTATTTCGTCAAAGTGTTCGTAGAACGGGTTTTCTTCGCCGGTCATGCTCATCCATGCGAACACGAGCGAGCCGCCGCGGGAGACAATGTTCATTTTCCGCTTGTGCATGCGTATCTGCTCGATGGTCTTGCGGGTGATGCCGCAGTGCAGGGTCACGAAATCAACGCCGTCTTCTGCGTGGAGACGCACAACATCGATGAAATCCTGCGCCGTGAGTGTAGCAAGATCGCGCTGATAATGTATAACGCTGTCATATACAGGCACGGTACCGATCATAGCCTTGCATTCGGAGGTAAGCTTGCGCCTGAAGGGCTGCGTATCGCCGTGAGACGAGAGATCCATTATAGCTTCGGCACCCATGTCTACGGCAGCCTGTACCTTCTTCATCTCGATGTCATAGTCCTTGCAGTCACGCGATACGCCGAGGTTCACGTTTATCTTCGTGCGCAGCATAGAACCCACGCCGTTCGGCTCGATGCAGGTGTGGAGCTTGTTAGCGCATATCGCGACCTGCCCGCGTGCAACGAGGTCGCGTATTTCCTCGGGGGTGCGGTATTCCTTCTTCGCGACGGCTTCCATTTCCGGGGTGATGATGCCTTTTCTCGCGGCATCCATCTGTGTTGTGTAGTCTCTCATTTTTTGTTGTTCCTTTCGGGATTATATTTCAGCGCGTAAAGCGCGAATTGATATCAAAAGCATGGTTCATAGGCCCCGAGCCCTGTCCGAGATCAAGCATGGCAGCGAGAGCTCCGGAGATGTATTCCTTTGCGCGGCTCACTGCTTCGTTCAGGTCATAGCCTTTGGCGAGGTTTGCAGCGATAGCGCTGGACAGAGTGCAGCCTGTCCCGTGGGTGTTGGGATTATCGATACGTTCGCCTTCGAACCACTTGCCGGAGCCGTCAGCGTAAAGCAGGTCACTTGCGTCGTTTATGCTGTGACCGCCTTTGAGCAGCACCGCACATCCGTATTTTTCCGATATCTCCGCGGCAGCCTTCTCCATGTCACTGCGATCATATATAGATAGTCCCGATAGTATCTGAGCCTCGGGGATATTCGGAGTTGTTACCGTGGCTATCGGAAGAAGCTCTGTGCAAAGCGTGTCCACGGCATCCTGCTCCAGCAGCGCCGCACCGCTCGTTGCCACCATTACCGGGTCAACTACAATGTTTTTTGCGCCGTGGTATCTGAGCCGTCCGGCGATCACGCGTATCAGGGGGCTTGACGATACCATGCCTATTTTCACTGCGTCCGGGGGGATATCCTCGAACACAGCGTCTATCTGCTGTGTGAGAAATTCCGGTGAAGTCTCCATTACCGCGCGGACACCGGTAGTATTCTGCGCGGTCAGTGCTGTCACCGCGGTCATTGCGAAAACTCCGTTCGCAGTCATAGTCTTGATGTCCGCCTGTATTCCTGCGCCGCCGCTTGAGTCGCTTCCTGCTATGGATAATGCTGTTTTCATATCTTTACCTCTTACTTATATCCCGAGCTTTTCTTTCATGGCTTCGGAAAGCTCCTTTGCCGCAGCCATGGGATCGTCGGCTTTCATGATAGCAGATACCGCGCACACTCCCGCGATCGGTATGCCTTTCAGTACATCTATGTTGCCGGAGTTCAGTCCACCGATAGCATTGACAGGTATCGGCACCGTAGCACAGATATCTCGGAGCGTGTCGGTAGATGTGAGTATAGTCTTAACTTTCGTTGTGGTGGGGAAGATAGCTCCCACACCGAGGTAATCCGCGCCCTGCGAGTACGCTTCACGCGCCTGCTCCACGGTTTTAGCCGTAGCGCCGATGATCTTATTCTCGCCGTATATTCGCCGTGCGATATCAATGGGCAGGTCGCTCTGTCCGAGGTGGACTCCCTCAACCTCCGCTGCCATTGCCACATCGAGCCTGTCGTCTATGATAAGCGGCACTCCCGCCGCTGTTGTAAGCTCATGCACCTTACGTGCAAGCGCGAGGTATTCACAGGTGGTTCTCTCTTTCTCGCGAAGCTGCACGAGTGTAACTCCGCCTTTCAGGGCCATGCCTACTCTGTGCAGGAACTCCTCCTCGGAGTACGGTGTGCTGTCGGTAATAAAGTACAATCTTGTGTCAAGCTTTTTCAAGTCTTATCTCCTCCATGCGAAGTCTTTGTGATATCTCGCTGTCAGTCACGGTAGAAATGCCGTCCATGAGCGCCACAGCGAAGGATCCGCTGCCTTCGGTAACTGCGGCAAGTTCACCGCATATACCGAGCAGGGAAGATGCGCTCACTGCCGCATCATATCCCGTGCACACCGGCAGGAATGCTGCGCAAAGTGCTCCCTGCATACAGCCGGTACCGGTCACCGTAGCAAGACGCGGAGTGCCGTTGAGTATGTGCGTGAGCCGCTGTCCGTCAGTCACAGTGTCAACGGCTCCGCTTGCCAGCACCGTGCAGCCGTATTTCCGGGCGAGAGCTGCAGCAGCGTAGTCGCTGTCATCTATGGTCAGCGAACTATCCGCGTCAACTCCCGACGAGCTGTATTCATTGTCGTACAGCGCCATTATCTCGGAACGATTGCCTTTGAGCACGGCAGGTCTGTATGTATTCGCAAGATTAAGCGCATATTCTCTGCGGTTTGCGAGACACGCGGCTCCGCAGGCATCAAGCACGAACGGTATGCCATGCTCGCTTGCAGTGCGTGCGGATATCATCATTGACCTTGCGCGGACATCGGTGAAGTTCCCAAGGTTGAGCATGAGAGCTCCGGCTGTACGGGTTATCACTGCGGTCTCGTCGGGGTGCTCCGCCATCATCGGGCGGGCACCGACAGCGAGTATCGCGTTTGCGCACTGGTTTATTGATATGGGGTTGGTTATGCAGTGTATAAGCGGGTGAAGCTTCGTGAGCTTATCGCGTATCTCATTTATCAACCGCTTTTTCACCTCCGGTCTTTCTTAAGGCAAAGTAGATCGCTGCGGCAAGCAGGAACACTCCGAGCACACCGAAAGCTATGAATGACCACAGCGGTTCGGGAAGCGCAAATATCATGATGAGCACTCTGATCACAAGGAATGCCACACCGCCGAACGAGGCTATCGTTATCGTGGTGGTAATAATGCTTCTGCTGTCACTGTAGCATGGTGTTCCGAGCGCACCCTGCATACGTGCGAGCATTCCGTTATCAGCGAGCTTGCGCAGGAAAATGTACGCGATGCTTCCGCCGATAAGTGTTCCGGCTATGAACGACGGTACGTAGAATATCCAGCTTAAGCCTTCCTTGCCCCACAGAAATGTCATCACTGGGTAGGAGACAATGGCACCGATGATGCCTGTACCGATGACTTCACCGAGCACAGCGAACAGTATCTTACCTTTTGAGAGCCGATAGAACACGCCTGACAGGAATGCTCCGAATATAGCTCCGGTAAGTGCAAGAGGCGGTATTCCCATGAGCGCCATACGTATTATTCCGATTAATGTCGCGCAGAGCAGGGAATACCATGGTCCGAGAAGTACCGAACAAACGATGTTGATAAGATGTGCCATTGGACACATGCCCTCAACGCGGAGTATCGGCGAGATAACGACACCGAGAGCTACGAGCATGGAGAGCACAGCCATTCTTAAAACGCTTTTGTTTTTCACTTGAGATCCCTCATTTCGCTTTTTTACGGGCGCATTACTGCGCTTCGCCGGTCGTGAGTCGCTTCTCACCTCTCACCCCGAAACACGGGTTCCCATCGCAAAATACAAGATACAAGGCGCTCCCCTTCTATCCGCCGCCGGGCTGATGTTTTTTGCACGGCGTGAATTATATGCTCACACTCCTTATACAAAAACGGAGACCCGCCACAGGCAAAGTCTCCGTAAAAGGCAAAATATGCTTCGTCCCTACGCTGGCATTACCCGGATCAGGTTCACGGTACGAGGTCGCTACCTCTGTCTCAGCCTGTAACACAAGCCCCCGTCGATATTTCGTGTATATTATACACCATTTGTGACAGAATTTCAATAGGATTTTTAAATTTTTTTAGCTCTGACAAAACATTTAGTTTTATTTTATAGTTAGCATGTTACAGGTTACAGTGAACAGTTGTGGTTGTCCGCTGCGCGGACTAATAATTGATCGTGACGAAATTGAAAAGTATCATCTTTTTAAATTCAGATATGCGGCGAAGCCGTCTTTACAACTGTAACCTGTTAACCGCTAAATGTTAACTGAAATCAAACGACTATTGCGACAGAGCCATTTTTTTTCTTGACATTTTCATGTATAAATGATATAATTTAATCACATTAATTTAGTAAGGCTTTAAAGTGCCTGCGAAAGGAAAATGACATGGAAAACAAAATCCCCTACAAAACCTATCTTGAAGAAAACGAAATGCCAAAACAGTGGTATAATGTCCGTGCTGACATGAAGAACAAGCCCGCACCGCTGCTCAATCCCGGAACACACAAGCCTATGACGGCTGCGGAGCTTTCTGGTGTATTCTGTGATGAACTTGTTCAGCAGGAGCTCGACAATGATACCGCATACATCGATATCCCGTCAGAGATACTCGACTTCTATAAGATGTATCGTCCGTCGCCGCTCGTAAGAGCATACTGCCTTGAGAAAGTGCTTGACACTCCTGCGAAGATCTACTACAAGTTTGAGGGCAACAACACTTCCGGAAGCCACAAGCTCAACAGTGCGATAGCGCAGGCATACTACGCCAAAAAGCAGGGACTAAAGGGCGTTACCACCGAGACCGGCGCAGGCCAGTGGGGGACAGCGCTTTCTATGGCGTGTGCATATCTCGGGCTCGACTGCAAAGTGTACATGGTAAAAGTGTCGTATGAACAGAAACCGTTCCGCCGTGAAGTAATGCGCACATACGGCGCATCTGTGACACCCTCTCCTTCTGATACTACCGAGGTGGGAAGAAAGATACTCAAGGAGTTCCCCGGTACGACCGGAAGCCTCGGCTGTGCTATCTCCGAGGCTGTCGAAGTAGCTACCCACAGCGAGGGATACCGCTATGTCCTCGGATCGGTGCTCAACCAGGTGCTTCTTCACCAGTCGATCATCGGTCTTGAGAGCAAGGCTGCGTTTGACAAGCTCGGCGTTAAGCCTGACATAATCATCGGCTGTGCCGGCGGCGGCTCGAATCTCGGCGGACTTATCTCGCCGTTTATGGGTCAGAAGCTGCGCGGTGAAGCTGATTACAGATTTATCGCGGTTGAGCCGGCAAGCTGCCCGAGCTTCACACGTGGCAGATACGCTTATGACTTCTGCGATACTGGTATGGTATGCCCGCTCGCGAAGATGTATACACTCGGAAGCGGCTTCATTCCTTCCGCGAACCATGCCGGCGGACTCCGCTATCACGGCATGAGCAGCATACTTTCGCAGCTCTACGATGACAAGCTCATGGAAGCTGTATCTGTTGAACAGACCGCGGTATTTGAGGCAGCGCAGAAGTTTGCGCGCATCGAGGGTATCCTTCCTGCTCCGGAGTCGAGCCATGCGATTCGCGTTGCTATAGACGAAGCGCTCAAGTGCAAGGAAACAGGCGAAGAAAAGACAATACTGTTCGGTCTTACCGGTACAGGTTACTTCGATATGGTAGCGTATCAGAAGTATAACGATGGTGAAATGAGCGATTATATCCCGACAGACGAAGAGCTTGAAAAGAGTTTTGCCGGACTTCCGAAAGTAGATTGAGAGGGAATGGTTAATGGCTGCATCATTGAAAGACAATAAGGGTAAAGAGAAAGACAAGGATAAGAAAGATAAAAAGCCAAAGATAAATAGCCTGATGGATTTTATTACGCCCGAAAACCCCGAAACGAAAGATACTGACTCCCAGAAGAAAACAAAAGGGAATAATAAGAAGAGCGAGCTTCCCGATCCTCCGGAGATCCCATCGGAAGATGAGGACGACGATGACGATTCGTTCGAGGTCGCTTCATTCCTGACTCCGGAAGAAGAAGAGAAGTATTCCGGTAAGAATAAAGGGGAACAGAATAAGAAGAATTCAGGATCCGGTTTTTGCTTCTCTCCTCCCCCGGATGACAGAAATAATGAATTCCCGGTAGAGAAGTATCTGATCAATTACAACAAGAGCTTCAGTGATGAACAGCCGATAATGTTCCGAGACAGTGTTATCCATCAGACCCTGTCATGCCTTATAGGAAAATTTAAACCAAATGCGCTGCTTATCGGCGCTGCAGGTGTTGGTAAGACCAAGATAGTTGAGGAGATAGCGCGCCGTCTTGAGAGCGATGACCCGCTGATCCCTGATCAGCTGAAGGGCTATACCATTTACGAGCTTCCGCTGTCCAACATCGTGTCGGGATCAGGTCTTGTCGGCGATATCGAGATGAAGATGAAAGGCGTCATAAAGTTTGCGACTGATCCGGAAAACAAGGTCATTCTGTTTATTGACGAGATCCATATGCTCGTAAACAAGGGCGACAGGACGTATGAGAAAATGGCGCAGCTGTTCAAACCGTCACTCGCAAGGAATGACATACATGTCATTGGTGCCACGACGCTTCAGGAAGCGAACGAGCTGATGAGCGATCCCGCCTTCAACAGAAGGTTCACCCGCGTTATCGTTGATGAGATAACCACGGAACAGACGTTTATGATACTCAAACAGCTTGAGAGCTCAATGACAGAGCACTACAAGGGACTTTCCGTTGGTGAGAAGACCATGCGCGAGGCTATCCATATCGCGGATGAATACAGGACATCCGGTTCGCACAGACCGGATAACGCAATAACACTTCTTGACCGCGCAATGGCTGATATGTACATAGATCGTGTGATAAGCGGTAACAGTAAAAATGCTTCGAAGAAGGAGGTATACCTGTCTGCATCGCGTCTGAAAGAGACGGCTATGAAGCTTCTGACAGGTAACGCAGAGCGCACGGAGGTATCTCCGGATTCATTAAGAAAGAGCTTTGATGTCATAAAAGGGCAGGATGAAGCGATAGAGTTCATCATCGATACTATCGAACGTGACAGCCTTGAGCTTTACCCGAGGACAAAGCCGCTTACGCTGCTGTTCGCAGGAAATTCCGGCGTCGGAAAGACAGAGGTCGTAAAGATACTCGCGAAAGAGATCATGGATACCAAGCCTATAATACTGAACATGACGGAGTACAACAGCTCTGCCAGCATAAACAGGATAATAGGTTCACCATCTGGATATGTTGGAAGTGATTCAAAAGCGGAACTGCCTTTTGATATTCTTGAGAGCAACCCGTATCAGGTCATTCTGCTCGATGAGTTCGAGAAAGCCGACAAGTCTGTACAGCGACTTTTCATGTCAGCGTTTGACGAAGGCTATATCAAGACAAATCGCGGCAAACAGGTGGAGTTCTCCAAGAGTATCATAATCGCGACCACAAATGCTGGATATACCACTAAAAGTGATTCGATAGGCTTTACGTCCGGCTCAAGAAATTCGGCGCAGGTATCTCTCTCCGAGCTTCGTGATTCCTTTGATACCGAGCTTCTTAACCGCTTTACGAAGATACTGCACTTCAAACCGATAACAGAGGAATGCTATCGTGAGATAATAATCGATAAGTATCGCAGAACGGTAGCCGAGCTAAAGAAAAACAGGCTCGATGTTGAAAAACTCCCTGACGAGCTTGACAGCAAGACTGTGGATGAGCTCGTGAAAGATACCTTTGTTAAGGAATTCGGAGCGCGTCCTGCAGAAAGGACCGTTCGTAAGTATATCGAAGATATAATGATCCAGAAAAAGCGTAAGAAAAGCAAGAAAACCCAATAATAAAGTAATACCGTACGGATGTATTTTCCGTACGGTATTATTGTGTGATGCAAAAAACACGTAACTACTTGAAATCAAGCTGAAAATGTGATATAATAACTAATTGGAAAGTATGCTTTCTCTTTGCATAGCAACTATCTGAATTTATAAAAACAGTGGTGGTATCAATGAAGCTTACGATCGGAATGATAGTTAAAAATGAAGAAAAGTGGATCGAGACCTGTCTTTCTGCAATAAAGCCTATTCTTGACAATGTTGAAAGTGAACTTATAGTGACAGATACAGGTTCCTCTGACAAGACGGTTGAGATTGCAAAGAAATACACTGACAAGGTCCTTCATTTTGATTGGATAGGAGATTTTTCGGCAGCCAGAAATTTCGGACTTGAAAAAGCTCGTGGTGATTGGTTTATGATGCTTGATGCAGATGATATTTTCAGGTCTTGTGATCATATTATCGACTTTTTTAATTCCGGGGAATACAAGAAATATAATTCTGCGTCGTATATTTCCCGAAATCTAGCTAAAGATTCTGATAATACCGTAACATACAGCGATTTTCTTGTGCCGCGAATGACAAAAATTCGTCCGGAGACGAGGTTCGAAGGAATTGTACATGAGTATCTGACCACATTTGGTTTGCCTGTAAAAAAGATAGATGATATTGCGGATCATTACGGTTATTTATTTGAGAATGAAGAAGAAAGAATAAACAAATTTAAAAGAAATACAGATCTTTTGCTCAAAACATATAAATCAGAGAAATCACCTGACCCTATGCTTTTTGTTCAGTTGTATCAGTCTTATATGAGCATTGAAGAAAGCGAAAAGGCGTATAATTACATTGATGAAGGAATTGAACTCGCTAAAGAAAAAAACAGCATTACCATTGCAGCCTTGTATTTCCATAAGGCGAGCGGATTGCAGACGCAAAAAAGATTTGAAGAGTCTGTAAAAGTGTGCGATGAATATTTCATGATCGATAAAAGAATAAGAAAAGACAGACTCTGGGCTGACGGAGAGATGTATGGCATAAAAGCGCAGTGTTTGTATTCACTTGAAAGATACGATGAAGCAGTCAATTCATTCAGGTGCTTCTTCGAAACATTCAGGGATATAGCAAACGGAAAATTGCAGACCTATGACGCTCATCTCATCGGTTCATATTTGACAAATGATATAAACATTATGCCGATGTATATTAATTTTTTAGACAGCTGTATTAGATCCAACAGAGCGAATACTGTGGATTCGTTTTTAAGTTCATTCCCTATTAAAAAGTATTCATTTGAAGAGAATAAAATATTTGAGCTTGTCGGTCATATATTGAGATTTGCCGAGAGACGGGAATACAATAACATAGGTAGTTATTATGAACGACTTGACGAAACAGGCAGAAAAATGCTTGTTGATGAACTATTCTATAAGCTTTTGTGTGAAACCGATAAGGATAAGTATTTAGAAGCGCTTTACGATATCTCTGGAAAATCCGACCGTATAAAGAAAAAACTTGATATCTATTCAGAACATTTTGCGACCGGTAATGCTACCGATGGTATCAGAGATTATGTCGGAAAATATGGAATCAATGAGGATATTGATCTTATATACATATCGTTGCTGGATAAAAGTGATATATCGGTATTTCTCGGGCTTCCGGAAACTGATATGAAAAGATGCGTCTATCTCTGCTGTCGAAATTTTGATGACTTTCTTGATGTTGCTGAAAACTATTCTGTTGATAGTATTTCTGATCCCGATAAGCTATCAGATGTTGTTGGTTTCTTTGATAGCTGTATCAGTATGAGATTGATCAACAGTGAGGATAAGACAGTTGATGAAAAGAAAGAGGTGATAAAAAAACTATACTGTATCAAGAATTTGATAGTATCAAAGTTGAATAATAACTTTAAAGATAGTGTTTCAGAATTTGAACAACTCGCGAAAAAAGTAAAAAGAAATATAATTGGATGGATTGAGGCTGGGAGTTTCGATAAAGCTCGTAAAGCTTTGCTCGAGTATCAGAAAATTGCTCCTAACGATCCGGATATATCAGATATTTCATCCCGACTGGAATGATAATTAGTCGGGAATAATGAAAAAACAAACCAGTATCAGTTTTCTGATGATATATTTTCGATGCGACATTGATGACAGTCATGCACACGATGAATAATTAAAACGGCGGGTGCAGAAAGTACCTGTCGATTTAAACATTCATGTTTCATATCATCCTTTCAGGATAACAATAGGTATCGGCGGACAATTCGTTCGGTTCACGAACGGCATTTCGACTACCGTATAAATGTCACTGTCGATAGTCGGCAGAAACTCGAGCAGCGCGTCCCGCTCCGCAAATCCGGTCTCACGTCCGTAGTAGATGATAAGCGTCATTATTCCCTCGTCGCGAAGCAGGGAAAGCCCGGCCTTTATCGCGGCTATGCTGCTTTCAGCGTGAGTAAAAACATTGTGGTCTCCTCCGGGCAGCCAGCCGAAGTTGAATGTGATAGCCGAGACAGTGCCCGGTTCAGCGTGATCTGCCATGTTAGCATGGCTGTCGAGAATGACACACGTTCTGTTATCCATGCCGTTCTCGTGGATCAGAGAACGGGTGCTTTCGACTGCAGCTTTTTGTATGTCAAAGGCGATGACTTTCCCATTCTCACCTACGAGTCCCGCGAGAAAAAGGGTGTCCCTGCCGCGCCCGGCAGTAGCGTCGATGCAGATGTCGCCGGGCTTTATATGCTCCCGCAGTATTTTGTGAATAATATCAAGTGCAGAAAAATGCTTTCTCGGATCGTTTTTCATGTCTGGCCATCCCTGAATAATTGATATATCATATTGTAGCTGATATCAGATGAATTGTCAAGTATTGGATAAAAACACGACAGAAAGTATCTGCCGTGCTTTTTTTTGAACTTACCCATAGCAGAGGTCAGATTAATCATTCCCGAAGTTATATTGTTTATTATATGATTAGATAGATTTCAATATGTTGAGACGTAAAAGGAGAAGCTATATGAACATTGTGACAGCTATAGATTCCTTCAAGGGCAGTCTTACCTCACTTCAGGCAGGCGAAGCTGCGGAAAAGGGCATAAAACGTGTCTGTCCCGATGCGGTTGTTTCAGTAAGACCGCTTGCGGACGGCGGAGAGGGTACAGTCGACGCTCTTGTTACTGGAATGGGTGGCGAGTTCCGCACTGTCAGAGTAACAGATCCCTGCGGAAATCCGGTCACTGCAAAATACGGTATCATAAGTGAGACCCGTACCGCGATAATGGAGATGTCAGCAGCTGCGGGACTTACACTTGTGCCGCCGGACAAGCGTGACCCGATGAAGACAACAACATACGGAGTCGGAGAAATGATAAAGGACGCGATTTCAAATGGCTGCCGCAGTTTTGTTATCGGGATCGGCGGAAGTGCCACGAACGACGGCGGTGCAGGAATGCTGCAGGCGCTCGGATATGATCTGCTGAATGCGCAGGGTGAGAAGATACCTTACGGAGCGGAAGGGCTTTCTGTACTTGCAGGGATAACTGCTGACAGCGTGTTGCCGGAGCTGGCGGAGTGTAGGTTCAGGATCGCCTGCGATGTCAGAAATCCTCTTTGCGGTGGGAACGGGTGCAGCGCAGTATTTGCTCCGCAGAAAGGAGCAACGCCGGAAACGATCTCGTTAATGGATAAGTGGCTTGCTAATTTTGCCGAACTCACAGGAGCATTATGTCCGGGCTCTGACCCTGACTATCCCGGAGCAGGCGCGGCGGGCGGTCTTGGCTTTGCATTCTTATCGTACACGAACGCGTCATTGAATCCGGGTGTGGAGTTGGTGCTGCAGGAAACGCAACTCGAAGAATATGTCAGAAACGCGGATATAGTTATAACCGGTGAAGGCCGGCTTGACAGTCAGACTGTAATGGGGAAGGCTCCCATCGGTGTCGCAAAGCTTGCAAAAAAACACGGTAAGCCAGTAATAGCTTTTGCGGGAAGTGTAACAAAAGATGCCGCAGCTCTTAATGAGTGCGGCATTGATGCGTATTTTCCGATACTTCGTAATGTGTGCAGCCTTGAGGAAGCAATGAATGAGAAGGTAGCGGCAGATAATCTTTCCGATACTGCGGAGCAGGTTTTCAGGGCTCTGAAAGCAGTTGGTGAATAACTGTAATTTAAACACTACTTTCACTTTTAGCTTTCTGCAACTGTACTAACTGCATACTTAACATCTGGATTACATCGTGGATTACAAAACAAACAAACTATAGAGGTATAAACGGGTAAAAAGAGGTAAAAACACAGCCTTGACCGATATGTGAACAATAAAGGAAAACCTCCCAAAAAGCCTTTAATAAAGCTGTTTGAGAGGTCTTTTTCTATGTGTGGAGTTAACACTTTAGATAAAACTCTGAACTGCGGGGCAGAAAAAATCCGTATAGAAGATAACTTCCATACGGATTCGCCGCGGGCCGTCGCCCGCTGGAGCTGATAGTCGGAATCGAACCGACGACCTCATCCTTACCAAGGATGTGCTCTGCCGACTGAGCCATATCAGCTTACTACGTTGATATATTATATCACACAATTTCAGATTTGTCAACAGTTTTTGAAAACATTTTTAAATTAAAATCCAATTATGATCAGAAATCACTTGACACAGTGTGAAAAAATGACATGGATGTGAATGAAAAACTGAATACATAGTGTCTCTATAGCGGGGATGTTTAACTTGTTTAATAATATATCAGTATTTTATGCTTTGAATATTGACATATTATAGTATTTGTGGTAAAATATTTTTGTCAATTATTCACGAAATCCGGCAATGTGTGGTCCAAAATCAAAGCTCGCCGTATATACGGGAGGAACTGTATGAACACAGAAAATGTGAGAAATTTTTTAACTTTATTGGAAAAAGTCGTTTCCGAAAAGTCGAAAGAGACATCCATAGAAGAGACAGAAGAAGGACCGGTACTGCTCTACAACGTACGATCGCCGTTTGATGAAAGAGGCGAGATAGGATACCAGATATCGCTTGTCCCCGAAGATGATGATTTTTCTGTCTGTGAGCTCGTCATGTACGTCTGGGCAGAGGTCAGTGATGAGAATTCGACTGATGTTGGCATGCTGCTGAATGAGATAAATCTCAATATTGCACTTGGGAGTTATAAGTTCATCAATGGATCGGGATTTGTAGTGTTTACCCAGAGCATAGTGCTTAATGATGATCCGAAGCTTGTATCCGCAGTCGGGCTTATCGGCAATACTCTCGCTGAAATGGAACGGACTGTTTACAGAACTGCTGGGTATATCGCGAGACTTCTCGATGGTGAGAAGCTTGCGTCTGTCATCGACAGCATAAGCATAGAACCCGGTCTTGTCATGGGCGGTGTCTGGGATAACGAATTTATTGAGAAGTTTTCACGTTCTTTCGCTGAAAACGGTGTCAATGTAGACACTCGTATCGATGATGATGACGGGAATGGCATACTGATCACTTTCAATGAGAATACGCAGATCGAGGACTGTGTTGTAACTGTTGAGCACCCGTCAGACGATTGCACGGAAGTGTGCATCTTGCTTACACTGTTTTCCGGGCTTGAACGTAAAAAGGCGGAGGATCTGCTCACGCTCCTGCCGTATCTGAACAAAGACCTGATGTTCGGATGCTTCGCAGTGTCGTTAGATGACGGAGATTTTATCTTCAGGTATTCGTTCACGGTAGATGAATATGAGGATGACGATGAACAGTGGAAGATGATCTCCGGTTCGTTTACGACGGTAGTAGCCGAAACAGAAGAGTGCGCGGAGTTAGTTGCTCCCGTGATAAATGGAAGTATTCCCGTTTCAGAGTTAATGAAAACCGATCTTTGATAAGCATGGATAAAAAAGAGGTGAATACATTATGTGCGGCCCAATATTAAGACCAGGAGAAGAACCGCCAGTCGATGAGAGAAGAAGAAATGAAGACAGTTCGGGAGAAGAGACCCATGTTCCTGCCACAGTACCCGGATCGTCACCATTGAGCTCTGATGAATCCGATTTGAGCGAAGATGATTTCGTAATAGTTGATGGTAGTTCTTTAGTGGACAATGACGACAATCCGAACGCTGACGGAGCCGATTCAGCAGTGGTTCACCATGATCCGAACGATGACAGAGCCAATTTGGACGATGATGAAGAAGACGATGATGACGATGGTGGATCCGAATCGGACGATGATGACGATGGTGGATCCGAATCGGACAATGATGACGATGATGACGATGATGACGATGGTGGATCCGAATCGGACAATGATGACGATGATGACGATGATGACGGCGTTGTCGTTCCGGGCGGTAATCCGGCTAATCTTACCGATGAGCAGAAAGCAAATTATATCTTTTTCCAGGACGACAACGGAAATCCTATCAATCACCCCGATTATGGTTCACAGCATGGTGATAACGATGCCGGTTGGGGAACAGCTACGAGCGGTATCGATAAACTCAATGATGCCGTAGATGCAGTCGATGATTTATTGACTTTGGGGGTCGGTATAGACGGAATATGCGAAGAGGCACCGGATGAGATCGATAAAGACTTTTTTTCACGTAAATCCACTGAAAGAGAGAAACAGGTCGAGAATAATGATGATCTGAAAACAAGCGTAGGAAACTTTAAAGGCGTAAACTACAGCAACGCGATAATGGGCGGAGTAAAGGCTTTATCGGGTGGCGCCGGAATGATAGCACATGGTCATCGAGCAAGCAATCTTTGGAGAAGGGATAAGCTCAAGCACGGACAGGAAACTACAAGCTCTATTTCGAATGCTTTCAAAATGGTGGCCGGAGCCACGCAGTTGGGCGCCGGTGTTGCTAACCTACAGAATGTATACGAGGAGAACCCCGAAAAAACTGATGTTGATAACCGCACCTTTGCGTCAAATCTATGCAGTTCGATAAGTACTTTCTGTGCTTTTGGGGGAGGTCTTACAGATACTATCGGAGCCGGAGTTGCTGCAAAAAGGTATTCAAAGATAAAGGGCCTCAAGGACAGTATAACAAAGATCCCAAGCAGAAATTACAGCGGTAATCCCGACGACCGTAAGAGAATCAACAATAAGGCAGAAGCATTCAATATGGCTGCGAATGCTGCCAAAAGCAAACAAGACGAGAGTTTTTTCAATGCGGTCACTTCGGGTGTTTCCGCATTTGGAGCATTATGCAGCTTCGGCGCGTCTTTAGCTCCGTTCATAGGCAGTGATGCTGCTTCTGTCAGGTTAGGCTCGTCTATTGTAGGAACGGTAGGAGGTATTTTCAGTAGTATCGGTAAGGGCGTGTCGCTTGGCGTAGGTTTATCGGGAAAATACAAGAAAAATGCAGAAGAGGATCGCAACAAATATGTCAATGATTATCTTACACGGAAGGCACAATCGATACAAACGAAAGCGGCGGACGGAAAAAACGGTGTCGCAATCAATAATCTTGATTTAGAGGATGCGAAGAGGATAGCTCTGAAGAAACTCGGTCTGTATCAGGGAAATGTTATTTCCGGCAACGGTGCTGCTGTCCAGATAGATAACAACATGAGGAAGAGTATATACAACTCCCTTGCAATGAAGCGTGCGACCAAGCTGTATAATATATCCGATGCACGCGAAAAGACGGAGACACTCGCAAAACTTGAGCTCGGAGAAAACGCTACTATTGAGGATATTGCGGATAGACTCGGTTACGAGGAATGACAGTTATTCAGTACACATAAGAAGCGGCAGGTCCGTATAAACCGGACCTGCCGCTTTGTTTATTTCACTGTCAATTCTCTCATCGCGTCATAGTCATATTCTCGCGCAGCTTTGATCAGAGCTGCGCAGCGGTGCTTTTCACTGTCGGGGAAGCTGTATCCTTCGATCCCGCTAATTATCTGCATGGCGCTCTCCAGATCATCTACCGAAAGGAACTCACGTATCAACGTATATGCTTCATTCAGCTCGTCATCGGATATCATCGGGAGACTGTCTTTTTTTGTCAGCTGTGAGAGCTGTCTGCCAAGCTCTCTGCATCGTGCGAAAAGCTCTCCGGAGCGTGCGTTCAGCTTCTCGGTATCATTTGCGTTTCCTGCAGCTTCGAGTTCTTCGGCGAGCGCACCGAGCTCCATTGCGCCGATCACGCGGGAAGTGCTTTTAAGTGAGTGTATCTTCACTGTTGCATTGTGGATATCTCCGTCACGGAGCAGCCGTTCAGCTTCGTCAGCGGTGTCCGCCGCAGTTCCGGCGTAAGTGGCGACAGCCGAGAGATATGTACCGGCAGTTCCGCAGTGCATAAGCCCGCTGTTCACGTTGATCTCTTTGATGTTGTAAAGCTGTTCCGGTAGCTTTGCATCAGCCTCGTCGTCATCGGATTCATAAGTGTCAGACCCGTATTCGTTATCATCCGGTACATCCTGTGCAGCGGAGATGCTCCACAGCATGTCCTTGTTTTTCCAGACACTCGCGCCGCCCTGCTCGTTCATTTTGTATTCCGTGTCGTCGTCGATCATACGGAGCATGACTGCTGCTATATCCGGGTCGAACTGCGTACCGCTGCACCGTTCGATCTCCGCTCTTACGTTTTCCTGCGGACGGGTCGTTGAGTACGTGCGGGTAGATGTCATCGCGTCATAGCAGTCGGCAACGCATATTATCCGTGCGGCTTCGGGGATATCCTTTCCCTTGAGACCGTCAGGGTAGCCCGTACCGTTATATTTTTCGTGGTGCGAGCGTGCTCCGACAGAAAGATCGGGCATTTCTTCGATGGAGCTCAGAATATCATGCCCTATGACAGTATGCTTCTTGATCTGCGCGAATTCCTCTTCAGTGAGCCGTGACGGCTTGTTGATTATTTCCTCGCTCACGCCTATCTTGCCGATATCGTGCATGAGTCCCATTTCGTATATCTTTTCCTGCTCGGCGACGCTCTTGCCCATTCTTCGGGCGATCTCGGCAGAATATTCCGCGACTCTGCCGGAGTGGCCGTTGGTGTAGTGATCCTTTGCGTCGACTGTTTTTGACAGCGCTATCATCATTTCCAGCGAAAGTCTGTCTGCTCTTGCGGTCTGTCGTCCGACCTCGCGTTTGAGCCCGGACTGATAGTGATACAGGTCGATGACGCGCTTTGAACGCTGGATAAGTACCTCCGGTATGAACGGCTTTCGTACGTAATCGGAGGCACCGCAGCGAAAGGCGTTGACTTCGGTCTCTTCGCTGTTCTCGCCTGTAATGAACATAACGGGTATATCATGTGTCGAGTCGGCGTTTTTAAGCTGCTTGAGAACATCGAAGCCTGACCTGTCGGCAAGGTTTATATCCAGCAATATCAGATCGGGGTGCTCTTTATCCGCGGCTTTGATGCCTTCGGTGTCGCTGCCGCAGCATATAACACGATAGTACGGCTTGAGTATGCTTCGAGCCGCGTCACGGATGATCTTGTCGTCATCGATGACGAGGATTGCCGGAACACCGGAACGAGAAGCTTTTGATGTGTCGCTTCCGGATAAGTTTACCTTCTCTGCGGGCAGGTATTCTATCAGCATTTTCTCGAGTTTTTCAGGGTTTATGGGCTTGGTGAGGTAATCGTCAAACCCGGCATTCATGTATTTCTCGCGTGAACCGGATATCGCGTTGGCGGTAAGGCAAATCACGGGTGTATCATCATTAGGTGAGCCGGTATGAGCTTTCATCTCTTTGAGAGTCTCGATGCCGTCCTTGCATGGCATCATGTGATCGAGGAAAATGATATCGTATTTTTTCTTCGACACGAGAGCTATGCACTCGCTGCCGCTTTCCGCCTTGTCGATGCGCACAAGTGTCTTTTTCAGCAGACTTTCGAATACTTCGAGGTTCATCGGTGTATCATCGACGACAAGTACATCAGCATCCGGCGCAGTGAACTTTTCGCGATACTTCTTCATGTTAGCGGCGGAACGGCGAAGTGCTTCATCAATGTTGCCCACAGACTCCCACTTGACGACACGCTGTCCGAGGTTAAACGAGAATACCGAACCTTTGCCGTACTCGCTCCGAACATCAAGCTTGCTGTTCATAAGTTCGAGAAGACGCTGCGTGATGTTCATGCCGAGACCGGTGCCTTCAATACCGCGGTTGCGTTTTTCCTCGATACGGTCGAATTTGTTGAAAAGCTTCGGGATATCATTTTCATTAATGCCGATGCCCGTGTCAGAAATGCTTATTTTCAGTGATATCGTGTCCTCTCCGGTATTTTCGAAGCCTACACTGAATTTTACCGAGCCCTTTTCAGTGTATTTGACAGCGTTAGTGAGGATGTTGGTGATTATCTCTTTTATGCGGATCTCATCTCCGTGCAGGAGCTTCGGTATATCGGAGTCGATCTCAGTCTCGAATGTCAGTCCTTTTGCTGCGGCGCGCGGCTGTATCATGTTCACAAGGTCGTTGAGAAGTGACGTGAGGTCGTAGTCCACAGGTATGATGTCCAGCTTTCCGGCCTCTATCTTTGACAGGTCAAGTATGTCATTTATCAGTCCGAGTAGGGTATTTCCTGCGCTTCGTATATTGCTGGCGTATTTGAGGATCTGCTCGCTTCCGGTTTCTCGGAGAATCATCTCGTTCATTCCGAGCACTGCGTTTATAGGCGTGCGTATGTCATGCGACATATTCGCAAGGAACGTGCTCTTCGCTTCGTTGGCGCGCTGTGCTTCGCTGGCGTATTCCAAAAGGTCGCTGCTCATTGATTGCAGGAATTTGAGTATTCGCTCCGACAGCGGCAGGGTACCTTCATTCTTGTATCGTATGATGTCGCAGCTCATCTTGTTCATGGTGAGGTCGTGCGGCTCACCTTCACGGAAGCCTGTCGCGACAAGCGCACTGTTGAGCAGTTCGCCGCGTCCGTGGTGAAAGTATATCTCGCCGGCGGCGCTGCAGTGCAGGGTATCCGGCGCGAATCGCCTGTAACAATCGGTTTCTCTGTCCGTATCGCTTCGAAGCATGATAGCTCTGTTCCCGCACACGAACAACTCTACAGCTTCTGGTGAAAAACGCAGCATATCATGACTGGAGCGTTCGGTGTTGGCGATGAGATCTTGACGCACGGTATATGAAAACCGTACCTTCTCATCAGGCTTTATAGAGCCGATGAAGATGATCTCGCCGTTATCGGTGCAGGCAAACGGGGTACGCGCTATAGCGAGACCGTCCCTCTCAACAATAAGCGGAAATTCACAGCAGTTTATCGTGAGATAGTCATCAAACCGTATACCGAGGTACTTGTTGTACACATGTTCCGGGGCGCTCCCGTCTATTTTCGAAATAATGGTATCACCTACGGTAAGAGGCTGCGGTGATTGTGTTATGGACATTGACTTTCCTATGGGCTTCCAACCGAGTATGTACTGCATTTCGACATGAAGCTCATTGCCGGTGTAGAGCAGAAATATTAACCCGCACGTGAGCGCCTGGTCATTATCGAAGATGAACGGTTCGGAGTGTCGTTCGGAAATATAGTAAACATCGGCCATTGTGCCGAAGAAAGGGATATCTTCAAATCCTTCTGTGAGTCTTTCAAGCATACGCGATACGTGGAGCGCAAACCCCGAAACGTATACGCAAACGCCCTTGACATCAGGAGTCTCTGCGATCTCCCTGCGGACAGATATCAGCATATCTTCCGGGTCATTTTTGCTGATCTCATACTTTACGAGCCGTACCTGCGAACTTTCAAAGAAGAAAAAGCCGAGACGCAGAGTGGGCGTTTCATCGAAAACGATGGTGTCATCGCCGCCTTGGGGAGGTTTTACCATGTAAATGGTCATACCTGTGACGATCATATCAGGGAAAGCCTCACGTATCGGGCTGATCATCTCTGTGGTCTCCTCGTATGAAAAGCCGAACACGAACACTTTCAAAAGCGAGCATGATGCGTTTGCCGTTTCCGGGATGCTCTTCAGGAGCTCCGCGGTGCGTGCTGCGTCTTCTTTTGTGCATATCTCAAATGTCTTCTGCCGCATATCCGTTTCCTTCCTTTCATTGTTGATACGATTATACTACACAAGGCGGCGTTTGTCAATACACTGCGGGGCGGGACATATTTCCCCGAAATCGCTTGACGCGAATGCGTTGTCATGTTATAATATATAACAACGTGCTGAAGGAGAAAAGCGTTATGGAAGCGCTTACAGCGACAGATAAAATGCAATAGTGACAAGCGGCACTGCTGTTGCGGCAGTGCTTCTGTTTTGACGTTGATCAATGTGCTCTGGAGTGTGAGAATATGAAGTTGAAAAAAGCGATGTGTATAAAGGGACTGCTACTGTCCGCGGTATTTCTTGCGGGAAGCTGCGGCAGCCTTGAGAACGTTCCTATGTCCACAAGGAGCTCCGCGCCATTAACGGAGACTACAGTCACCACGACAGCTCCCGAAGTAACAGATACATCGGAGGAGTCTGCCGCCGATACTATCGCGGTGGAGGTGTTTGTCAGTCAGGAGCCGGAGTCCGTATCGGAACAGACCGGTGAGTCGGTGCCACAGAGCGGCGGCAGCGTAAGACTGTTGTTCGCGGGTGACAACCTGATACATACGCCCATATATCGTATAGCGAAAGAGACTGCGGGCGGTGATGGGTATGATTTTTCGCCTGCATACGCAAACCTCGGTACCCTGATAAGCGATGCCGACATCGCCGTGCTCAATCAGGAAACGATACTGTCGGACGATTTCGAGCCCGACACATACCCAACATTCTGCACGCCTACAGAGATGGCGCATGATATGCTCGATCTGGGCTTTGACGCATTCTCGATAGCGAACAATCATGTGCTTGACAAGGGAGAAAAGGGCTTGCTTTCTACGCTTGACTTCTGGGAGAGCGTTTATCCGAATGTACCGGTATACGGCGCGTACAAAAGCGAGGAAGACATGGATCGTGTGCGTACACTTGAGGTGAACGGTATCAAGTTCGCTTTCCTCGGATATATGGAGCATACCAACGGGATCTCGCTGCCTTCATCGTCGCCCTGCAGGGTGGTGTACACGTCAGAGGAGGAGCTGATCGAAAAGCAGGTGCGTCATGCGGCGGAGATCGCGGATTGTGTCATCGTGAGCGTTCACTTCGGCATCGAGGTAAGCAATCTGATCACCGATGATCAGAAGACTTTTTCGCGTAAGCTCGCGGACTGGGGCGCGGATATCATTGTCGGCACCCAGCCTCATACAATTCAAAGCATGGAGTACCTCGACCGCGCAGACGGGAGCAGAGCATTTGTATTCTACTGTCTCGGCAACTTCATCTCAACAATGGACAACCCTCTTTCCATGGCGGAGATACTTGGGCGGATAACCGTCGAGAAGGACAGCTCTACAGGCAGGATAACGCTGACGCAGCCGGATGCAGTGCCGCTTGTGGATCACTTTGAGCGTACATACGAATATGTCGGAGTGTATCCGTTTGACAAGTATACCCCCGAAATGGCGGCAAAGCATGCGATAAGCGGTGTTTCGTACGATTTCCTGAAACAGCTTTTTCGGGAGAATATCCCGAGGGAGTATATGGCGGAAGAATATGTTCCGTTGATATACGAACAAAATACTTGAAAATTACATAAAAGTATGGTATAATATTATTTATTCTTGATAAACGGAGGGGGACAGCGCATGGCGGTAACACGTATAGACAGCGAAGAGCTTGAAGAACAGCGCCTGTTCATGCAGCGCGTCAGAGCAGTGACCCATGTGTGGGATCACAGACCGCTCGCGTATACTCACAGCTATGGCTGCCAACAGAACGTCTCTGACTCGGAGAAGCTTGACGGTATGCTTGAGCAGATGGGCTTCGGCTTTACGGACTCTCCGGAAAAGGCGGATCTTGTGTTGTACAATACCTGCGCAGTCCGCGAAAATGCCGAAAACAGGGTTTTCGGAAACGTTGGTGCGCTGAAAGCTCTCAAACGCCGAAATCCGGACATGGTGATAGCGGTCTGCGGCTGCATGGTGCAGCAGGAGCACATCGCCGAGCGCATGAAGCAGCGCTTTCCGTATGTTGACCTCATTTTCGGTACACATGTTACGCATAAATTCCCCGAGATGCTGTACAGTATATACGAAAAGCGCAAGAGGGTGATGTGCATACCCGAAAGCGACGGCGTGGTGGCAGAAGGGCTGCCCGTACGCAGAACGAGCGGCTTTAAGGCAAGTGTACCGATAATGTACGGCTGTAACAATTTCTGCACATATTGCATCGTACCGAAAGTCCGTGGCCGCGAACGTTCCCGTGAGCCGGAAGCTGTGATAAATGAGGTGAGATCTCTGACAGAGAGCGGCTGTAAAGAGATACTGCTGCTCGGTCAGAATGTGAACTCCTACGGAAGCGGAACAGATGTGAGCTTTCCTGAACTCCTGCGGCGGCTTGACGCGCTGGATGGAGAGTTCGTGATAAGCTTCATGACCTCGCACCCGAAGGATTGCTCGCACGAGCTCATAGATGTGATAGCGGACAGCAGGCATATCTCGCATCATCTGCATCTCCCGGTGCAGAGCGGCAGCGACAGGATACTGAAGCTGATGAACCGACACTATGATACCGAAAGATACCTCGGGCTCGTCGACTACGCGAGGGAGCGGATAGGTGATATCCAGCTTACGACCGATATAATCGTGGGCTTTCCCGGAGAGACGAGGGAGGATTTTGATAAAACGCTCGACCTCATGCGGCGTGTTAAGTACGACAGCGCGTTCACGTTCATCTACAGCCGGCGTGAGGGCACAAAGGCTGCGGAAATGGACGACCCGGTGTCCAATGAGGAAAAGGGCAGTTGGTTCCGAGAGCTGCTCGATGTTCAGGGAGCTATAGGAGAAAAGGCATACGAGAAGTATGTGGGTCAGACTCTACGGGTCCTGTGCGAGGGAAGGGGGAGAACAGATGAAGCATTGCTTACCGGAAAATCCCGGCAGAACATCATCGTGGATTTCCCGGGTAATGACGAGCTCATAGGGCAGTTCGTCAATGTGCGTATAGCCAAAGCGCTTCCGTGGGCGCTGAAAGGAGAGACGGTTTCATGAAAAGAGTGATCAGGGCAGTTTCGGTGATGCTCATTGTCGCGGTGTTATTCGCGCTGACAGGATGCTTCGGCGAGCAGAAAAAGGTGCCGGAGGTAGAGCTTTCCGATCTTTACGGGACCTGGAAGTATGAAGTAAGCGATACGATCTACACCATCTATACCTTCACCGATGCTATGCGCTACACCAAAAAGGAGAGCGGAAACAGCGGAGCTGTGAACTCAATGGGTAAATATGAGCTCAACGGGAATCAGCTGACAATAATCCCTTCGGAGGGTATAAAAAGTACGGTGCATGAGATCACCGAATTTGACGGCAGCAGAATGGTATGGGGAAATCCCCCCATAACCGCGGAATATATCAAGGAATAAAGGAGAAAGACTATGGACGCATTAAAGGCAGCAAGAGAGCTCGGAAAGGCAATACAGGCGGATCCGCGCTATAAGGATTATGTAGCGGCAAAGGAAGTAAATGACGCAGACGAGGAGCTCCAGAAGCTTATTTCGGATTTCAGCGCCAAGAGAGCCGCGCTTCAGACGGAGATGCAGAAGGATCCGTCGGAGCAGGACGGCGAGAAGATACGCACAATGAATAAGGAAATGCAGGACGCGTACGGCAATGTCATGAAGAACGTGAACATGGCAAACTTCGCTGTAGTAAAGAATGCGTTCGATATCCTTCTCAACGAAGTGAACATGATAATCCAGATGAGCTGTGACGGGGAAGACCCGGATACCTGCGACCCTCACGCTAACCATGGATGCAGCGGAAGCTGCGCTACCTGCGGAGGCTGCGGCTGATAAGGAAAGGTATCACATTAACGGGAGAGGGTGACGGGATTGTCGGGAAAGACCGAATGCGAGAAGAAGCCTACGCCTATGCTTGAACAGTACATCAAGGTGCGTGATGCGTACAAGGACTGCGTGCTGTTCTATAGACTCGGTGATTTCTACGAAATGTTCTACGATGACGCGGAAAACATTTCGAAGGAGCTGGAGCTCACGCTTACATCGCGTGCCGGTGTGCCTATGTGCGGCGTACCGTATCACTCGGTGGAGCAGTACATCAAGCGCCTTATCGACAAGGGCTACAAAGTCGCTATCTGTGAGCAGATGGAGGATCCCGCGCTTGCAAAGGGTCTCGTTGACCGCGATGTCATACGTGTCATAACTCCCGGAACTCTGTATGAAGACAGTATGCTCGACGAGGGCAGGAACAATTATATATCCTGCTTCTTCTCTGAAAAGGATGTCTGTGGCATGGTGTTCGCGGATATCTCGACCGGCGAATTCCATGCGTATGAGAAGCGCGGGAAGATGTTCGAGCGTGACATAATTGCGGAGGTCTCACGTTACGTGCCGTCGGAGCTCATCTTCAACGCTGCGTTTCTCGACTGTCGGGATGTGAACGCGTTCGTTCATTCAAGGCTTGAAAAAGCTGTCGGCAGCCTGCTCGATGACGAGGATTTCTCCCTCAACGATGTAGCGGCACTTACGGAGCAGTATTTTGAAAACCCCTCCGAGGCTGAAAGGCTGGATAATACACCGCTGGCGAAAAAAGCTCTGTTTGCGGTGTTCAGGTACATTAATGAGACACAGAAGGCACAGATACGTCGTTCTGTAAGGCTTACCGTGCATCTGTCCGACGATTACATGGATCTCGGCATCACGGCGCGCCGCAATCTCGAACTTACCGAGACTATGCGCAGCGGCGACCGCAGAGGCTCTCTGATGTGGGTGATAGACAAGACAAAGACCGCCATGGGGAGAAGAAAGCTGCGCCGGTTCATCGAGCAGCCGCTGTTGTCTGTGACAGGCGTGCTCGAGCGTCTTGACGCTGTTGAGCGCATTATTTCGGATTATGTCATGCTTGAGGAGATGCGTGACTGCCTTACCGGCATCTACGACCTTGAAAGGCTTATAACACGCGTTGTTTACCGTGCAGCGGGACCGCGTGATGTTGTGGCGCTCGGACGCACATGCCGGAATATCCCGCCGCTGAAGGAAAAGCTTGCTGAAGCGGAGGGCGTGAAGCTTCTTGAGAAGCTGAACGGGCTGATAAACCCACTCACCGAGATAGCTACGCTTGTGGATAACGCAATAGCGGATGACCCGCCTGCGCTCACAAAGGACGGAGGGTATATCCGTGACGGCTTCAATGAAGAACTGGACAGGCTACGCGCAGTGGCGAGCGGTGGCAAAGATGTGCTGGCGGAGATAGAACAGCGTGAACGTGAGGCTACAGGCATAAAGAACCTTCGGGTAGGTTATAACCGTGTTTTCGGCTATTACATCGAGGTCTCGAAGGGCAATATCCCTCTTGTTCCCTCAACATATATAAGAAAGCAGACGCTTACCAATGGTGAGCGATATATAACAGAGGAGCTCAAAAAGACCGAGAATGAAATACTCGGAGCGAACGACAAGATACTCGCGCTTGAAGCCGAGATATTCTCGGAGGTACGGGATTTCATCTCCTCGAAGCTTGAGATAGTGCAGCGCACCGCGGATGCTATCGCTT
>CAMVEM010000013.1 GCA_947166515.1 uncultured Clostridia bacterium | reverse complement strand
GACTCGCTTCGCAAGTTAAATAACAGTTTTCTGTTTCTTTGACAAGCTGGGACGCTGCATAGATCGTGTGCAGCGTCTTTTTTATGATCATTTTGTTTTCACTTTTTTCACCCAAAATACACATTACAGTTTAAGTTCCTTTAAGGTTCGCCGGTTATAATATGATCAAAGGAACGGCAAAGAAGCCGTAAATCAAAGGATCGCTCCCGACGGAGCAAGGAGGCAACTATGAAAAAGACTACATTAACTTCAATATTATTAGCAGCGGCAATGTGCATGTCTATCGCAGGCTGTGCAGCAGATACCACAACATCAGCTTCCGGAAGCGTCGTTTATTCGGACAATACGAGCTCATCAATTCAGAACACTGATTCCGAATCATCGGATACCGAAGCGGCAGATCAGCTCAGACTCGGATTAGGCGGCAATATGAACGCTGACGGAAACCACGCGGGATTCGGCGGCTTCGGAGAGCAGAGCGGAAGTTCGGCGATAAGCTCGGATACAACCATAGAAGTTACAATGGGAAGCTCCGCACTTGATACTTCTGATATATTCTCGAAGCGTGACCTCTCGCAGATCGCAGACCTTTCTGACGCAACGACCGTGACAGTTGCAGATAACAAGACTATCACAATTACCGAAGAGGGCGTGTATGTTATAAAGGGTAGCGCGGAGAACTGCACGATAACCGTGAACGCTGACAAATCCGCAAAGGTTCAGCTCGTTCTTGACGGCGTGAGCATCACGAATGACGACTTCCCGGCAATATATGTGATTTCCGCAGACAAGTGCTTTGTCACCACCACGGACAGCACCAATACTCTCTCTGTAACAGGAGAGTTCATGGCAGACGGTGATACCAACACTAACGGCGTTATCTTCTCGAAGGACGATCTCGTACTGAACGGTGTCGGAACACTGAACGTGACATCGGCTTACGGAAACGGTATAGTCGGCAAGGACGACGTAAAGGTAACAGGCGGCACTTATAGCATCGCAACTGCAAATCACGGCATAAAGGCTAATGATTCCATATCCGTATGCGGCGGCACATTCACGATCAACACCAAGAAGGACGGTCTGCACTGTGAGAATGACGATGACGGTTCGGTAGGCTGGATCTACATTTCCGACGGTGAGTTCAACATCACAGCGTCGAGCGACGGTATCCAGGCAACGACCATTCTCCAGATTGACGGCGGCACTATAAATATCCAGTCGTCCGAAGGCCTTGAAGCGTCCTATATCCAGATAAACGGCGGCAATATCACGATCAATGCTTCCGATGACGGCATCAACGCAGCCCGTAAGAGCACAGCTATAACAACTCCCACTGTCGAGATAAACGGCGGTGAGACCACGATCACTATGGGTCAGGGCGACACCGACGGCGTGGACGCAAACGGCAACATCTATGTAAACGACGGCACAATAAGCGTAACCGGCAACTCTACCTTCGATTACGACGGCGGAGGCCAGATCAACGGCGCTACAGTTATCGTCAACGCTTCCCAGCGAACTACTCTTCCGACCCAGATGATGCGCGGCGGGATGAACGGAGGAATGAACGGCGGCATGGGCGGTTTCGGCGGTGGACGCGGAGGCTTCGGCGGCAGAATGTGATACTTGATATCACGATATAAACAGCAGTTCCTGAATACTCTTCATT
This sequence comes from uncultured Clostridia bacterium, assembly GCA_947166515.1. Classification (GTDB taxonomy): domain Bacteria; phylum Bacillota; class Clostridia; order Oscillospirales; family Ruminococcaceae; genus Ruminiclostridium_E. Next base: position 28,868 of record CAMVEM010000013.1, on the reverse strand, counting down.
TCCTGAATAATTGAAACGTCCCTTCGTTGTATAGACGACGAAGGGATGTTTTGTTCTGTGCCGTTTTTTGTCCGTATCTGTATTGACTTGTCAGGGGAAAAGTGATATAATTTTATATGATAGATATTGTGGATAAATGTTTTTTTTAGCAGAATGGCAGAACAGCAGGGGTCTGTATTATTGCCGATCTCTGATACTCTGAAAGGACTTTCATACATGAAACAGGATAAAAGAAGAAATTCAAACACAATGGAAAAAACGTTAGATCGTTTGTCGGCACGCAGAGAAGCGCCGCTGGCGGTTTTCATTATACTTCTGGTGCTTTATCTGCTCGCTTCCGGAGTTATAAGTGCTGTTGCCGGCTCGGGCGTGAATGTGATGATCTTCGGAAAAGAACTTCCGATGTCTACGTTCATCGGCGTTTTTTCGGCGCTGTCGGAGATCTGCGTCATATTTATGACTTTCTATTGCGGGGAAAAGGGTTACTTTACGTCGCTGACGCTGCTGCTGGTACAATTCCCGTTTATGATAGTGGGTATAGTTGCAAGAAATAATCTCGCAAGCCTGCCTGGCGTTTTCGGTAATATTCTCGCTATAATAGCTATTACGATAATCTATCTGAATAATAAGAAAATGGACGAATATCAGAAGACGCTGCGCGATCAGGCGGTAACTGACGCACTGACCGGACTGCCGAACAGTTTTGCGTGCTCAGAGCTTCTGAATGCACTAGTCGATAAGGGCGAAAGATTTGCCTTCGTATCAATAGATATCAACGGATTCAAAGCCATAAACGATACTATGGGCTTTGAGACCGGAAATCATGTGCTCTGTGAGATCGCCTCGCGCTGGAAGATGATAGCAGATACCGGCGTCTCCGGCACGTTTGATTTTGTCACACGTTTCAGCGGCGATGAGTTTTCACTGATAATACGAAACTACAATAAAGACGAAGATGTACTCAATACGATCAGAACGTATGAAGCTGTCCTGCATGACCGCCTGACGATAGACGGCTGTGATTTTTATATATCCGCAAGCTTTGGATATGCAGAATTTCCTGCTGACGGCGGCAGTGCCGATTCTGTTGTATCTTTTGCCGGTACAGCCATGAACGTGGTAAAAGAAAGCAACAGCAGCGAGCATATCAAACGTTTTACACCTGATATGCTGAAAACGGAGGGCATTATCGAGATAGAGAAAAAGATCAGAGACGCGCTTGATAATGAAAATATCTACTTCAATCTTCAGCCGCAGTTCGATATGGATCATAAGCTGCGCGGTTTCGAGACGCTTGCCCGCATGAAGGATGCCGACGGTACTGTTATAAGCCCCGGCGTGTTTATTCCCGTTGCGGAAAAGGTCGGGCTTATTGATAAGGTCGATGCAATGGTATTCAGAAAAGCGGCAATGTTTTTCGGAGAGGCAGTACGGAAATCGGGAGCGAATATCCTGCTGAGCATAAATATCTCTGTACGTCATCTGATGAAAAATGATTTTTTGGACGAGATACGCGATGTGCTGAGATCAAGCGGCGTTCCGGCTGAGAGACTGGAGATCGAGATAACGGAGTCTATCATGATAGATTCCATGGAAAAGGCGCTTCAATGCATTGACGAGATAAGATCAATGGGCATCAAGATCGCGATAGACGATTTCGGCACCGGATATTCCTCGCTGAGCTATCTTAACAATTTCCCGGCAAATCTTCTGAAAATAGATAAATCGTTCATTGACAGGATGAATGAGAGCAAATCCTCAAAGCAGTATGTTTCGGCTATCATTTCGATCGGACATATCATGGGCTTTGATGTTATCTCAGAGGGCGTTGAAGAGCCCGAACAGATCGAAACACTCAGAGAGATCGGCTGTGACTTTATTCAGGGATTTATTTGGGGAAGACCGCTTACGCAGGAGGCTGCTGAGAAGCTTATATTTGAGTCCGTGGAAAAATAATGTAAGGAGAACACCGGTATGAACGTGATAATAAAGGCAATGGAAGAACGCAGAAGCATACGGAAGTTCAAGCCCGATATGCCTTCGAAAGCGGATATTGAGCAGATAGTTGAGGCGGGACTGTACGCAGCAAACGGCCGCGGAAAGCAGGGCGCTGTCATTATTGCGATAACGGACAGGAAAACACGCGACCAGTTGTCCGACGATAATCGTAAGATCGGCGGCTGGGACGAGGGGTTCGACCCGTTCTACGGCGCACCCGTTATCCTTGTTGTACTTGCGGATAAGGACATCAACACAGGCATATACGACGGAAGTCTCGTAATGGGAAATCTCATGCTCGCCGCACACTCGCTCGGCCTCGGGAGCATCTGGATCCACCGCGCTAAGGAAGAATTTGAAATGCCGGAATACAAGAAGTTGCTCGCTGATCTCGGCATAGAAGGCAACTGGGAGGGTATAGGCCACTGCGCTGTCGGATACATCAGCGGAGAAGCTCCTGCGCCCGCGCCACGCAAAGGAAACAGAGCTTTCTTCATCGAATGAGATACAGAAACAAAAAGAACAGGAAAAGCTATGACTGATAACCCGATAGTAAAATATATGTACACGGCAGATCCTGCGCCCATGGTGTTAGGCAATACACTTTATCTGTACACCACGCACGACGAGGATGTGCTTGTGAACGACTTTTACACCATGCGCGACTGGCGCTGCTTCTCGACTAAGGATATGGAGCACTGGACCGATCACGGAAAGGTTTTCTCGCTTGATGATATAGAATGGGCGGACGACCGCGCATGGGCTCCTCAGTGCGCAGCAAGAAACGGAAAGTTCTATCTTTACTGTCCCGTGCATAAAAAGGACGACGGAATGGCGATAGCGGTCGGAGTTTCTGACAGCCCGACGGGGCCTTTCAAAGATATCGGAAGCCCGCTCATCGACGAGGGCGACTGGAACGATATCGACCCCACTGTTTTCATTGACGATGACGGTAAGGCGTATCTTTATTTCGGAAATCCCGAGCTCAGGTATGTGAAGCTGAACGAGGATATGATCTCGTACGACAGAAAAACGGGTGTCGTCAGGGTGCCGATGACCGAGGAGTCGTTCGCAAAGGGCGGCCACAATACCGGCACGTCATACTGCGAGGGCCCGTGGTTCTATAAACGCGGCGGTATATATTACATGGTTTTTGCGGCGTTTGCGGAAGGGGAGGGCAGAAACGAGCATCTTGCCTATGCGACATCACCGGGTCCCGTCGGACCGTGGAAATACGGCGGAGTGCTGATGAAAGAAAGCTCCTGCTTCACCAATCACCCCGGGATATGCGATTTTCTCGGCGAGAGCTGGCTTTTTTACCATACCGACGAGCTGCCCGGCGGAAGCCTGTTCCACCGTTCCGTCTGCGTCACGAAGATGCAATATAATGAAGATGGCAGCATAAATGAATGTTTTATGCACAGATAAACATGTCAGATAATACTGACCCCGCAGCGATCAGGAATCGCCTCGGGGTTTTGCTTTTGCAGCGGCTTTGGATGCAATGGCAAAAAAGTGTTGCATTTATTAGCGATCTGTGATATAATAATAAAGTATTATGGAATATTATGTGCGTGCGAAAAATGGCGCGGCACAAAGGATATTTTCGTTCTGCGGAGATAGGGATTTTCGCCGTGGGATACAGACAGAAAAAGGTGGATTACTATGAGTCAGATCATTAATCAGAATATTTTGCGCGTATCGGATAATACTGTCGTAAGGCCCGAAAACAGTGCAGCTGTCCGTAAAGGCGTGCCCGAAAGCAATGAGCCTCGTATGCTGAGATATCAGGTCGCAAATCTACAGGGAATAGGCACCTGTCCCAGGCAGGAGGATTCTTTTGCTTTTGTGAATGCTCTTGGCGGCGAACAGGCTGTCCGCAATGGTATGATGGCGATACTTGCTGACGGTATGGGCGGAATGAGCGGGGGAAAAGAAGCGAGCGAGACTGCTATCTCAACGATAAAGACTGATTTTCAGGATTATGATCCGAACGGAAATATACCCGACCAACTTGCAGCAAGCGCTGTGCGCGCCGATAAGATTATATATGATATGCTCGGCGGAAACGGAGGCTGTACTCTTGCGGCATGTCTGTTCCTGCGAAACAAGATGTATTTTGTAAGCGAGGGCGACAGCTTCATTTATCTTTTAAGAAACGGAAGGCTGTTCCGCCTTAACCACGAGTTCAACATTGTCCACGAAAGTTATCTTGAGGCTATACACAACCGGACGGTATCCGCAAAAAGCGTGGTACATCGTCCCGACGACGAAGCCCTGACGCATTTTATCGGCGACGGATCGGGTGCTGCTCCTGAACGTCTTGTGAGACCTATGGATCTTTATGTGGGCGATATTGTTATGCTTTGTTCTGACGGTGTAGGAGATTTTGTGACCGAAAATCAGGTCATAGAAGCACTCGGAAAAAAATCCACCGACGAAATGTGCGCAGAGCTTGACAGATGTATAAACGAAGGCGCAGAAGGAAAATACCGCGACAACTATACTGCTCTTATCGTGAAATGCACATATTGATTTCGCGGCATTGAACAGCGTACATAAGGTATGAAAGGAGAAGCACCATGTGAGGTGCGTAATATAAAAATGATGAGATTTGACAGCTTTATTTTCACCAGCGCCGGCGGAAGAGAAGTAAATGAGGATCATGCAGGTTCCGGAAAGCTCCCGGACGGTGAGATCTTTATCGTAGCCGACGGACTGGGCGGCCATACCTGCGGGGATGTTGCCTCTGACTGCATAGTAAGATCAATGCTTGAAGCGCCGCAGCCGGACGGAAGCGTTCCACCTGAAAAATGGCTTGAAGATACCATAAATGCCGCAAACGCAAAGCTTGCAGAGCTTCGTGCAGCACAGAACAAGTCAATGAAAAGCACGGTCGCGGCGTTGGCAGTTACCGGTGGGCGCGCATACTGGGCAAATGTGGGCGATTCAAGAGTTTATTACTTCCACAGAAATGATATAGAGGCTATAACCGAAGATCATTCGGTAGCTTTCAAAAAGTTCAGATCGGGCGAGATATCGCGTGATATGATTGGCAAGGACGAGGACCAGTCCGGCCTTCTGCGCTCGCTCGGCGGAAATGACAGAAATACACCGGATGTAGGCTGTTCCGGCCATGCGGTAGAATCCGGTGATGCATTCGTGCTCTGCTCTGACGGAGTCTGGGAATATGTGCGGGACGAGGAGTTCCTGATAGATCTTCTGAAATCCTCAAGCGCGGCAGAGTGGGCGGATTATGTGCTTATGCGCCTTATGGAGCGCTTACCGTCAAATAACGACAATCTTTCTCTGATAACGGTCAGAGTTCTTTAATAATAACTCATATCGATTAATATGAAAATTCCGGGTGCTTATGCATCGTTTATCAACGGGAGGTCAAAAATGCGAAAAAAGGTCACCGTATTAATACTGATTGTTTCTGTAGTGTTAATGATGTTTTCACTGCCTGCTTCTGCTGTGGGCGGATCGCTTGATTACAGAGCTTATTATTGCTGGTCGAACAATTTCTATTGCTTTGCCGGTTTACCGGGAGACGCAGAAGAAGTAAGTGCTTCTGTATTTGACGGAGATAAATTCGGAAGCGATGTTTCACCTGTAACCCTTGCAGAATCAGGCGCAATGATAAATTACTATCTGCTTATTGATCTTTCGTCAAAAATGAATAATAATACGACCGCAATCGCAGATTTTGCCAAAGAGCTTGTTTTATCCGAAAAAAATATCAGTGTGAGCATACTTGGCTGCGGGGCTTCGGTATCGGTTGAGTCTGAAGCGCTTACATCTGCGACTGAGATAGAAAATGTGATATTGAGCCTTGATTTTTCGTCTGAAAAAACCAATGTTCCGCAGGGTGTGACCGACGCGCTCGGCTATCTTTCACACAAGAGCGTAACTGCGGGAGATATTGTCGAACTGGTGCTTTTTACAAGCGGAGGAGGAGCCTTATTCACGATACCGGAAGAGAACGCAGAGGATACTGCGATTTCGACAGCTGATACAGCCGATGCTATAAAGGCAACTCCGGAGGTAATTGTTCATTCCTTCTGCTTCGGCAAATGGAATGAGGATATCAAAAACGCCGTTTCAAAAGGCACGGGACTTGTCCGCGATTCTAACAGTCAGTCCAATGTGCGGGAGTTTGCAGGTGCGCTGAGCGAGTACAATGCTTCAATACATTTAATGAAATTCAGAATGTATAATTTCCCGGATAACGGAAATCGTTTTGAAACATATCTCAAAACAAGGTATAAAAATGTCAGCGAGCAAGTTACGCTGAATAATATAGGCCGCGTAGACAAGATAAGATTTGAGGACTGGAAACTGCCTGTGCGCGAGGCGGAGGAAGGAAACGCTTCTGCTGATACGACGGAGATAACACCGGAAGAAACGACCGTTCCGACTGAAGACACAGGCACCGGAGAGTCAACGGAAGTTTCAGGGCAGGACGCCACGACTGCGCCGACAGGCGATGGTGAAGCGGAACGCTCGGAAGCAGCCACCGGCGATCAGACTTTGGAGACCGGAGAATCTAAATCTGGATCAGGAGAATCCACCTCATCTGCTTCACAGACTGATATATCTGTGATCTCTGTTCCGACTGTTACGGACGTTTCATCTGAGGCGGCAGCACCTGCTGAAAACCAAGGCAACGGCGGTCCTGATCTGACGACCATACTGATTATCGCCGGAGCCGGTCTGGCTTTTATAGCAGGAGTCGTTATAATCGGAATAGTCATAGCACGCAATACCTCCAAAAAGAAAAGAACGACTGTTCCGCCTTATGTTTCAGCTCCTTCTGCAGGGCCGGTCTCTGCACCTGCTAATACTCCTTCACATGTTCCGGCTTCCGGATCTGGGACAATACCTACGACTGCGCCTGTCGGGTCGCCGGCTGCCGCATTCAGCATCAGGATCAGATTTGTATCGACCGGATTTGCAGACACTGTAGTAAATGTGGCTGAGCCTTGCATTATAGGCAGCAATTCTGTATGTACGCTCCAGCTGCATCATGCTACGGTAACACTTCGCAACGCGCAGATTTTCTGCAAAGACGGTGAGGTTTACATAGAGGACCTTAATCAGGTCTCCAACACAGCCGTATGCGGTGTGCGCATTACCGGGCCTGTAGCGCTCAGCAGCGGAGATGAGATCTGCGTAGGAAATGTCAGGTTCCGTGTTTATTTTCAGTGATCTTGACATGATCTAAGATGTTTTTCTGTATGATAAGTGAGGAGTGTTATGAGTTTATGCTACAATTGTTTTAAAGAATACGAGAGTGTGGGAATCTGTCCGCACTGCGGCTATGATGAGACCAGCGAGCTTGAAAAGTACCCTCATGCACTGCCGCACGGAACGATACTTTCTGGAAGATATATAACCGGTCGTGTGATAGGTCAGGGCGGATTTGGTATTACATATGTTGCTAAAGAGCATAAGACCGGAAACCGCGTTGCTATCAAGGAGTTTTATCCTGAAACGATCTCAGTGCGTGGTGAGTCGAACATTATCGTGCCATTTTCGGGACAGAGAGCCGAGGATTTCGAGTACGGCAAATCTACGTTCCTAGATGAAGCAGAGGCTCTCGCAAAATTCAACGGGAACCCTCACATAGTCAGCGTTTACAGCTATTTCGAGGAAAACGGAACAGCCTACTTCGCCATGGAATACGTCGAGGGCAAGAGCCTGCAGACGTACATAAAGGAGTACAACGGCAGAATAAGCTGTGAGGAAGCAGAAAGGCTGCTTCTGCCGATAATGGAGGCTCTTGAAGAAGTTCACAGCACCGGAATAATCCACCGCGATATAAAGCCGGACAATATCATGCTCACCGCGGACGGCTCGGCGAAGCTGCTGGATTTCGGCTCCGCACGCTACAGCATGGGCGAAAAAAGCCGCAGCCTCGATGTTGTGCTGACGCACGGATTTTCCCCGCGCGAGCAGTATTCCCGCCACGGCAGACAGGGAGCGTACACCGATGTTTACGCGCTTGCGGCGACGTTCTATTACACGATAACGGGAAAAGTTCCGCCGGACTCTATCGACCGCGCGGAAGACGATGATATAATCCTGCCGAGCAGTCTCGGCGTGCCGATCTCGCAGGAGAAGGAAGACGCGCTGATAAAGGCGCTCGCCGTGAAAGTTCCCGACAGATTTCAGAATGTCAGAGAGTTCAGAGAAGCGTTCCTCGGCAACGAGCCCATACCCGCGCCTGTGAGCGTTACCGGAAATACGATAACAAGAACAGCGGAAAATGTTCCTGCTACGGCTGCAATGACGCAGCAGAGCAAGGCGCCGACCGCGCATAAATGGCTGATACCCGCTATGGCAGGCGTGATCGTGATACTTGCGGTCGTTCTTGCGTTTGTTATCGGGCTCAACGCGGGCAGCGGAAATATCGAAACAGCGGAACCCGCTGTATCCGTCTCCACGCCCGGCGAGACCGCGCAGATCACTCAGGCGGCGCCCGGCGGCGGTAACGGAGCGTCAGAAGCCTGGGGTCCTTTCGATACGACGACTACAACGACGACAGCTTCGGAAACGTCCTCGGCGACTTCGACGACCACAACTACCTCGGCTTCTGAAACATCTTCGACTACTGCTTCGGAAACGTCTTCAACTACCGCTTCGGAGACTTCAACGACAACAACAACGACCGCTTCGGAGACTTCGACCCAGACACCGACTCAGACACCGACTCAGACACCGACTTCTGCACCAGCTCCCGCTGTAAATTATACCGATGCGAAATATTTTGAGTTTAAAGAAGAAAACGGGGGTATAACGATAACAAAATATACCGGAAACTCAGACGAGGTGACAATACCTGTGACAATAGGAGGAAAGCCGGTAAAGAAGCTGGAATGTAAAGTCAACAACACAAGTATATTTTCAAATAGCAAAACACTTAAAAAAGTTAATTTAGCATCAGGAATTGAAGAGATAGGAGAATTAACATTCTTTGGGTGCAAGTCTCTTACTTCTATTATTGTTCCGGATAGCGTCACAACAATAGGAAAAAGAGCTTTTGAAGGCTGCGAAAATCTTGTTTCAATAAAATTACCATCAAAATTAACAAATATAGGCAAAGAAGCTTTTGATTATTGTAAGAGCATTAAAAGCATAAATCTGCCGGACAGTGTAAGATCGATCGGAGAAGACGCATTTTCAAACTGTACTTTATTATCTGACATTAATATTCCGTATGGCGTGGAACTTGGAGCCACAGTATTTTTCAAATGTGAGTCTCTGAAAAAGATAACCCTCCCGTCTGATCTTACTTATATAAGTGTGGGTTTGTTCTCAGGCTGCGCCGCGCTTGAAAGCGTAAATATCCCGGATAGAGTGACTGCTATATATGGCGGGGCATTTTCTCATTGTGCAATTAAAAGCATTACCATTCCGAATGGTGTGACATCAATAGATAAAGGAGCTTTTTATGCATGCACCAATCTTACGAGCATCACCATACCGGACGGCGTAAGCCGGATAATCGAAAATACTTTTTATGGCTGCACAAGTCTGAGGACTGTTTCATTGCCCGGAAACTGCACAGTTGACGCCAAAGCGTTTACCGATTGCCCCAATGTGAAAATAACCTACCGTTAAAAAGGTGGTGACATAATGCCGTTTTTACCCGTATCCCGTAAGGATATGCAGGAAAGAAAAATTGAACAGTTTGATTTTATCTGCGTGACGGGTGACGCTTATGTCGATCACCCGTCTTTCGGCATTGCCATAATCTCCCGGCTTCTCGAAAGCTTCGGATGCTCCGTCGGCATGATAGCTCAGCCGGTCAGCGACGAGGACTACACACGTCTCGGAAAGCCGAAGTACGCTTTCATGGTCACCGGCGGGAACATCGACAGCATGGTGTCGAACTATACAGTCGCGCTCAAAAAGCGCAATGACGACGCGTACAGTGCGGGCGGCATCGGCGGTAAACGACCGGACAGAGCCGTGATAACCTACTGCCGCAGACTTAAAAAGCTGTTTCCGGATACCGAAATAGCGATAGGCGGACTCGAAGCCTCTCTGCGCCGTTTCGCGCATTATGACTACTGGGACGATACCGTGATGCAGTCAATACTTGTTGACAGCGGCGCGGAGCTTCTCATGTACGGTATGGGCGAGCTTACGGTCACTGAGATATGGAATCACTTCAAGGCGGGCGACAAACTTAAGAATATGCACGATATACGCGGAACGTGTTATTTGACGGAACCGGTGAATACGCCGATCGGCGCTGTTCAGTGCGACAGCTTCGAAGTCGTTCGCGATAATAAAAAAGCGTATGCAAAGTCCTGCCGAAAGCAGTACGATGAGCAGGACGAGGTTTACGGCCGCACGATAGTCCAGCGCCACGGGAATATGATGCTTGTACAGAACCCGCCGCAGCGCAGCCTTACGCAGTCGGAATTCGACCGCGCGTACGAGCTCCCATATATGCGCGCTTATCACCCTATGTATGAAAAAGATGGCGGAGTTCCGTCGATTAAGGAAGTCGAGTTTTCGATCACACACAACCGCGGATGCTTCGGATTCTGCAATTTCTGCTCTATCGCTCTGCATCAGGGAAGAAGAGTACAGACCCGAAGTGAGCAGTCGGTGCTTGACGAAGCAAGAGCGCTTGCGGCATCGCCGGGTTTCAAGGGATATATTCACGATGTGGGAGGCCCTACCGCTGATTTTCGCTTTCCGTCCTGCGAAAAGCAGCTTAAAAGCGGACTGTGCAAGGGGAAGAAATGCCTTGCTCCCACGCCATGTCCGAATATGAAGGTCGATCATACCGAATATCTCGGTATCCTCCGCAAAATGCGCGAGATAAAGAATGTAAAGAAAGTATTCATTCGCTCAGGAATACGTTATGACTATCTTATCGAGGATAAGAACGACGAGTTCATGAAGGAGCTCATAGCAAACCATATCAGCGGTCAGCTAAAAGTCGCGCCGGAGCACGCTTCAAACAAGGTGCTCGACTATATGGGGAAACCGCATATAGAGGTATATGAACGGTTCGAGAAAAAATTCTACGATATCACAAAAGGCATGGGAAAAGAGCAGTATCTTGTTCCGTATCTTATGTCTTCTCATCCCGGCTGTACGCTCAGTGACGCGGTCGATCTTGCGGTGTTCCTGAAAAAACACAATATCCGCCCCGAACAGGTGCAGGATTTTTACCCGACGCCGGGAACGATATCCACGGCAATGTTCTATACCGGGCTCGACCCGTACACGCTCGAACCTGTGTATGTTCCGAGAAAGTATGAAGAGAAGAAACTCCAGCGCGCGCTGCTGCAGTATTATAAAAAAGAAAACCGCGAGCTCGTCGAGAAGGCTCTCATAATAACGAAGCGCCGCGACCTTATAGGAAGCGGTCCGAACTGCCTTATCCCGGCGGAAAAACGTCAGGAAGTACATTCAAAGTCTGCCGGAGCAGCAGGGAAGAGGTCTGCGGGAACGGCAGATCACAGCGGAAAATATGGGACATATCCCGGAAAAAAGCCAAAGAAAAGGCGCGGATAAGAACCCTGAATGGAGGCACAGATGCGAAAAATACTGATAACAAATGATGACGGGATAAACTCTGACGGTATCATAAGGCTTGCAAAGGCTGCCGTAAAAGTCGGGGAAGTGTGGGTGGTTGCGCCGGACAGCCAGCGAAGCGCGGTATCTCACAGCGTTACCCTGCGGCACGGCTTTGAAGCGTGGAAGGTGGATTTCCCGGTCGCGGGAGTGCACGCGTATGCCTGTGATGCAATGCCTGCCGACTGCGCAAGAATTGGGATACTAAACATAGTTCCGGATAAGCCGGATCATGTTTTCTCCGGCATAAACTACGGATATAATCTCGCGTCGGACATACAGTATTCGGCGACTGCCGGTGCAGCGTTCGAGGCGGCTTTCCAGGGGATACACACTATCGCGTTTTCCGAAGACGCGGTTGAGATGCATGAAGTGACCGATCATTACATTGACGGCATTATAGAAGAGCTTATTGATAAGCCGCTCGGTAAAAATCAGATATGGAACGTGAATTTTCCGGGCTGCTCTCTTGCCGAGTGCGGCGGCCTGCTTCGTGACAGGACGGTATCCACCGACGTGTTTTATCTGGACACATATACCGAGACACAGGTCTCGGAAGGCCGGATAAGATACACCGTCAATGGACTGCGCCGCTGGGAAGCCTCCGAAAATACCGATCTCAGGGCTATACTTGACAATTGTGTATCGATCGGTATCGCAACGAATATTTCATGACTAAAAAACAGACCCGAACTGTGACTGGATTCACAGTCCGGGTCTGTTTTGTTTATTTTCTTATATCACTTTTTTCCGTATTTCTTATATTTGTTGTCAAATGAAGCGAGAAGATTTCCGACATTGTCATAACGTCTGAGATTCGCTTCATTTTCTTTTGCGCGCTTTTTGTCGGCTGATCTGTCAAGAAGATTGGTGATTATAAAGCGTGCGGCGGGCTCTTTATACGAGCTTATGCCAAGGCCCTTGTATTCCTCGCGCTTGGAGTACTGCTCGATCTCCGGAATGAGTCTGTTGATATCGCGCATCATAGCGTCGTCGTCATGGTTTATATTGTCATAGTGCGAGGAGAACGCATTGCTGAAATCTATCTCATAGACGATGTTCGCACCGTCGCCGATATGGCAGGACGCATTTGCTATCACGGAGCTCATGAGCTCGGGATATTTTTTGCAGTAGTTTGCTATCCAGCCGGTGAAAGCTTTCTGATGCTCGGGCTTGTTGACCATTCTGTTGAGCTCGGTCACAGAAGTGATCTCTCTCGGCGTGTTTATGAAATCCCAATAACGCTGGAGCATAGCTATTGTTTCTATACCGCCGAGTTCGGGGTACTCTTCTATGCGCTCGATCAGATCGGACAGAGCCTTCCGGTCGTCCGACATTTTCAGCACGCTGTCTCCGGTGACGCAAGTAGCCATACTTGATACGAAGTTGCTGCGGAAGTGCTCAAATACGGTAATTCCAAGCTCGCTGACACCGTATATGGTTTCTTTAAGTTCGCCTATGACGTTGAATCTGCGCATCATTCCGGCATCGGTAAGCTTCGTATTTATAGGAGCCTCAAAATTTACAAGTATTCCCGATGAAAACACATCGTACTCGTTGTTTTTATTAGCTTTCATCTCCGCGTAGCAACGGTCTGTTCTCTCTATCGCGTCTTTCAGTGCGGCGAATATTTTACTGGTGTCGGTGCTGCTCGCTATCATCGACGCATAAGCTGCTATTACTTTTCCGAAAGCGTCGGATCCGCCGGAGTCACCTGTTTTTTTGCTTCTGTGCACGAGAGTTCCGATATAGCTCGAAAGAACATAACCGTAAATATCGGAGACAAGCTCCGAACCCGCATATTTCTGTGAGAATATTTCGTCGGTAAGAGTTGTGTTTCCGCCGGCAGCGCTGTAGATCATCAGAGAGCCCCAGATCTTCTGTGTCTGATGTCTGGCGGCTGCATCAAATGACGGGTAGCGGCTGTTGATTATATCAAATGTTTTGATATCCGGAGCATATCCGCCGGACTTGCATCTGATGACCTCATTTTCCCAGTATTTGTTTATGCTGCCAAGAAACTTGCTTTTGTCGTCAACAATATCGCTGAGCTCATAGAACGAGGATACGACAGCCGCCTGGTCGGTTCCGTCCTGTTCCTTCTTGTCGTGGACGGAGAGCTCCTGCCAGATCCCGAAGAGGTCTTTCATCTTTTTCAGACTGAATCTTTCGGTTTCGTCGAGCTTCGGGAGTATATCATTGAAAAATTCGTTCAGGGAAGGCTCGGAATATGAAAAAATATTCACGATTACAGCTCGCAGGAGCTGTTTATATTCCTTCACATCCGAAACGGACACGCCGCTTGCATAAAGCTTGCTTCGTGACAGATCAAAACAGTATCCGTCGGTATCTGTCAGACTTTTGCTGTCTATATTGTCGGTGAAATATATTCTGATGCCTTTTATGACCGAGGTGTCGGTCACATGAGTCATAAAAGTCAGTTTTTTTCTGTATTCCGCCGGAAATGCCGGAATTATAATGTTCATAATTCTTATAGCGTTGAACGAAGCGTCCTTCGGAGAACCGGGAAGCGCAATAAAAACAGGCTTGTCGTTTACGGCAGACAACAGCATAGCCATAATAAGGCACGCAAATATATCGGGCGAGAAGAACTTGTTTATAATTGACGAGTTGTAGTCTTTATCACGGCAGTCGAGATATTTGTAATCTACCGTCGGTAGCTCTTTCGTTGACGGTCTCTTGAAGCCTTCCGGTTTTGCGTTCGAGAATACGGCAGGGCAGAAGGGACAGACGTGTTTGTTCAGCAGATATGAGCTTTCATCGTCGGACAGAACGACGGTATGTGCGATAGAGAGAGCCTTTCCGGGTCCGAGCTCCATATATGACACGGCGGACTGCACGAAGCAGTTCTTGCTTTCATTGTAGAAATGCAGGAATTTTACCGGGGATTCGGTTACTTCAACGGAAGTATAGCCGATATAACGTTCAAGCTCACTGTCCGTTATTATTCCGGACACTCCGGGCGTTGCTGCGAGTACCTTGCTTCCGGTTCCGGGCGCTGCTGCTGCAGGACGGCCGGATATATGCTGATATGCCATGATCGTTCTTCCCTCCCTATACGGTATCTGAATATAATTATACATCAATTTTTGAGAAAAGTAAAGCCCCGACCCGACTGTGCGCAGAGCGTTTCCGGACTCGTGAGAAAAGTTCGGGGAGCCGCATTATTGCTCTGTTTTATCCCAATTTATGTGCCTCTGTTGCAGTCGTATTTTTGCAAAAAACGGCGATTGGTCATAGTGACAAATATTTTTGTCACTGTGCACAAATCAGCTTACAGGCGGTTTTTGCGCGTGCGTGTACTATATAAAATATATGGTTATTTATCTTGAAAAATAAAACGAATTGTGATATAATATATTTTGTGTAATACTGATCATGATTAGGATGATCGGAGTAAAACCGGAACAGGCTGTCCATAAGGCGGCCTGAATCGGGTTGGCCGGTCCATACTGCGATCATGACAGTGATAGTATAAGTTAGTACATACTACCGAAAGGAGTTCACAACATGAAAAAGTTCAGAAAACTGATCTCGGGATTTCTGGCGGCTGCGCTGATATTCACGCAGACTATAGTGCCGGCATATTCCGTGGAACTGGCCGAGGGCGTCTCTGAAACGTCTCAGACTCCGGGATCCGATTCCGGAAGTGATGAGGCGGCGGATGCTCCCGAAACAGGCGAACCGGATGACGCTTCAGAAAGCGGAGATACCGGCGAAGCGGTCTCAGAGGAGACGCAGACTAAGGACGCTGCCTATTATGAGGGAATTCAGCGTTCTATCGATGAGAAGAAACAAGCAGCGATAGAAGCCGATGTCTATGGCATGGGCTATTCGTTTGCGATCAACGAAGAAGAATCGGCATACCTCGACAGCAGGATAGAAGAGGACTATGCCGCTGCCGGTCAGAGCACAGAGATCGTTGTGGCCCGCGACGAGCTGAAATGCATCTACGATACAGATTATTATTACTATAAGATGTCGCCGGAATGGCGGACTATTTATGACAAGCTGTACACTGTTGCAAATGATGCATTGTCGAGTACCGTTGATTTCAGTGCGAACACTTTGGCAAAAGTCAGCTTTGATACGACTCTTAGTGAGGCACAGTTATGGCGGCTCTGGTTCCGATTCTATTATTCCAACCCGCAGTTTTTCTTTATTGATAACGGCTTTAGTCGTTCCTACATAAATGGTGATACGAATCAGAATGTAGCAATGTATATTATGGTTAATACCAGGTTCATATCTTATTCAGCAAGAAAAACTGCAAAAGAAAGCCTGGATTCGATCACATCAGAGCTTATCAGCAGTATTAATAAAAAGAGTACTCCGCTTGAAAAACAGGAAGCTATCTATACATGGCTCTGCAATAAAATTACATATACACCTGTAACGAATGCCGATCAGGATATCGCTGCGGCGTTTGTTAACAAAAAGTGCGTATGTAACGGTTACGCGCTCGCTACCGCTTATCTAAGCAACGCTGTAAACATCAAGTGTATCACGGTAACAAGTGACACACACGCATGGAACATGGTCTTTCTTTATGATAACTGGTACGAGTGGGATGTTACCTGGATGGACAATGACAATGGCGAGAACAATTTCGATTACAGATGGCTGAACAAGAGCCACGCTACCGTTCTCGCTACTGATAGTCAGGGTTCACATATCTATGAGGACTTGTGGGACAATGACCTTCCGTCGGCAACACTCGATGAAGTTGCTACGAACGGTATCTACTCTATCGCTGTGACCACTCCGCCCACGACTCTTGAATATGTCTATGGAAGCGGATATGATCTTACGGGCGGTATTCTTACCGTGACCAAAGCCAATGGCGATACAGAAGAAGTCGATATGGCTGAGGCGCTTGCTGCGGGAGATCTTACCGTAACAGGCTACACTGCCACAAAGATCGGCTCTCAGACTCTTACACTTAAGTACGGCGGAAAGACCACGACTCTTACCGTCAATGTTATCGTTGACCCCACAGATCCGCCTGTTACAATGATGGTTGACGGCGACGGATCAACAAAAACAAATTATCTTGATCTTCAGTCCGCACTGAACGCGATAACCAAGGCGGGTCATTATAGAATAGACATAAGACATACACAGGAATACGATTCTGTCACCATACCTTCCAAGGCGAACAGTGTTACGATCTATACCAATAGTAACGTATATCTTAAAACAGATAAGATCACCGCGAACTCAGACCTCAATATATTGGGCAATGTCGCCGCAAAGTCCGAATCTTACAAAGGTCCGGCTCTTACTATTGCTTCCGGAAAAATCGTACATGTATCGTCTTATATCAACGTAGGGGATGATTACACCTTCCGCAGTATCACCGGTACAAGCAGTTCAGATTTCTCAGCCTATGATTGTAAAGTATTGGTTGACGGCGATATCGGCAGCTTAAGGATACTCTCAACATCAGGTGATGATGCTTATATTGCCACAACCGGTTCAATTTCCTCTGTTACTTATCTGCAGGGTTTTCTTTTGCTGGCCGGTTTAAATAAGACAGCATCAATAACCAACATCGGCAGAAATTCCACGATTGGTCTGGCTGCAACTGTTAACAACGGCGTTTATAAGTTCGCCGGGCTTACTGTCAAAAATCTCCCGACAGATTGTACGCTGAGTGTTGTGGCAATGGACGAGACCTGCAGCAACAGAATAACTATCCCTGCAGGAACGACCCTGTTCAAGACAACTGCTTCAGGCACCTATTCAAAGGCCAATGTAACTACACCGAACACAACATCCGACGGAAAAGCACTCTCTCTGGTAAAGAACGGCACAGAGGTGCGCGCGGAGATCGACGGTATTGCCGCGCTCGCAGTTGACGGCGAGGTCGTAGGCACATATACAAGCTTTGAGCTTGCGCTTGCCGATGTTCAGAAGGACAAGGCAAACGTCATCATGCTCAGCACGAGTGTCGCTCCTTCATCGTTTACTCTGCCCACTTCGGCACAGATAGGCACAGGTTCGCTCGCTATCGTCGGCGGTACATACCGTGACGAAAACGGCAGCTCGATAGTTCCTCTTTCCGCTGCATGGCAGGATATGCTTGAAGCTAATGAAGACGGCGTGATCACACTCACTCTCCCGGCGTCTGTGACAACACTGTCAGTTCCGTATGATTTTGAGCTGGATAACTTTACTGTCAATACCTCGGCTGCTCTGACGATAAAACCCTCAAAGAAGCTGAGACTGTCATGCGATACGTTCGGTTTGTCTGCGGATATCACGGCAGCTGCCGGTTCATCTGCAGATATCTCGGTCGAGTCTTGTCTGATGATCCGCAATATCACAGGTACATCGACTTCTACACTTAAAATAAATAGTGAGGATAAATGCGGTGACATCAAATCGTTCAAGAAAATAACAGCAAACAATAACGGCTGCCACCTTACCGGAACTATGTCCGATATTGGGGAATTCTTCGGAAAACTGGAACTGGAAGAAACTACCGCAAAGGCAACCATAACCACTATGGACACCGGTAGCGGTGTGTTCTTAAGAGGCGAGCTCTCCAACGGAGCACTGTCCCTTGCACAGCTGACCGTGACCAACGTTAAAGGCGACAGCGGTACAATCAGTATTAATATTGAAAATGTAAACTGGGAGAGCATACCTCTTCCGAACGGCACTGTTGTTATGAAGGCGGGCGACAAGAACATTGACTTCACATCGAAGCTCGTAGTAACAAACTATCTCTCCGACGGCAAAACCTTAGGCGGCGTGTTCAAGTATGGCACAGACATAAAATATGAACTCGCAGACGCCGTTACTCTGACTGTTGGAGATCAGGAAACCCGCTACTTCCCGAACCTTGAAAAGGCGTTTGAGGCTGTACAGGCGGGTGAGACAAATACTATTAATCTGAACTTCGATCTTGCACCGAGCACATTTGCTCTGCCCACTGCTGCGCAGATAGGTACAGGCACACTTGTTATCAGAGGTATTATTGATGAAGCTACAGAACAAATAGCTACCCTTACGCTTCCTGATTCTGTAAAATCTATTTCCGCACCGTATGATTTAAGTTTAGAAGCTATTACAATCAACGGAGCTGAAGGTCTTACGATATCCGGCTCAAAGAAACTGAATCTGAATTATGTATTTTTCGGTTCGCCTACAGATATAAAGGCAAATACCGGAACAGCTGCACAGATTTCTTTAAGAAGCGTCTACAATTTCCGCAATATTACGGGTACATCGACGGCTACGCTCTACATAGGAGCAAGTAGAGAAGTAAATAACGTTACATCGTTCAAGAAAGTAACCACCGATATCAATAATTCCGCTAATCTCTTGTTAAACGGAACAATGTCCGATATCGCGGAATTCAGCGGCAGCTTATGGTTTAACAAAACTTCCGCTAAGGCAACGATAACAAAGATAAGCGGAGAATCAAAAGTGATCTTATTGGGTGAGATCTCTGACGGAACATTGACCATAGCTCCGCTTACCGTTTCGGGCTTTGCTGATGATATTGCCCTTAAGGTCTATATCGTTAATGAAACCAACGAAAGACTTCCTGTTGCTTCCGGCACAAAGCTCTTCACGCTGAACTGCGGCGAGGATGAGTTCTATGAGAACAACCTCGGCGAGAAGATAACTATCGTAAACAAGACAAACGGCACAGAGGGCGATACGCTTTCCGCTTACCTCTACGGCTCTGACCTTAAGGCTGAGTTCGGCGAAGCGGTCGAGCTTCGTGTAAATGGCAAGAGTCAGTATTTCCCGAGCTTAGAGCTTGCGCTCAAGGCTTTAAAGAGTGATGAGGTCAACTATATCTGTTTACAGGCTGATATAGATGCTGAGACGTTAGTTTTCCCGACCGACCTCGGAACAATAGGTAGAGCTATTATCGACGGCGGCGCTGATAAACACAAGCTCACGCTTCACAACGTGTCGGTTATTACATCGAAGATCCCTGTCTCATTCCGCCGCTTAGAACTCGTGAACCTTAAAGCCGACGGAGTATCATCGGGCGCACCGCTTACAATAAACGCGATCGAATGTGCACTTGTTTTAGATACCGTAAAGACAGATTCACTTCTTTCTGTTTCAACAACTGATTCAAACGAACTCATGCTTAATAATGTTGAAGCGGAATTTGAAGATGTGAGCGGAACCACAAGCAGCAAGTTATACGTTGGCGGAAGTGCGATAAAAGTAAAGAATATAAGTAACTTTGAAATCGTACTGGGCGTTTATCCCGATGAATTCACGTATATACAGACCGGAGTGATGAATATAAATATCAGCGAGGGTATCACAGTTACCGGTTCTGTAACGGATATAGGAAAGTTAAGTGCTTCGCTGACTCTTGAGAACGGCGCGGCAGCGAATATAACCAATCTCAGCAATTATAGAGAAAAGCTCATTAATGTCGATTGTGATATTACACTTATCGCAGTTGCGTCGGACAGCGTGCTGAAGCTTCCGGCTCTCACTGTAAATAGTATAGAAGGCGCGAAGTTTACTGTAAAGAACAGCGCAGGTGAGATCATTCCTGTTGCAAGCGGCACCACGCTCTTTACACTGAACTGCGGCGAGGATGAGTTCTATAAGAACAAGATAGGTGAAAAGATCATAATCGTCAATAAGATAGGCGGCACAGAAGGCAACGAGCTTTCCGCTTATCTCTACGGCACAGAGCTCAGAGCAGAGTACGGAAAAGCGCTTAAGCTTGTGATTGCCGGTGAGGACAATCAGTATTTCCCGAACTTTGATCTTGCGTTCAAGGAATTAAAGTCGAACGAGGCTAACAATGTCATTCTGCAGGCTGATATTGACGCGGCGGCATTTACGCTTCCTCTTTCAACAAAGATCTTTAACGGATCGCTGAAGATAACAGGCGCGGGTCACAAGCTCACTCTTCACAATGTGATAACGCTTACGCCCGCATATGATTTCGCACTCGAGTCGATTGAACTGATACCGCTCAATACCGCAGGCGCACAGGTATCGACATTCACGATAAACGGCTCAAAGGATGTTACTCTGTATGATGTATCCTGCGACAAGACAAAGACAACAATATCTGTCAGCACGGGCGCAGGCAGCTCGCTCAATGTCAAGTCTGCCGGCGTCAAATTCGGAACATTTACCGGTACATCGACCTCTAAACTGCATATTTCAGGCAATACTACAGTCGATAATGTAAAAACATTCGCCAAGGTGTACATAGACAGCGGCGATCTTACCGTAAACAGCTCCATGAGCGGTGTTGACGCACTGTACTGTGATGATGACAACGTTTCGCTTATTCTCCCGCCAAAAGCATCAGCGACGATAATCACGCTCGGAAAAGACGCTAATGTTGCAAATGTCATACTTCTTGACGACGAGGCAGACGGCTTAAAGCTCCCGAGCCTCACAGTTACAAACATTGTCGGTGCGAAGATGACCATAAAGGACAGCACTGGCAAGAACGTTATTCCTCTCGCGAGCGGTACCACGCTCTTCACGCTCAAATGCGGCGAAACTGAGTTCTATAATAAAAAGATCGGCGAAAAGATAAACATCGTCAATAGGATGGGCGGCACAACAGGCGACGAGCTTTCCGCTTATCTATACGGCACAGAGCTCAAAGCTGAGTACGGTAAAGCGATAAGGCTTATGATAACCGATGAGGACGATCAGTTCTTCCCGAACTTCAACCTTGCTTTCAAAGCAGTTAAGAAGGAAAAGACTAACACTATCATATTACAGACTGACATTGATGCGGCAAAGTTTGTTCTTCCTGCTTCGGCACAGGTAGGCGGAGGATCGCTGACTATAAACGGCAAGGGTCACACACTCACTCTGCACAATGTGACAGCGCTCACGCCCGGATATGAATTAACACTCAAAGAAATTGAACTCATACCGCTGAATACCGCAGGAGAGTATGTATCAACATTCACGATAACCGGCTCAAAGCATCTTTTCATCAATGAACTGAAGTGTGACAAGACAAAAACAACAATTAATGTTAACACAGGCAAAAACAGCGATCTTGAGATCACAAATACCAATGTAAAGTTTGGCACGATTATCGGTACACCGACATCTACATTAAAAGTTCATCATAATGTTACAGCCGATAAGGTTGAAAAATTCGGTACAGTGTTCATAGACAACGGCACTCTTACAGTCAACAGCTCAATAAGCGGTGTTGATAAGCTTTACGGTTCGAAGATGATGGAATCGCAAAACGGCTGGCTTATTCTTCCGTCAACAGCAACAGTAACGATAACCACTCTCGGTTATAGCAACATGAGCGGAAACCTCATACTTCTCGACGACGCTGCAGACGGCCTGACTCTCCCGAAGGTCACTGTCACTAACGTGACCGGCGCGACGATAACCGTAAAGGACAGCGCTAATATGAGCGCTATCGGAGTTCCGAGCGGCACGGCTATATTCAAGGTTACCGGCACAGAGGCTGACTTCAACGCTAAGATAAAGCCGAACCTCAAGATAACGAACACGACTTCCGACAACAAGGATCTCGAAGCGTTCTACTACAACAAGGAGATACGCGCAGAATCAGCTTCGACTCTCATGCTCACTGTCAGGGACGCGAATAATAATGTGGTCTCTGAAGCCAACTATCCGAACTTTGAAAAGGCTTTCCCGGCAGTTCAGAAGGACAAGAGAAACATTATTACGCTCAATGAAGACATCGACGCGGCTAAGTTCGTTCTTCCTGCTGCAGCGCAGATCGGTGACGGTTCACTCGAAATAATTGGTAAAAATGGACTTAAAAATCTCACTCTCCACAATATTTCGTCGCTGTCGGGTTCGTATAAACTGACCCTTACAAATATTGTTCTTGTTCCGATGAACAGCAAGGGCGACGCACAGGTAACGGCATTCTCGATAACCGGCGCAAAGGGTGTTGTTTTAACTAATTTTAAATGCGATAATACAAAGACGACGATAAACGTAACAGTCGGCTCGGGCAGCGTGCTTGAACTCTCGGGATGCGCAGCTAAATTCGGTACACTCACCGGTACCTCAACATCAACGTTAAATATTAACGGGCATCCTACAGCAGAAAAGGTTTCAAAATTTGGTCTGATAGAAACAGGTAATGGTGAATTTACCGTAAATAATTCTATCACGAGTGTTACCAAGCTTACGACTCCAAATCCGGAATATGATGAAGGTGGATTGGTACTTGCTCCGACGGCTGCCGCTGCTATAACCGAGGCTGAGCATGCTAATATCATGCTTCTTGCAGAGACGGACGCTGACGGCAATATCACGAAGCTCCCGAAGCTTACATTGACAAAGGTTACTGCGGGCGATCCTTCGCAGATAACTGTCATGAAGAATGGAACGCGTGACGCTGTAGCGATCCCGAGCGGCACGGCTATATTCAAGGTCACCGGCAAGGAAGATGACTTCAACGCAAACATGAAGCCCAACTTCACGATAGCGAACAAGACTTCCGCCGGCAAGGATCTCGAAGCGTTCTACTACAAAAAGGAGATACGCGCAGAGGTACCATCGGCTATTACGCTCAAAGTTGAAGGAGATGCCCCTGTCAACTATCCGAACTTAGAAAAGGCGTTGGCTGGCGTACAGAAGGGCAGGATCAATACGATCGAACTCAATGAGGACATTGAAGCAACGAAGCTCGCACTTCCTACCGATTCAACTATCAAGAGCCTTAATATTGTGGGCAATAACCATACGTTAACACTTACAGGTGTTACAAAGATCTCTCCGAAATATGGTATGTCGCTTGTTGACATCAAAATCATATGTGCTACCAAAACCGGCGCAGATGCAGCTCTTACACTTGATTTTTCAACCGGTGATGCTGCGATAAGCAACCTGACATTAGTCAAGGGAAAATCGCTCACAGTAAAGGGCGGCAAGGCCAACAAGCTGACGCTCGGAAAGTGCTCAACGATTGAGTCGCTGACCGGATTCAGCAGCATCGAGATGTCTGACAAAGTGACTATCGGCAAAACATTCACAGCCAACAACGTTAATCTTGGAGCTGCTGCAAATCTCACGATCAACAACGGTGCAACTCTGACGGTCAACAAGGGCATGTCGATCACGGGAGAAGCAGGATCGAAGATTACGCTGGTAAAGGGCTTCAAGCCTATCGTTCTGAACGGTACGATCGCTGATAACATCAAATTCGTTTCATATGAGAATGAGACTCTCGAAGATCAGCCGATCTTCAAGACAAAGCTTATTCTCTCCGGAAAGTATGACGTCAGCGGCATCGCACCTGACAACGGTCTCGATTATGATCTTCTGACAAAGAACGGCATCGTATATCTGAAAGCATACACAATAGTTTTAAATGAAGATCCAGATCAGAAATTTGCGTTCTGGGATGATGCGATCAAAGCGATGAACAGCAGCACAACCAATTACAAGCTCACGCTTCTCGCAGATGTGAATATCGGCGGTGCGCTTAAAGTTCCCGCAAAGGGCAAGTTTGCAAGCCTGACGATCATCGGAAACGGCAACAAGCTGACATTCACGGGTACTTCTGCAAGCCTTAAGGGCACTACGACATTCAGCAATATTCTGCTGAATGCAGTTAAGGTAGTAAAGGGAGAAGAAACTCCGGTCGCATACAAATTCACTGTTCCGAAAGGATCTACTCTGACATTTGAGAATGTCAAATCAACCGCTAAGGTAACAGCTACCGGTACCGTAATAGGTCAGGTAACAATTGTTAATGAAGCATGACAATACAGCGGCGCAGGGCGAAAGCTCTGCGCTGTTGCTTTGTCGGATAATATTTGTCTGTGCGTGGACACTGAGGATATCTCTGATATGCACAAAAAAAGCTGTTCTCTTTTGTCAGAACAGCCAACTATTTTCCCGGCAATTGACTTTTAGCCGGGATTATTATATAATATATGTATATCTTTCCAAATGCTATGACAACAAATCGGAGGTCATTATATGAGCCAGAATTGTGAAAAGAACCTTTCGGATATATATGATATTTGCGACCGACTGTACAGAGAAATGTGCAGTACAAAGAAGAACGATCATTCGACGCTCTTCATGTATCTTACCGAGCTCGGAAAAACTCTTGTAGGTGCTGACCGCGCGAGCTTCTGGAAATGGGACAAGCTTCGTCACGAGCTGTGGACGGCTTCTGCTACCGGCACGGACAGGATAATCATTCCGGATAATACCGGACTTGTCGGAAAAGCGTTGAAAGAACAGCGTGTAGTCGTTACGAACGACCCTTACAACGACCCGGATTTCAATTCCGCAGTCGATAAAAAGACCGGGTATGTGACGAAATCTGTTCTCGTAATGCCGATAGCAGATGTAAACGGCGATTATATCGGGGCGTTCCAGATTATAAACAAGCTTGACGGAGGCTTTGACGAAAAGCAGGATGTACGCTGCCTTTCGCTTGCCGCAATAGTTTGCGGAATAGCGCTCGAATCGGAGACATTCCTCGAAGAATCGCAGCACGACAAGCTCACGAAGCTCAAAAACAGAATGGGCTTCTACAGCGATTTCTCGAAGAAGTACAACAAGCTGCTCGAAAGCGGCAGACCGCTCAGTATGTTTATCTGTGACATTGACAAGTTCAAGCGCGTGAACGATACATACGGACATAATGCCGGCGACGCCGTGCTTGCGTTCACATCTGGGCTGATAATGCAGTCCTGCGGAGCAGAAGAGTGCGCTTACCGCTGGGGCGGCGAGGAATTCATAATGATGATGCCGGATACCGAGCTTGAGGGAGCCGTCAAAAAAGCGGAGGAGATAAGAGTCCTGATAATGAACTCGCCGTGCAACGCAGAGGGGAACATCATCAATCTCACGCTGAGCTTCGGCTGCCGTCAGTTCGATCCGTCAATGACTATTGAAGAGAACATAAGCGTGGCTGACGGCCACCTTTACACCGCAAAAGAAAGCGGCCGAAACAGAGTCATATACGAATAAAAAAAAACTTCTCCTGTATCATTCGGGAGAAGCTTTCTGTTTTAGTAGTAAATTTTCATTTTATTTGCGAAGCGAGTCGCTTTTGCACTTACTTTTCGCTGATGCTTATATGCGCGCATCCATGCGCTCTTCTTGCATCAGCTACCGCAGCATCATGCTGCGTCGCGTACGAAAAGTAGCGGGGGTTGGGGCAGAGCCCTAATTTCAAGCGAAAGCAATTTTTCTGGAAGCATTATCTATAGCTGCCGTGAATATCTTTGAATCTTGCCTTGTCATCATACATACGTTTGTCTGCGCGCTTGAATACAAGATCGACTGTGCGGTCGTCGTGGGCGTTCTCCGCCATTCCGATAGCTGCCGAATATCTGTGCCACTGTTCGAGGTGCGTTTGGGTGTAGCTCTTGGCAAACGACGTTCTCAATTCATCACATATCGAGCTGCGGTTTTCATAGTCATGCCCCTGGAGTATGACCACAAATTCGTCGCCGCCTATCCTGAATACAGGGGAATGGCTGAACGCTTCACATATCATCTGTGTGCAGCCGATTATGTACTGATCTCCGGCTTTGTGTCCGTAAGCGTCATTGACCTGTTTAAGATTGTTGAGGTCGATCATTACGATAGCGAATTCGACGTTTCCGGCCGAAAGTTTTTTGTTCAGATCGTCAACTGCTTTGATGTATGCGGCTTTACTGCCGACGCCGGTCAGCGTATCTTTGTATGTTTCTATCGTGAGCTTGTCTATCTGTATGTCCTTGTCAATAACCTCGTTTTCGGCTTTGAGCTTATCTTCCTGCAGCATCGAAAGGTCTTTGAGATAATTAACTATATTTATCTGCATGGTGCGGATACCGTGATATATCTCGTTGATCTCATCGTGGCTCTTAATATCAAGACTCATAACACCGGCGTCCTCTAAGCTGAGATGCTCCATAGGCGTGAACTTTTTCATGTCTGTCGTCATATCGTCAAGCGGCTTTATGACTACTTTATTGATGAACAGTACCGAGCCCGTAAGAACTGCTGCAGTGAATATCAGAGCGCCGATTATAAGATATATCAGAAGCTGAGATCTTTCCTGCATTACCTCGTCCATTCCGAAATCGCAGCCGACTACGCAGACGCAGTTTCCGGCGGAATCATAGACAGGTTTGAACGCCGAGCAGAGCCAGCCCCATTGGCCGCTTGAAATAGTCGGTTCTTTCAGTTCCGAAATATCGAGTCCGCGGAGCTCGGCTTCACGCTCCTCGTAATATCCCGTCTCATACAGGTCGGTGGAATCATCGTCGATAAGGTACATATCATATTCGGCGTCTTTGTCACCGTGAGCAACAAGATACAAATATTTTATAGCTTCCATATTGGCGAGATATTTTGTGAGAGACTCGCGTATCTCGCTGTATTTTTCCCACAGACCTTTTTCGGTGAGATAATTCTGTATCATGTCGTTGTCGTCAGCTGCTTCGGCTTTCTCTCTTATCGCCTGATATTCGTCGGATTCCGCAACTTTGCGCAGAGTTCCCATGAAATCGCCGTCTATCGTGGTGGAGAAATTGTATGCGTTATCAGCCGCGCTCTGTTTGTAGTATTTGTCTATCTGGTCAGCGCCGGTCTTGAACGCGATCGCTGAAGTTCCCAGTGCAACAGCAAGCACAGCAGTCACCACAAAGATATACATTTTTTTCCTTATTGAAAAAAATTTTTTTCCTTTGCTCATAAAAAGTTACACCTTATCTTCCTTGTAATATATATGAAACTGTCATATAAGAGCATCCTGCTCAACGCCGTTTATTCTGATGCGGTAACGGCCACCGCTGACGGTAACATCATTCTCATCTGCGTAGAAGCACTTGTGCAGCTCCGAAGAGATATCAGCCGTCAGGTCGATATCTTTGAGAGAGATGTGAGTGGAGCCGAAAGTACCGCCGAAAGCGAGTACATTTTTACCGTCGCCTTTGATCTTTATCGAAGAACGGCAGAAATCGAGATCTGTGTCGTTGTTGAGAGCTCCGAAAGCTGTAGCCGAATCTGCGTTCATCTCCGCGACTATGCTGATGCTTTCGATGCGGATATTCGCGTGCTTGCCTGTAACTGTTCCTAAAGCTGTACCCATAATGCTTCCCGCTTTACACTTTACGCTGGAATACATAACGCTGATATCGGTGTTTCCGTTCAGCGAGCCGATAACAGAGCAATGCGCGCCCGACGCTGTCGCATCGATATCACATCCGGTGAGACTTATATCTGCATCGCCGTCAAACGCACCTATACATAAGCCCATGCTTCCGAGCGATTTAAGAACATATCTGCCGCGTTCCATAGTTATTTTGCAGTTCTGACCTGAGCCTATGCAAACGCCGGAATGGCTGTCCGCGGTAATGCTGACAGTGCCGTCCTGATCAAATACGAGCTCCCCGCATGAGGATTCAAGATCGTTCCCGATACCGTAATATTCGGTACCGCTGAGCGTGATCTCAAGATTTCCTTTTCCCTGGAGCGTAAGACGCGAGGAAACGGGAACTCTTATGCCGCAGCTCCCGAGTTTATTGTTGCCGACCAGCATAATTATAACATCATTATTTTCGCCTATATCTATGCTCGGACGTCCGGGATGATTTGAAAGTCTTGCCGAATCGAGCGTTATCATTCCGTTGAATCCGTCGGCCGTTTCGATATGTATTCCGGTTTCAAGATAAGCCGAACCGCTGACGGTAACGTTTCCGGAAGAATATCTGTTTCCGATGCGCACCGAGTTGAATCCGTCCTTGCAGAGCTTATCGAGAGATACCCGCTCGCTTTCTTCCGCTGTGTATATTTTCAGCCGTCGGCCGTCTTCGCGTTCCTGTCTGTGTGTGCGTATCTCTTCCTTTATCTCGTACGGCACCGACTGGATAACTTCCGGGTTCGGACGTGCAACGTAGAATCCCTGTATCAGATCGGCTCCGAGCAGTATGACCGTGCGCAGCTCTTCGCTGTTCTCGACGCCCTCCGCGAGCGCGAGGATCTTATTGTCGTGGCAGAAATCTATGATCTCGCGTACAAAGTGCTTCTTGTTCGGATTGTTTTCAATGCCGCTGAGCAGAGTGCGGTCGATCTTGACGTAGTTCGGCGTATAGCGGAGCAGGTTGCTGATGTTTGAGTATCCGGTGCCGTAATCGTCTATGGCTATGCGGATATTAAGTCCGCGGTATTTTTCCTTGATGCTGTTGAGCTCCTCGTCCTTATATTCGGAATTTTCCGTCATCTCGACAACGACCTTGTCCGAGAGCATTTCAAGAAGCACTGAT
>CAMVEM010000012.1 GCA_947166515.1 uncultured Clostridia bacterium | reverse complement strand
CTGCTATCAGAGCTTTACAGGCTGCAGGACTTGAAGTGCGTATGATAAAGGATGTTACTCCTATCCCGCACAACGGATGCCGTCCGCCTAAGAGACGTCGCGTCTGATCTGAGAACCGGGCTTGTCCTTTTTGAAAAACGGACGTCCATAATTGCCCGGAGTTGGTGTTGTCCGCATAGCGGACAAAGAAGAAACCGATATTTTTTAAATAATTACGGAGGTTAATATGGCAGTAGACAGAACACCGGTGCTCAAAAGATGCAAAGCACTCGGAATAAGCCCTATGGTCATGGGATACGGCAAAGAGACCAAAAGAAACAAGAACGCTAACCAGAGGAAGAAGGTTTCCGAATACGGACTTCAGCTGAAGGAAAAGCAGAAAATGAAGTTCATCTACGGTGTACTTGAAAAGCAGTTCTATCATTACTATGAAATGGCTGTTAAGGAAGAGGGCATCGCAGGTCATAACCTTATAAGACTCCTCGAATCGAGACTTGACAATGTCGTATTCAGAGCGGGCTTTGCTATCACAAGACGTGAAGCAAGACAGCTGGTAGGTCACGGTCACTTCACGGTGAACGGCAAGAAGGTAGATATTCCTTCATACCGCATCAAGGCAGGCGATGTTATCGCAGTTTCCGAGAAGAGCAGGAAGAGCCCGAAGTTCGCCCAGATCGCAGAAGCTGTCAATGGCAGACTCATTCCCTTATGGCTTGAAGTGAACAAAGAAGCTATGTCTGCAAAAGTTGCGAGATTATCGCAGCGTGACGAGCTTGATTATGAGATCGAAGAGCATCTCATCATAGAGCTTTATTCTAAATAATAGCTTTTTGGCATATAATGCTAATGGTGCGGTTATTTTTAACTTACGGTCAGACCTAATAATATGCCGCCTGACGTGCATATTCACCGTGACTTAAAATTGACCGGGGCAGCTTTGTTCATTCGTCCCGCGCGGGACGTATAACTAGTAGGCGGAATATAAGGAAAGCGGGTCGTGGGTCGTATGTGCCGCATCGGCACAGCGGTCATGAAACGTTAAGATATATTCCCGACAGACTGAATATCAGCAGGAGGGTTAAGGAATGCTTGAAAAAATAGAAAAGCCTGAGATAGAGATAGTAAAGCTCAAACCTGACGGAAAGTACGGAATGTTTGTACTTGAACCCCTCGAGGCAGGCTATGGCAACACATTGGGAAACAGCTTAAGACGCGTTTTGCTCTCCTCTTTGCCAGGTGTTGCGGTAACATCAGTGAAAATAGACGGCGTTCAGCATGAATTTTCCACTATTCCCGGCGTTAAGGAAGATGTTACGGAAATAATCCTCAATGTCAAAGGCCTGATAGCTAAAATGTACGGAGATGCTCCCAAGACCGTCTATATCGAGGCGGAGGGCGAGTGCGAGGTAACTGCCGGCGATATAAAAACCGACAGCGAGATCGAGATACTCGACCCGGGAATGCACATAGCCACCCTGAGCGCCGGCTCGAAGCTCTTCATGGAGCTCACATTTGACCGCGGCAGAGGCTATGTTTCGGCTGAAAAGAACAAGTCGATAATGCAGCCCGCTATAGGCGTGATCGCTGTGGACAGCATCTATACACCTGTTTTAAAGGTCAACTATTCTGTTGAAAACACCCGTGTCGGCCAGAGAACAGACTATGACAAGCTCATAATCGAAGTATGGACCGACGGTACGATTTCGGCTAAAGAAGCTGTATCGTATGCTGCAAAGGTACTCTGCGAGCACCTTACACTGTTCGTCGATCTTTCGGACGAGCTTACTCAGCCTGAGCTCATGGTTGAGAAGGACGACAAGAGCAAGGATAAGCTCCTCGAAATGACTATCGAGGATCTCGACCTCTCTGTTCGTTCGTTCAACTGCTTAAAGCGCGCGGGTATCAACACAGTCGATGACCTCATCAACAAGTCTCAGGAAGACATGATGAAGGTAAGAAATTTAGGAAAGAAGTCGTTTGAAGAAGTCAGAGCGAAGCTCCAGTCTCTCGGATTTGACCTTGCTTCGAGCGATGACGATTGATTTGAAAATTGACGTGATTTTTGTCCGTCGGAAAGGAGAAAACCACAATGGCAATGAGAAAATTAGGCAGAACAAGCGATCATAGAAAGGCTATGCTCAGAGCTATGGTCACATTCCTGTTTGAGAACGGTAAGATCGAAACTACCGTTACCAGAGCCAAGGAAGTACGCAGTGAAGCAGAAAAGATGATCACTCTCGGCAAGAGAGGCGACCTTCATGCTAAGCGTCAGGTTTTTGCATACGTAACTAAGGAGGCTGTTTCCAAGAAGCTGTTTGACGAGATCGCTCCGAAATACAGCGACAGAAACGGCGGCTATACAAGAATAATCAAGGTAGGTCCCAGAAGAGGAGACGCTGCCGAGATGGCTGTTATCGAGCTTGTCTGATTTCAGACAGATAATGAAAAATACAGAGCCAAAAGGCTCTGTATTTTTTATGATGAATAGTTTTCCCAACCCCCAATCCCCTTCCCTTTAGGGAGGGGGTTGGGGGTTGGGGGTGGGTCATAGCATCTCTCTCCACTGAGCGATAACAGCGCTGATCGTGTCGATATCGCTGATCTCGGCAGCGTCCTTAAGATCCTTGAAGCACTTCTGCTGATCTTCCGTAGCATACGAGAAGCCGGACATTTCCTCAACGACTTCGTCTATCTGCAGCGTATCGAAGCACTCGATAGCTTCTGCAAGACTGTCAAGAAGCGGCAGGATATCGTCCTTCGAAGCAGCTTTCAGCTCCTTCTTCTCTTCTTCGGGAACAAACGGACGGATAACGTCCTTCATCGCCTTATACATATCCAGCATAGTGTTGGTTTTTTCTTTTATAAGTGCGATGTTGGTCTCATTTCCGGCCTGTTCGAGCTCAGCAGCAAGGTCTGCAAGCTCCATTGCGCCTATCTGACGAGATGTGCTCTTGAGCGAATGCACCTCTACCGTGTAAGGGTGGATATTGCCCGCTTCATAGAGCTCTTTTATAACGTCGTGCTTTTTGTCGATAGCAGTGAAGTATTCCTTCAGGACTGTCATGAACAGATCCTGGCTTCCGAGGCGGTCGATAGCAGTCTTTGTATCGAGTCCCGGAATATTGATCTCCGGCTGGAGATAGGCTTTTTCTTTTTCGTCTGCGGCAAGCTGCTCGGCGGTGATAGGGACTATCTTCTCCTTTGGGAGCCACTTGTGGAGCTTCGACGTGATGTCCTTAAGATCGATAGGCTTAGGGCAGAAATCATCCATACCTTCGGCGAGGAACATCTCCTTCGCGCCGCTTACAGCGTTTGCGGTCAGCGCGATTATCGGGATACCGTCATATTCCGGCATGAGTCGTCTGATGATATGCGTAGCTTCGATACCGTCAACTTCCGGCATCATGTGATCCATGAATACCGCGTCGTACTGCGTATCGTTCATCATTGCGATAGCGTCGCCCGCGCTTCCTGCGAGGTCAACGTGCATCTGCAGCGGTTCGAGCAGTCCCTTTGCGACTGTCAGGTTGACCGCGTTATCGTCAACGACGAGGATATGAGCTTCCGGAGCCACAAAGTTGAACGTTTCTTCCTCGGACGTATCGGTGAACAGCTTGATGTTGCTGATTCCCATTGCGTTATACAGTCCGAGAGAATACACCGGTTTGCGGACAACGCGCACATTAGGCAGCAGTATCGAGCTTCTGCTTGCGTAATCCGCGATAGCAAGGCAGTTCAGATCGGGGTGGCGTTCGAGATAGTTGAGGAGCTGGTTTGTAAGTTCGTTCTTGTTTATTATCAGGAAATCCGCATTGTAAGATTCAAGGTCGTTGCAGTTATCGATCTCTATGTATTCCGCACCGATGCGCTTGAGGTCGATGAACAGCTGATCCTTGACATATTCATTATCTTCGCGGACGACTACGTTGAGTTTTTTCTCAAGCGGCGGAACCGACGGCATCTTGTCAACGATTTTCTGGGGTATCTTGATATAGAATGTGGTTCCCTTGTTATATTCTGAATCAAAGCGTATGCTTCCGCCCATGAGGTCGAGGAGCTGACGGGTTATCGCGAGACCGAGTCCGGTTCCCTCGACATTTCTGTTGCGCTTGCTGTCAACCTGCTGGAACGAGCTGAACAGCTTCTTCTTATCCTCGTTCTTGATTCCGATACCGGTATCTCTGACTTCAAGCTTGAGCGTTACGTTTTCGGGGTCTTCCTCGTCGAAATCGCAGTCTATCTTAAGCTTGACATTGCCGCGCTTGGTGAACTTCACGGCGTTGTTCAGGATATTTATCATTATCTGGTGGATACGGAAGTTATCGCCGTAAAGCATTCTCGGTATGAACGGCGAGATATCCATAGTGAACTCGACGTCCTTGTCGCCGATACGCGTATTGACAATATTTGCAACGTCGTTGACGATAGAGAGCGGCTCATAGTTATCGGGAATGATCTCCATTTTTCCGGACTCTATCTTTGAGAAGTCAAGTATATCGTTTATGATAACGAGCAGGTTCTTGCTCGCGACTTTGATCTGGTTTACAAAGTTTCTTGCGTTCTGGGACATTTCCTCACGGAGCGCAAGATCGACCATTCCGAGAACAGCGTTCATAGGCGTTCTGATCTCATGGCTCATGTTTGCGAGGAAGTCGCTCTTCATTTTAGATGCAGCCTCGACCTCACGGTTCGTGCGCGAGAGCATATAGTTCTTAAGAGCTATATCCGAGAGAACTTCCGCAATGGTGAACAACGACTGCGCCGCCTTGTCGATCGTATCTTTATCCACGACGCGCACATCATGCACGGATTTTACATATTCATCGGGATCTATCCCGAGCTCTTCCGCCGTCTTGCGGAAACTCTCGAGGTCCGGCGCGTGCGGGAGCACCTGTCCTCCGATGAAACTTCCGATCATCTTTCCGTTTGCCATGATCGGAGCAGCGAAATCTACGAGTCCGGCATGGCAATAGTAAGAACAAGGCTTGCCTGTTTCAAGGGTAAGCTCTGCGCCGTGTTTGTCGCACTCGAAACACTTCATACAGCCGAGCAGCGACCGTCTCGTATGTTTCATGCAGAAATCAGTGAAGTTCGAGCCCTGTGTTACGGCTACGCCGTTTTTGTCAGCGGTAAGTGCAGCCATTCCGCTCATGTCGGAAAAGGCGTCCTGTATGCGCTGCAGGGTCGTCACATCTATCAGGTCGGTGAGTCGGAGATCTTCATCATCCTCGACCGGAGCCACGACTTTTTCGTTATCTTCCATTTGTGTAATCTCCTTTACGCGAGGTTGGCGATCGTTGCGAGCAGCATTTCAACGTTCAGAGGTTTCAGCAGATAGCCTCTCGGTTTGAGCGACATGATCTCTTCGACCTTTGATCTTTCGGAAACGCCTGTAAGGAAGCATACGGGTATTCTGTTGAATTTTTCGTTTGCCTTCATCATCCTGAATATCTCGGCCCCCGTCATTATCGGCATTTCATAGTCGAGTATGACGAGATCGACGTTGTTCTGGAAGAGGAATCTCTCTACCATTACGCCGTTGAGCATTGCGGTGACTTCATATTTATCTTCAAGCGCCGCCTTGATCATCTTGAGTATTGTGCGGTCGTCATCGACAACAAGTATGCGTTTCTTGTGGTTGTCGTCTATCTGCTCTTCGAAGCCCTTCTCAAGGTAGCCTGTAATTGTGAGCGCGAGGTTATCTGCGGATATAGGGCGTCTTATTATCATATTAGCCGCGTTCGGGTGATTTGCTTCGAATACCTTGCAGTCGTCGGTTTTTCCGACTACAAATATGGGGCAGTTATTATAAGCCGTGTTCGTTTTGAGGGTCATTATTCTTGATACCGATTCACTCTCGGGTGATTCCATAAAAATGACATAAGCGTCCGGCTTGACAAACTCGAAGTGGTTGATTATATCCTTCCAGATATCTGTCGTAGTCAGGCTTGTGAAGTATTTGTCCGTATATTGAAAGAAGTCTCTCAGTACAGCGGGATTTTCGCTGATATTTATAAGTATTTTATGTTTCATTTCCCGGACCCTCCTGTGCGGTATTCTGTAAACAGAAAAAAACTGTCCTCACATCATTATACCATATAGTCGCCTGTAAAAGCAATTATTTATTGTTATTTTTTCATAAACACCAAAAAATTCGGCGATTTGTACAATTGTATATGGAATTCTTTTTCTGTGCTGTGCTTAAGCGGTCGCATACGCAGTACCGGCGGACACATCCGGAAGAAAAACGGCCGGTCATCAGAAAAAAATCTCCGGTATTTCTACCGGAGATTTTCGAGATAATCAGTTATGATTACTTTCTTTTTCTTGTAAGAACGATGCCAGCGCCAGCTGCGAGTGCGAGACCGCCGATAACTGCTACGTCTGCAACGCCTGTGTCAGGAGAACCCTTAGAAGAGTCTGTAGCTGCCTGTGTATCGCCTGTTGTGGGAGCAGCGGTTGTTGTTGCGGGAGCAGCGTCGCCGTCCTTAGCAGCAGAAGCGAGTGTGAACTCAACCTTCAGTTCCTTTGTGGGATAAGAACCCGGCCAAGCACCGAGGTCGTTCCAAGGATTGGACCAGTTGATCTGGAGATAGCCGGCCTGGGTGTATTCGGTGTTGGGTGTATCAAATGTCTTTTCAGCCTTACCGTCGATGTAAACTGTAACAGATGTGCACTCAAGTCCGTCGGATTCCTTGATATCAGTGGTAACCCAACCGCCGTTGAAGCCCTGAGAACCGTCAAGAGACCAGTCAAAGCCTTCGATAGCAACTGTGTATGTACCGGCACCTGTGATCTCAACATCTGTGAACTTTACAGGGATTGCATAAGTACCAAGGTCAGCCTCATAGTAATCTTCGTAATCAGGATATGTACCCTGCTCTGCAGCGCCGCCGTTCATGATAACGCAGCCAAAGAATTCTGTTGCCTTACCTGTCTTAGCGTCGTCCCAAGAGTTACGATAGCACCAGTTACCTGTCTGGAAGCCAAGGTATCCGTTAAAAGCGCTTGCTGCAACAGCGA
Organism: uncultured Clostridia bacterium; assembly: GCA_947166515.1. Taxonomy (GTDB): domain Bacteria; phylum Bacillota; class Clostridia; order Oscillospirales; family Ruminococcaceae; genus Ruminiclostridium_E. The sequence goes on along the minus strand of CAMVEM010000012.1, from coordinate 23,921 downwards.
GTGCAGATGCCGACAGAGCTGCAACAGCAGCAGCGGCGATCATTCTTGTCTTTTTCATCGTTGATTCCTCCGTTAAATCGAAAATTTCATAATTATGGCGAAAACGTTTTCCGCCTATTAACGTTGTTATTATAGCACAAAATTATTCGCTTTTCAATAGATTTTAAAAATATTGTATATTTTATCCGTTTTGAATAATAAACAGGTGTGTAATTTGGCTATTTTGTCTCTGTTTTCAAATGTTTTGGCGTGAAAATCGCGGAAACGGCAGCTCAGTTCACCTTTATGTGTTTATTTTTGTTCTGATACTCTGCTGTGCCGAGCTTCCATACGGTATTGCTGTTTTCGTCTTCGGATATCTTCTCAAATCCGAAAGTACTGAACAGCTCGCGGACCATGGAATTCTTCGCTGTCGGATAATAATACCCGTATATCGTTGTAATGCCTTTATCTTTCGCAAGCCGCACAAGCTCGTCGAGCATAGCGAGCTCCATATCTCTTTTGAGCACGCGGCAGCTCATTATCCACAGGTCGATGTGAAGCTCGCTGCCTCTGATATTTCCGATAACGACCGATACCACGCCGTTGTCGCCGAACTTATCTTCGAGCTTTCCGTATATCGGGATAAACGCGGGGTCGTGGCTGATATTCGCGATCTCGCCCTCGGTGTAGCGCCTTGTGGTGACGTTGAACTGATTGCTCTTGTTGGTGAGCTGCGCTATCCTTGCTATATACATCGGCTCGAAATTCCTGATAGCCGCTTTCATTTCAAGGCTGTCGAGATACTCGCCGTAATCAGCTATGCTGCGCTTTGCGGCATTTCTCTGTGCATTTGCTTTGTACATCTCGCCGCGCTTAAGATCGTCCTCGGAGAGTTTGAGCACCTCGAAATACCTGTTTCTGTCGAGAATTCTTATATAATTCTCGACTCCGTCCATTTCGGGAACTGCTATGCCCGGAATGCGGTCGCGCACTATCTGTCTTTCCGCGGGATTGTCGTCCGCAAACACAAAGCTCTCCGGGAGCAGTGTGAGCTCTTCCGCGGTATCGAGGATATTCTGATCTTTCGTTTCCCAGTTTGCCTTAATGACGGTGAAATCGTCGGGGCGCAGAACGCCGTCGGGGTGTTCGAGACCGGTGAGCGCTATGCCGAGGTCGTTCTTTGAGCATACCGTCAGCAGCACGCCGATATCCTTATGCAGCTTTACATATTCCTGGAATCCGTTGAATACCTGTCCGCCGGGGAGGTCGTTTCCGATCTGTAAATTCTCTGCTCCGTCATCACCCACAACACCGCCCCAGAGCGTGTTGTCGAGGTCGAGCGCGAGCACCTTCTTGTTCTTTCCGAACATAGCCTTGATTATTGCGGCGATGTTTGACGCGAGATAGGGCACTGCCTGCATTGAGAGCGCATATTTGTACATATACCACTGTGTCTGGTCGCTCCAGTTATCGAGTCCGAAGCACGCGGACACATAGTTTAAGTCGCATATGTGGAATCCATCGTTAGCGGCTGCATATTCCGCAAACCGCATATTGAGCCTGTTTATGAAATTCACGCGGCCGTGGATATCCGAGAAATCGCTGTTTCCAAGCAGCCTGAACGGCGGCTGCTCAAAATTGTTCTGTATTATCGGGCAGCCGAATTTTTCTTTGATGCTTGTCCATGCTTCCTCGAATTTTCCGTATTCTTCGTCGAGCTTCGCGTTTACTTCGTCAGCGCTGTCCTTTATTTCGGGGAAGCAAATGATATTCCGGTAAGAGGTATAGACATACACCACGTCCGGCCTGAACTCTTTAAGCTCCTCGGGCGGGAACATTGCGTCGTTGTAATACTGACCGTATTCCGACAGATAAAACTCGGGCTCGATACCGTAGTTCAGCAGGAAAAGTTCGAGGATATCGCGCACTGCGTCGGCAGTCGAACCGCCGAGAATTGCGATACGCTTTTTTATTCTCTGCGTACCGTCGGCGAGAAGCTCGGCTCTTAACTTTTTGCGTTTTTTCATCAGTTCCGCTCCGTCAAACGGATATTCAAATATAGTGTTCATAGTTATTTCCTCTTTTCCACAAAATTCTTATCAGCGTTTTGAAAAGGAGTCAGCCTAATTTTTTAATTGCGAAACGGGGTCCGGGGGAAACCTTTTGTTGCAAAAGGTTTCCCCCGGTCTTTTGTGCGAGCTGCAGATCTGTTACTCAGCTCTTGCTGTTCTGCTTTCTTTAAGTATAACGTCGTGGAAACCTCCCTCGATGATGCTTGTAGAAGAAACAAGCGTAAGCTTTGCTTTCTCGCGGAATTCGGGGATGCTGAGGCTTCCGCAGTTGCACATTGTCGAGCGGACCTTTGCGAGCGTGTTGTTAACGTTTGCTTTGAGCGGACCGGCGTAGGGAACATAGCTGTCAACGCCTTCCTCGAATGAGAGCTTCTTGTCGCCGCCCATATCATAGCGCTGCCAGTTTCTCGCTCTGTTAGAGCCCTCGCCCCAGTATTCCTTGACATAGCTTCCGTTGAGCATGAGCTTGTTTGTGGGGGATTCGTCGAAACGCGAGAAATAACGTCCGAGCATTACGAAATCCGCGCCCATAGCAAGCGCGAGCGTGATGTGGTAATCCTGAACGATACCTCCGTCCGAGCATACCGGAACATATATGCCTGTTTCCTCGAAATATTTGTCGCGTTCTGCGCATACTTCGATAAGCGCGGTAGCCTGTCCTCTGCCTATGCCCTTCTGTTCACGGGTAATGCAGATAGAGCCGCCGCCTATGCCGACCTTTACGAAATCAGCGCCGCAGTCTGCGAGGAATCTGAAGCCTTCTTTATCAACAACGTTTCCGGCGCCGACCTTAACGCTGTCGCCGTACTTTTCGCGTATCCATTCTATCGTAAGCTTCTGCCACTCGCTGAATCCCTCGGAGCTGTCTATGCACAGAACGTCCGCACCGGCCTCTACAAGCGCCGGAACACGCTCAGCATAGTCACGGGTATTGATGCCCGCGCCGACAACATAGCGCTTCTGAGCGTCGAGAAGCTCGTTGACATTCTCCTTGTGAGAATCATAGTCCTTGCGGAATACGAAATACAGGAGCTTGCCGTTTTTGTCAACTATCGGAAGGGAGTTGAGCTTGTGATCCCATATAATATCGTTCGCTTCTTTGAGCGTAGTTTCTGCGGGAGCCGTAATGAGCTTGTCAAACGGTGTCATGAACGAGCCGACCTTGGTATCGGGGGACATTCTCGAAACGCGGTAATCTCTGCTCGTTACGAGTCCGACGAGCTTTGAATCGGGGTTTCCGTCCTCAGTTACCGCCATTGTGGAATGGCCGGTCTTTTCTTTGAGTGCGAGGACATCTCTGAGCGTCATCTGGGGACTCAGGTTGGAATCACTTGTGACATATCCTGCCTTATAAGCCTTTACTCTTGCGACCATAGCGGCTTCGTCCTCAACTGTCTGAGAGCCGTATATAAAGGAAATTCCGCCTTCTTTTGCGAGAGCGATCGCCATTTTCTCGCCGGATACCGACTGCATGATAGCCGATACCATGGGTATATTCATATTTATTGCGCTTTCTTCGCCTTTTTTGAATTTAACGACGGGCGTTCTCAGCGAAACGTTTGCCGGAATGCACTGTGAAGAGGAATATCCCGGTATTATAAGATATTCGCCGAAGGTATGCGAGGGTTCGGAATAGATGAATGCCATATCTGAGTCTCCTTTCGTGTCCTGCCGATAAGAGCTTATAACAATCCCCCGTCGTTTGACGAGGGTGAGCTTATCGGTATTATTCCTGTTTTTTCTTCAAATGATGTTAAATCTTATCTATTATTATACCCTTTTCGCATACTGATGTCAACCGTTTTTTTAAATTTCGCAATATGGATATAAACAAATGGCAATTGTTGATTTTTTTGTTGAAATATGATATACTTATTAAATAAATCATAATTTGTGAGGGAATTTGCGGAGGGCTTTCCGATCGCCCTCCGCACCTCCTTCGTGTGGGGACTCCGTCCCCACACCCCTATGCAAGGGGCTTTCCGGTCGCCCCCTGCACCCCTTCGGGCGCGGCGCCGATAACAGGTGGGGTGTGGGGAGCTCTGCTCCCCACATATAGGAATAGTTCCCCCCTCCCCTTTAGGGGAGGGGCCGGGGGTAGGGCTCTGCAAATTATGATTTATCAAAGCAAAAAAGAGGAAAATAAAATGCAAACTATAGCTGCTATAGCGACACCTCCGGCGGAGGGCGGCATCGCGGTAATACGTATTTCCGGCGAAAACGCCCACAGCATCGCTTCAAAGGTGTTCGCACCGATAAATAACCGAAACATCACAGAAATGAGCGGCTATACCGCTTGCTACGGAACGATACACGACGGAGAAAAACGCCTTGACGACGGCGTTCTGCTGATCTACCGCGCCCCGCACAGCTACACCGGCGAGGATACCGCCGAGATCTCCTGCCACGGCGGAATATACATCGCCCGCAGAGTGCTTGAAGCTGTTTACGTTGCGGGAGCCGTACCCGCGCAGGCCGGGGAATTCACCAAGCGCGCGCTGCTTAATGGCAAGATGTCACTCACGCAGGCGGAAGCTGTCGCCGACCTTATATCCGCGCAGAATGAGCAGTTTCTGCTGTGCAGCGGAGCTCAGCGCGAAGGCTCGCTTTACCGCAGGATAAAGAGCTGCGCGGACGAGCTTCTCTCGATAATAACGCTGATACAGGCATGGATAGACTACCCGGACGAAATGGAGGACGAGTTCAACGGCGATCTCGCCCCCTCGAAGCTGAAAAGCGTGCTCAGCGCGCTTGACGGGCTGCTTGCGAGCTACGGCGAAGGGCAGATACTGCGCGAGGGACTTCCCTGCGCGATAGTCGGACGCCCGAACGTCGGAAAATCCACGCTCATGAACCTGCTCACCGGCACCGAGCGCAGCATTGTCACAGATATTGAGGGAACCACGCGCGATATTGTGGAAGAAACAGTGATGCTCGGCGGGATCATGCTCCGGCTCGCGGACTGCGCCGGGATACGCGACACGAGCGACGTAGTAGAGGGCATGGGCGTTGAGCGTATGCTGAAAAAGCTCGGCGAAGCGGCGCTGGTATTTGCTGTTTTCGATGTGAGCAGACCGCTCTCGTACGACGACGAAAAGCTGATCTCAAAGCTTGACGGGAAGCGCGTGATATGCATAGTAAACAAATCCGATCTTGAAGAGAAGGCGGACATCTCGCGCCTTGAAGAGAAGTTCGAAAATATAGTAAAGCTAAGCGCCAAGGATGATGATTCAAAGCTTATCATCGCTGATGCAGTGAAAAAAGTTTCCGACATCGGAAGTCTCGACCTCAGCACAGGCTTTATTGCAAATGAGCGCCAGCGCAAATGCGCTGCCGAAGCGCGTGATTTCGTGAACGAGGCGTACACCGCGCTCATATCGGGAGTTACTCTCGACGCAGTCGGGATAATGTGCGAAAACGCGCTTGACAGGCTCTACGAGCTGTCCGGTGAGCAGGTAAGCGAGACTGTAGTAGATCAGGTGTTCAGAAGATTCTGCGTCGGAAAGTGAGACCTGCCGCTGCGCTTGAGAACGGGGGAAAGAGAAAGAGAACCCCAATTCCAGAGTGGAAATGAGTTTCCCTTCCTCTCTCCCCCGAACCCCCTCTCTCCAACCCTCCTGAAACTCTTCTGGTTGACATACACCAAAAATTTCTGTAAATTGCTAAAGTTTTTGAGATTTCTGCCGATATTAGAGATATAAGAATAGTTTAAAACTTCGTCATCGTCTCCCCGACGGATGCGAGGGAGCGATAACGATATTTGGTATAAATTGTTTGCTTGATGCGGGAAAGGACTCTCAATGAATTTAGCAGCAGATATAAACAGGCTGGGCGGAACTCAGGCACAGGTAAACGCCGCTCAGAAAACAGCAGATAACGTCAACGAAGACAGACCGTTTTTTGTGACCGCGGGAGAAGAGACCACCGAGGTCTTTTCGACGCGTCCTGATAACGAATTTTCTCATAAACTCGCACAGGTCGTAAAACGTGAGAACCGCGATCTCATCAGAGGAGTCAGTGGTATCTCCGGCTCCGACAGAACAGAGCTCGCTCTCAATGCGTATTACCAGATGCAGGGACGTGTTCAGCAGGCTATAAAGCGCGAGGAAGAGGATATCGGGATATTCTCCGCGCTCGAAACGCAGAAATCGGATCTTCTTTCTATGCGCGAAAAAATACAGGCGTCGGGGAGCATAACAAACGATGCTGGCGAAACTGTCAGCGGGTCAGACATAGAAAAACGTCTCGAAGACGTTCAGTCCATGATAGACAAGATAGTTTCTCCGTTATCGGACGAAGAAAAAAACAGCGCTGCCGCAATAAAGGCCAATGCAGCAACAAAAGAGGATTTCGCCGCTTATGCTGAAATGTTCGGAGAAATGTCAGGCATTACCGGCGAAGCTCTTACAGTGTCCGACAATTTGCTGATACATAAGACAGACCGTACCGAGAGCGATTTCATACAGAAAGCGCAGAACTCGATAAATGCACTGAAAGCGCAGTCAAGCGGCCTTCGCGATCTCAGGAAGGACTTTATGAACGAATGCGACATAAACGGGGAAAACAGCAGCCGCATGAGTGAAGAAGCTGTTACCAAGCTCGCAGTATTTGAGTTCTTTCGCGAACGCTTCACATACGCGGGACTTTACGATAATTCCGAAAAATATACAATGTTCAGCGCGAGAGGATGAATAATGTGTTCCCGCGCGCGAAGCGGAATATAGCACTATACATGTAAAAAATGTAAAGTTTTTGGAAAGGGGTCTGCTGAAGGTTTCTTTTATCGCCGCATCCTTGCGGCGTTCTGGAAACCTTCTGTACAACATCCTGTCGTAGGGGATAACCTTTTGTTCACGGCACGATGCCGTGCAGGAAATTTCCAAAAGACCGCACGATGCGGTCATAAAAGAAATTTCCGACACAAGAAAGGTTTCCCCCAATCTTGAGCGAAGCGTTATCTGTGCATACTCTCAAAGGAGACTCTCTATGCTCAACATAATCTGCGGAGAAGCGGGAACAGGAAAAACCACAGAGCTTTTTAAAAGGATAGCCGAAACTGCCGTGAGCGGCGGTAAGGCTGTCCTTTTTGTGCCTGACCAGTTCTCGTTTGAAGCCGAAAAACTTGTATATAAGACCGTCCCGCATGAATTTTCGCGGAACGTCCGCGTCACGATGTTCTCGCGCGAGGCGCAGAAAATACTTCACCTTTATGGTAAGACAAAGGAATACGCCGACGATATCGCGAAGCATATCGTCATGAAGCGCGCGCTTGAGGAATGCTCCGCAAACGGCGAGCTCGTATATTACCGCAGACAGGCGGCGAAGCAGGGGTTTCCGTCCTTCGCGCTGGGTATGATGAGCGATATGCGCGGAGCGGGAATATCACCTGCGGAGCTGCGCAAACGTCTCGCGGAGGAAACATTCGTCTCCGACGTGCTTGCAGGAAAGCTTAACGACATCTCGGCGATATACACTGCCTACGACTGCATACTGACAGAAAATTTTGACGACAGGCTCGACGATATACGCCGCGCTGCTGAGATAATTTCGCAGACCGACATATTCGACGGATATGAGGTATTCTTTGATGAATTTGACAGCTTCTCCGGAAACCAGACGGGCTTCATACGCACGCTGCTGTCAAAGGCGGACAATGTCACAGTCGCGCTGACCTGCGACTATCCCGAATGTAAGGACAGAAAGTTCGACGCGGTGAACAGGCTTATCGGCCAGCTCGCAGGCGACGGCGAAAAGAACATCACCGTGATGCGCCGGAAATACCGTGAATGCAAGGATATACAGATCACAGAAGCCCGCGATATGTGGCAGGAATGCGACTGGATATGCGCAGAGATACGCTCGCTCATGGACGGCGGCGCGCGCTGCCGCGACATTGCGGTGATAGCACCGGGCTCCGAATATGTCCGCATACTCGGAAGCGCTATGAAAAGATACGATATACCTGCGTTTGCGGATATCCCCGAGCCGCTGATAACGAAGTCGTTCGTGCGGTTCGCGATATATACGCTGAAAGCGCTGTCTTTTGGTACCGAAGATATACTGAGATATGTAAAGAGCGGATTTGTGCGCCACTCCGACGGAAAAGTCATCAGCAATATACAGACCGACAGCCTCGAAAAGCTTTGCAGGACATACGATCTGCGAAAGCGTGACTGGCTGAAAGAATTCCCCGAAAAGCTCGATAACGGCGGAAGCCTTGAAGCTCTTCGCAGAAGCATCATAGACCCGCTCACCGAGCTGAAAAACAGTCTTGAGGATTCCGACGGCGCGGAAATGACGAAGCAGCTCTGTTCGTTTATCTGCGACAAAATGGATATTTACCGCACGATCTACGGGAAATGCATCATTGGCCGCGACGAGAAGGGCAATATCATTGTTGACCGCGCGAAGCTCGATGAATACAGCGAGATATGGGACGATACGGTGACAGTGTTCGAGTCGGCTCATAAAGCGCTCGCGGGCTGCACGCTCCCGCTGGCGGAATTTACGGAGATACTTACCGAGATATTCACGTCCGAGACCGTCTCGAAGCCGCCGCAGGTGCTTGATGCAGTCACGGTCGGAGACCCTGAACGCAGCAGATTCGGCAGAGTTAAATATCTGTTCATCTGCGGAAACAGCAGCGGCGTAATGCCGCCGCCCGCGAGGACTTCCGCAGTTTTCACCGCGTCGGAGAGCGAACAGCTCTCCCTGCTCGGCATACCGGTAACATCGGACAGGCTATCGCGGTATTCACAGGAGCAGTTCACACTTTACCGCTGCCTGAATATACCGGAGCAGAAGCTCTATCTCACCTATTCTCTGCTGAACGGCAGCGGGAATTATCCCGAGCCGTCCGGACACATCGCTGAGATATGCGAAAAAGCCCACATTTCAGTTGATGGCGCGGACACATACGGTGCGGAGCATTACTGCCGCACGCAGAAATCTGCCGAGCGCTATCTTGCCGCGATTTACAACGACCGCTCAAAAACCGCGGAACGCCGCGAGCTCATAAAGCTTGTCCCGAAGAGCTTCAGAGATATGCTGAAAAGCGCTTCCGGCGAATACAAATTCACCGACCGCAGGATCATAAGCAAGGAGCACGCCGAAAGGTTGTTGAAGCTCAGCAGTTATTCACCTACTGCGATAACACAGCTCGGGCGCTGCAAATTCGCGTTTTTCTGCAAATACGGACTCGGGCTGCGCGATGACGGCGAGCGTGACATAAGCGTTCAGCTTGTCGGAACAGTGGTGCATTTCTGTCTGCAGCGGCTCCTGAGCGATCACCGCGGAAAGCGCGAGGATTTCATTGCCCTGACAGACGCCGATATCGCCGCGCACGTTGCGGAAAGCACCGCGATATTTGAGCGCGAGAATTACTTCGGCGGCTTCGGAGGTGCGGAGAGATTTTCATATCTGCTGAAAAGATTAGGTATATATGCAGTAAAGGCTGCCGTGCGCATACGGGACGAGACAAAGCTGAGCGGATTTTATCCCGAAGCGCTCGAACACAAGCTGAGCTTTGATTTCGGCGATATTACGATATACGGCGTATGTGACCGTATAGACAGCATGGAAAAGGACGGAAAAAAATATATCCGAGTTGTTGATTACAAACACGGAAAGCCAGAGCTTAAGCTCGATGATATATACAGGGGCGAGAATCTGCAGATGCTTCTTTATCTTTTCGGAATATGCGAGGCCGAGGGCGCTTATCCGTCATCGGTGATGTATCTGCCGTTCGGAAAGATAAGCTATGAGAGCTCTGACGGAAGCGATACGAAAGAAAAAGCCGCCAAGAGTATGCAGAACTATATGTCGGAGCATTCGCTCTCCGGGCTGATACTGTCCGATTCCCCCGAAAAAGCGGATATCGACGCGATAACAGCCGATCTCACCGCGCGGTTCGGTCCCAAACGCGGTAAAGGCTATATCAACACGACAGAGGTCACTCCGGAAGTATATAATGCGATAAAGTCCTACTGCCGTTCATATATCGGCTCAAAAGCAGCGGAAGCTGCAGCGGGAATGACAAGCGCCTGCCCGTCCGGCGCAAACGCTTGTGATTACTGCGAATTCGGACTTTTCTGCGGAAGAAAAACAGGGTAAGAGAATTATCCCACCCCCTTCCCCCTTTCCTCAAGGGAAGGGGGCTTTTTTGCTTCGTCCCACACCCCTCCTGTTCTGAGCATGGTGGGTCAGAACCCACAAAAGGCAAAAAAAGAAATGCGTTCTCCGCGGAAAACGGGGAACGCACTTGTCATATCTTCATAATCATTCTTTTGTATAGAACGGTTCGCCGACCTTCTTTGCGCCCTCGCCGAAAGGTGAGTTCAGCGGAGCCGCTATTATCGGGAACTTTGTGAGGAACATCTTCGCCGCGCTGCAGAGATCTTCGCCGATAGCCTTTGCTTTGTCATTGTCCGCATCAACATCTATAACGAACAGATAGAGCTCCTGCTCGCCGTCCTTCATCATGCAGAAGTAGGCTTCCTTTACCTCGGGAGATTTTATCAGTCTCTTTCTGAACGCGCCGAGGACAGCCTCCGGAACATTGTTCGGCTTGCCAAACAGCAGCTCTCTTTTAGGTGCTTCCGCTGCGGGAGCTTCTCCGTTGTTTCCTGCCTCCGCATTTGCTTTCTGCATCTCTGCGAACTGCTTCATAGCGCCGAGCAGATGGCTGATTGCTTCCTGCGAGAAGATTATATTCTGAGACATGGGATTGATAACAAATCCGCTTACATCCGCTGTTTTTTCCAATGCAAGCTGAGCTATCTGCGGGAATACAACAACTATCGTATTAACGCGGTCTTTTTTGTTCCATTTCTGGAATTCGTTTATATCGGTGAATACTGCGAAATAGCGCTCGCCCTTTGCGTTTTCGATAAGCTTGAAGTTGAACTTTGCATCCGGCGGGATATCTATTTTTCCGTTTCCGGTCAGCATATTTCCGTCGGCGTCTACTACATCAACGGGAGCGAAGAATCTCGCGGTCACCGCCTGTTCTATGAACGCGGACTGTGTCTCGCGGGTCTCTTCTTTCTTAAGAGCCTCCATTGTTTTTACGAGCGCTTCGTTGTTAAGATCAGGAAATACGTTCTCCGGTTTCTTGTTTGCTTCATTATTTTTATTGTTTACAGGGAATTTTTTCTTGTTGTCAGCCATTTTGTTTTCCTTTCGAAATCTGTACATGATACTGCATATATGATATTATATCACAATTTGCTGTATTTTTCAATAGTTTTTATATTTTTTATGTCTGCGCAATTTTAACGTTTCTGTCTATGCTTCTGCTTCTTCTTTTTCGAGACGGCTCATTATTTTAAATTCGAGCAGAGCCATGACAACTGTGGTTATGCCGGAAAGCAGATCGGCGGCAGGTCCGGTATAGATTATACCATAGATGCCGAAGCTGAGCGGAAGTATCAATAGAAGCGGCAGGAAGAATATTATCTGTCTTGTGAGAGACAGGATCACTCCCTTGACAGGTTTTCCAATCGAGGTAAAGAACGTTGATGTCACCGGCTGTAAGCTTACTATCGGAACAAAGAACAGGAATATCCTGAAAAAGTTCTCTCCGAACTCAAAGTATTCGTCAGTCCCTTCGCCGAAGATCGACAATATCTGCCGCGGGATCGTCTGGAAAAACACAAAGGCTATCAGTGCGACAGAAAAGCTTATCACAGCCGCAAGCAGATAAGCCTTGCGCACACGGGGATATTTTCTTGCGCCGTAGTTGAAGCTCTCGATAGGCTGGCTGCCCTGTCCGAGACCAATCGAAAATGAGAATACTATCTGGTTCACCTTCATTATGATGCCTGCGCAGGCTGTGGGGATCGAGGCGCCGTAAGGCGAAAGGTCGCCGTAATATTTCAGTGAATTGTTGAGCACTATCTGGACCACCATCATTGCCTGCTGATTGCAGAAGGACGCGAGGCCAATGGACGCTATTCTCAGAATATATGATGCTTTTGGTATAAAGTGAGTGCGCGTGAGCTTTGATGTTTTGAATCTGAACATTATATACCAGAAAGCGACCGAAGCCGAGATGATCTGACCCGTTATGGTCGCCGCGGCGGCGCCGGTCATTCCCCAGCCGAATCCGAACACGAACAGCGCGTCAAGAGCCGTGTTTATTACTGCTCCGATGATATTGCAGAACATCGTCATCCCGGGACTTCCGTCCGCCCTGACGAGATGACCGCCGCCTGTAGTGAATATAAGGAACGGGAAGCCTATCGCGGTGACGCTTACATAGTCCTTGGCGTATGGCAGGACGTTTTCGGGCGAACCGAACAACCGGAGCAGCGGCTCAAGAAATATTTCTGCAAATAGGCACAGCACGGTGCCGCTCAGCAGCAGCATAACTACCGCGTTTCCGATGAAGAACGGCGCTTTCTCGTGTTCTCCCTTTCCGAGCGAGAGGTTGTAACAGCTTGCGGCGCCTATTCCGAACAGCAGGGCGAGCGACAAACACATCGTCGTAAGCGGGAAAGCTATGTTTGTTGCGGAATTTCCGTCTATGCCCACTGTCTGACCGATAAAGAACTGATCAACTATATTATAAAGCGCTCCGACGAGCATTGCTATTATGCTCGGCACGGCAAATTTCAGCATAAGCTTTCCTACCGGTTCATACCCGAGCGGATTTTTTGTGTTTTCCATTTTATCTCCTGATTTTTATATTTCTGTATGTAAGTCAGATAAAGCTGTTTCTTTTCGCCCGCAAATTTCCGGCGGCGCAGCTGCGATATTGTAGAGTGATCGGGAACGCGCTCATCAAGATCACTTCCAAGAAACCGGCGATATGCAATGTTTATCTGAATTTCCTGTTCAAGTTTGCGCTCGGAATCAATGCCGTAAAGATATCCGATAAGCAGCATTTTTATCAGAATTACGTGATCTATCGACGGACGACCGGTTTTGGAATACATATTTTCGACTTTTTCATATATGAAATCAAAGTCCACGAGCCTGTCCAGATCGCGAAGAAAATGATCTTTCGGCATTAATTCTTCAAGTGTCCCTGAGAACAGTTTCATCTGTTTTTCAGTATCTTTTTTCAGTATTCAACATCCCTCGCTTTTTACTACTACTATTATAGCATATTCAGCGATTTTTGTCGAGTGAAATTGAGAGGTTTGTCAACAGTACCTTTTCGTTACTCCCGTTGAGCGCTGGGATCGTAAAAAATACCGGCCGTTCAATGCTTACCCTGTATGAATTTTCGTTCGCGTGAGTACATTATATCAGGAAAAAATCACGACGTCAATAGGGTTTGCACCGAGTGTTCCGTATATGGGATGCTTGAATAAAACTGTTAATGTTCGATTCGATTGATAGGATCGATATACTGTATCATTTCGGGGCGAAAACCGAGGAATTTTTGCGTTTTAAGCCGTCTCATATGCACAGGCAGTGATATTATACGGGTATAGTGCTGAAAGCCCCTTTAACCGCGATTTTTAAAATAATAAAAAGGAAGCTGCGAAAGACTTCCTTTTGTCATAATCTGGCTCATATTTCAGGCAGCTCGATATCTCCGCTTGATGTGGTGTCCTGCGTATTTATTGTCTGCGATGCCGATGAAGTTGTTGTCGTAGTGGTTTGCGCTATTGTTGTTGCGGAGGTTGACGTGGAAGATGATATCACCGGAGCGCTGGTCGAACCCACTTTTGAGGTAATCGGTGCAGGCTGTGAGATAGTTGTTTCTGCTGACTGCTGCTGTGTTGCGCCTGCCGATGTCGTGGCGTCCACCAAAGTATCAACAGTTCTCTTTGCCGTGGCGGTGACCGCCTTTTCGACAGCCGCCTTGGTATTTTCTGTCTGTGCTGCCGTAACAGCAGTCCTTGTCGTTGTATCGGCTGCCGATTCCGGTAATGCTTTCGTTGTCTCTCCAACGATATGTGCAGCAGTAATGGTAATATCCGACTCGTCATCGGGATCCAAAACAGGCAGTTTTCCGTCATGTTCGTTTTTTTCTGATCCTTTAAAATCCGAAAGAATGATACTGACCGACATACGCTCCTCGGTTGTTCCTGCGGCTGTGGTCGTTGTTTCTGTGTTCTGTGACGACTCATTACCACATCCCGCCGTAACGAGAACGCACAGCAAAGCCGCAATTGTAATCATTTTTTTCATAAACCCTCCAAAGAACACCGCACCCTCCGGAATGAGCAGGGTGCGGTATCAGTATCATTAGTTCTCGGGCGTTTCTATAGGATCGTTATTACTTGTAGTGATGATATCCTCTGTCTCGAACATTATTATTTCAATTGTGGGCGAAACATACTTTTCCATTGACCTTACCTCCTTCTTAACTGTTATGAATGGCTTTATAGTTGATCGCCGCGACATAATATCTGTAAAGTGCCGTCATTGCTTTCTTGCCCGATACATTGTCCTTCGCCGCCGCGGTCATTATGCTTACTATGCGTTTTCGTAGTTTTTTCATATATACCGTCCTTTCCAAACGCAAAAAAGCCCGCCGCAGCTTATTCAGCGGTAACGAGCATAGTATTTCCTGTATTCGGGTATGACAAAAAAGCACAGTTTACGCGCCTGTAGCCTGTCAGATTGTAGCAAATCGAAGTCATTTTGTCAATCCCTTTCGGTTGCTCCCCACATGAGAAATAAAAATAGCTCACTCCCCGTAAGGCATGATGCCTTACAGAAGTTTCCCAAAAGCGCGCACGATGCGCGCAACTAAGGAAACTTCAAGGGAGTGGGTCGGGGGTGGGGGATGTCAATTTATCAAATCCGATAATATTCTTTCAAACTCAACGCCGTTTCGTGTCGGTTGACCATTGTCCATGGTCACTTCGACCGCGTGATGCGCAAAATCTGTTGCGGCTTCTGCTGCGTCCGACAGACTTTCGCCCGCTATCAGCTTTCCGGTCAGCACAGACGCGAAAATGTCGCCCGTCCCGGGGAACGACGCCGGAAGCGGCTCCCAGCTGATAAAGGTATATTCACCTGTTTTTCCGTCGAGACAGACATTCGCGTGCTCGCCGTTATCAAGCGGTATTCCGGTAATGACCGCAGAAACCGCCATTCTGCACAGCCGTTCGAGCCAGCCGCGCGTTTCCTTTTCCGACAGCTTTTCCGGATATTTTTCATCAAGCAGCATAGAAGCTTCGGTAAGATTGGGAGTGATAACATCAGCCTTGCGGACAAGCTCCTTCATGCGCGCTACGAGTTCCGGCGTGTAGGTCTGATATTTTACGCCGTCCTCGCCCATTACAGGGTCAACTATCCTTTTTGCGTCCGGAAATGCTTCAAAGAATTTAAGACAGCTGTCCACCTGTACTTCGGAAGCTAAAAAACCGCTGTATATCGCGTCAAACTTAATGCCAAGCTTTTTGTAATGCTCACGGCACGGGTTTATAAAATCGGTCATATCCCGGAACACAAAGTCCGTGAACCCGCCGGTGTGTGTGGAAAGCACCGCTGTCGGCACAGGCACGCACTGTATCCCCATAGCCGAAATCACCGGTATTATCACCGCGAGCGAACAGCGTCCGAAGCCGGACATATCATGTATCGCCGCGCATATTGGCTGTCTGTTCAAGAGCGTTTCTCCTTTCAGATGCAATATGGCAATTATATCACTTTTCTGCGGGATAGTCAAGAAAAAGTTTACCCTACCCCCAACCCCCTCCCTAAAGGGAGGAGGTAGGGGGTAGGGTATAAATCACTCTTCCGATGTTATGACCATTACTACACCAGGTGTTGCAGGTGCTGTGGTCGTTGAGGGACCCTCTGACGGACCTTCAACTACGGGGCCGTGAGCTTCGGACACGACTTCTCCCGGCTCGTGCGCGGGCTGAGTAGTTTCCTCGCCGCTGGGGGAGTTATATGTGGGCTGGATAGGCTCTGCCACAGCGTGCGGAACCGCGTCGTTCAGACCGAGTGCCGCTCTGAGCTGTGCCACTTTGTCAGCGCCGATATAGAAGTAGTAGCCGTATTCCATGATGTTTGTCATCATATATCCGCTGTCGAAGAATGCGAGTGACCTGTTCTCCACGCCGAGAAGATCAACGTTTACCGATACCGTGTAAGACTGTGTTTCCCAGAATTCGTCCTTTATCTCGCACTTGCAGTCACGGCAGTCGGAAAGGAGCTGTTTTATCAGCGCCGTCTTTTCGCTGTCAACAGATATAGGATCGTATTCCATAGAGTTCTGACCGTCGTAAGTATTGACTAAATAGATCTTGTCGAACGTGATGTTGTTCAGCAGGTCGGTGTCATCAATGAGCTGACCGAGAGTTGACGGCTTGTAGCCTGATCTGTGCTTGAAGATGTAATATCCGCTGTCACCGTCAAATTTCACCGCATACGCGGCGCTTTCGGAGATGCTGTTTATCGTGAAGAGCTCCGCGGTCGTTTCGTATTCCTTTGCATCGTCGTAATAATCAAATCCGGTCATTTTTATCTCGCCGCGGCTTTCACCGACACTTGCGGAAGCGACCGCTTTTCCGGTGTAGCAATACTCGTCGAGCTCAGTCTGGCTTAAATTGAACCAGTTGAATCTCTGCGGCATAGACCTGTCTTCCCAGCGTGCGGCCGGCTTGACCGGCATATGGACCTCGTCTGCCGGGGCGGTGGTATCTGCGGCAGTTTCCGCTGCGACCGATGTCTGCGGAGCTCCGCCGTCTCCGTTTGCGCTGGTCGTCATAACGGCAGTTGCTGCAGCGGTAGCTTCGGTGCCTGTTTCCTCGCCGCCCGCTGTTTCGTTTTTAGTATCCGGCGCGTAGGCGGGAGCCGTAGTCTCGGCGGCGCCGTTCCATACAGTAGTGGGCTTGTTTTCCGGCATTGGTTCGGTCATAATATACGGGTCGATATACGCCTTCGACTCGGTCGTATTGGTTAAAGATGCGGGATCCGAGGTTCCGATATTATTTGCAGAATTTGCGGCTATCACAACACCTGCGGTAATTGCTATCGCTGCGGCTGCGCCTATCGGTGCGAACCTTAATATCTTCGCGTTTCTTTTTTTCTGCTCGGCGAGCTGTTTGTCGCGCATCGCGAGCACTGTGTATGTTATCTGTTCAGAAGTCTTCATATTCAAAACCTGACCTTTCCAGCTCTGTTTTCAGAGCGTTTTTTGCACGGTACAGCAGATCGCCGACCTGACGGGATGTTTTTTTCATGACCGTTGCGATGCCGGAAGTGTCGAGCTCCTCAAAATACTTCAGATAGAGCACCTGTGAATAATCCGGGGTAAGCTTTTTCATCGCGTTGTGGAGTTCGATCTTCTGCTCTTCTCTGAGAATGTCTTTTTCGATATCCTCCTCGTCGGACAAGAGAAAACCTTCTGTTTCGGGCAGTTCGGTGAATCTGTCGCTTTTTCGGAGATGATCGAGAGCGCAGTTGCGTGCTATCGCGAAGAGCCATGTTCCAAAACTGCTTTTTCCGCTGAATTTAGGCTTTTTCACGGCGAGCTTCACGAATGTTTCCTGCATTATCTCTTCTGCGAGGCAGATATTTTTCACTATGCTGTTTATGTACAGTGAAAGACGTCGGTCATAGTGTTCTATTATCTCGGCAAGTCCGCTGTCGTCGCCTTCAATGTAGCGGCGGTAGCTGTCGGCATCATTGTTCATTTCGGAGCCTCCGTTGTTCTGCAAATTTGCTTTTCATCCATTAGACGCAACGAGCGGTCGGTTTTTCGCAGTCTTTTTTATAAAAAAGCACAGAATGTCTCTGACGCTCTGTGCTTTCTGATTTTGATAAAACTCTGAAATTAAATTGCGAAGCGAGTAAAGTTTTTTGGAAAGGGGTTCGGGGGAGAACCTTTTGTTCACAAAAGGTTTCCCCCGATCTCGAGCGCAAGCGACCTGCTCTCAAGCGTCAGCGACTAAGCTTTCCTGAACACGGGCATCACATCGAGCGGTGCGGGAACGGTCACAGTCTGACCGCCCTCATATATCTTCTTGTCTTCGAGGGATTCCCACTTGCCGACGGGCAGATAAACGGTACGCTCTCTTGCGCCGAGTTCGAGTATGGGCGCAACGAGATAATCGCTTCCGAACATATACTGGTCCGGGAGCTCCCAGCACTTCTTATCGTCCGGGAACTCATAGAACATCGTTCTTATGAGCGGAGCTCCGGTCTCGGAAGTTTCCTTCATAAGCCCGTATATGTAATCCTTCATCGAGAGGCGGATATCGAGGTACTTCTTCATTATGTTCATGCACTCGTCGCCGTAGCTCCAGATCTCGTTCGGGTGGCCGGTGTAGAGATATCCGCCACCGAAATCACGATCATCAAGTGCGGGGATATCCCAGTCGGGGCCTCTGTTTCCGTGCATACGCAGTATCGGGCAGAACGCGCCGAACTGATACCAGCGTATCAGAAGTTCGATGAAGTCCGGGTCGTCCCACTTGTCGGTCATGAAGCCGCCGATGTCGGTCGTCCACCACGGTATTCCGGCGAGTCCCATGCTCTGACCTGCGATCACCTGGTCTCTGAACGACTCGAAGTTGCTCTGTATGTCACCTGTCCAGACAAGTCCGCAGTACTTCTGGCTTCCGACCCATGCGGAGCGCACGAGGTTCACGAAATCGTCATTTCCGGACGCTTTCATTCCGTCATAAAACGCTTTGAGATACATCTTCGGATATTCGCAGCCGACCTTTGAGCCCCTGCCGGAATAATAGCGGAAGTTCTCGAAATCGTAGCAGACGCTGTCGGGTTCGGAATTATCGAGCCAGAACAGGTCTATGCCGAGATCCGCGTAGTTCTTTTTGCAGACGCTCCATACGAATTCCTGAGCTTCGGGATTGAAGAAATCCACAGTCGCGCAGTCGCCCTGATAGTCATAGGTTTGGAGCGAGCCGATGTCGGTCGAGCTGATGAGCCCGTACTGCTCCATTTTATAGTAATTCTCGCTTCTCTTATCGACAGACGGCCATACCGACACCATTATCTTTGTGCCGAGAGCGTGAATTTCGTCGATCATAGCTTTTAGCTTATCTTTCGGCCAGTATTTTTCATCAAACTTCCAGTCGCCCTGATAAGTCCAGTGGAAAAAGTCAATAACAATAACATCGAGATGTATGCCGAGCTCATTATACTTTCTTACTACCTCAAGCACCTCGTCGGGAGTGCGGTATCTGAGCTTGCACTGCCACAGTCCGAGATAATTTTTGCTTATAGCCGGCGCGCGTCCGACGCACTCGGTATAGTTGCGGACAAGGTCGGCGGGCTTTTCATCCGCAGTGATCCAATAATCTATCATATCGGATTCGGTCGAGATCCACTTTGTGATGTTCTTTCCGAACGACGCTTCGCCGGTCGCAGGGTTGTTCCAAAGCATACCGTAGCCGCGGTCGGAGATGACGAACGGGATCGTGACCTGTGAGTTTCTCTGTTCGAGCGGGAGCGTGCAGCCTTTGAGATCGAGTATCGGCATCTGATACTGTCCCATACCGTAGAGTTTTTCATCGGGGTCGGATTCAAAGCGGACGGTGATCTTAAAATCGTCGGAGGAATTGCCCTTATACTCTCTGCCGATAAGTTTATAGCAAATAGGGTGCTTTCTGATAGAGCCGCCGTAGCAGCTGTAATATTCCTGTAAGATCAGCTTATCATCGCGGTAGAAGCAGATTATGCCGACATTGTTCATCGTGGCTTTTAGTCTGCCGTTGGTGATCTCGGCGCATTCATTCTTCTGGTCTATGGTCACTTTTGCTTCGTGGAGTACTTCCTCGGTGAGTGCATGAGCGTGAGCGGGCATCTGCGGGAGCAGAGTTGCACGGACTCTCAGGGCGTTCTTTCCCCAGCCTTCAATGCGTATCGTTTCGTTTCTGAGCCTTGCGGTAAGGCAGCCTTTTTCTTCCTTAAATCTTATCATGATATGCTCCTTTATGCGGTAATAACAGACTGATGATGAAGCAGACAGTCTGCGCTGTATGCTTCCGGATAATATTATAACATATTTTCCAAAATATTTCAACAGTTACAGCGCTTTTTTATTCAGATTTTATTTGCGGATAATATGGTCGGGGCGATTCTTGAAATAAGCGACGTGCGGTGATATAATGTATCATATATTTATCGAGCCCTAACCCCGACCCCTCCCACTAAATCGAAGGTTTTTTTGATGCGCGCTTTTGGAAACCTTCTGTACGGCTTCCTGCCGTAGGGGAGGGGCTATTTTTTTCTCATGTGGGGAGCGGAGCTCCCCACACCCCTCCTGTTATTCTTTGACAAGTGTCAAAAATCCTTCAACCGGAATAAAATGAAGAAAAACTGTCTGAAAGAAGGGAAAGCAAATGGAGCTCGGAACTGCTGCGGGAATACTTGTGCCGCTTCTGGGAACGACCCTTGGCTCTGCGTGCGTGTTTTTTATGCGCGGCTCGTTCGGTAAGCGCACTGAGCGTCTGCTGACGGGATTTGCGGGTGGAGTGATGACAGCTGCGAGCGTGTGGAGCCTTCTTATACCTGCAACTGAGCGCTGCCGCGGTGAAATGGGGCAGCTTGCATTCATACCGCCTGCTGTGGGATTCATGCTCGGTGTGCTTCTCATAATGCTGCTGGACATCTCGATACAGCGTTTCAGCGCTGATACGGGGAGCAGGCAGGATTCCGTCCATTCGGAGAAATCGCTGATGTTCCTTGCGATAACGCTGCACAATATACCCGAGGGAATGGTCGTCGGGCTCGTTTATGCCGGTCTTATCTATGGCAGCGGTGATATCACACCCGCATCTGCGGCCGCTCTCGCGATAGGAATTGCCATACAGAACTTCCCCGAGGGAGCGATAATCTCGATGCCGCTCCATGCCGGAGGTCTGAACCGTCGGCGGGCATTCGCAGCCGGGGCGATGTCCGGAGCGGTCGAACCGGTCGCGGCGCTGATAACTCTTGCAGCGGCGGGACTTGTTATCCCCGCTGTGCCGTACCTGCTCAGCTTTGCTGCAGGAGCTATGATCTATGTTGTTGCGCAGGAGCTTATCCCGGGAACAACAGGCGACGGCTCGCATATCGGAGCTGTTTCATTTGCTGCAGGCTTCACTGTTATGATGATGCTGGACGTTGCATTGGGGTGAGACGCTGCGCTGCGTTTTTCCCTGATTTGTTTTTCTCTACACTTCTTCTGTTACATAACAAAAAGACCGCACAGGATTATTTTCTGCACAGCCATTTTTGATTGCCAAAAGTTATAAATCAAATGTGTAAAGTTTTTTGGAAAGGGGGGCTGGGGGTAATCTCCCCGCCAGCGGGCGAGGTGGAGCTTTTGCAAGGCAAAAGCCACAGAGAGGGCTGACCGACAGACACCTTTTGTTCCGCTGGGAGGTGGTAAAGAAGTTTTCCAAAAGCGCGCACGACGCGCGCATAAAGGAGAAAACTTCGAGTCACAAAAGGTGTCCCCAGTCTCAAGCGTCAGCGACATTCTCACGCGCGGCGACCGCGAGTGAATCGCAGCGCTCGTTTTCGGGGTGACCGGCGTGGCCTTTTATCCAGGTGAACTTTACTTCGTGCATTTCGAGCAGGTCGAGAAGCCTGCCCCAGAGGTCGGGATTGAGAGCAGGCTTCTTGTCGCCCTTGACCCAGCCGTGTGCGCGCCAGGACTTGGCCCAGCCCTTTTCTATGCCATCAACCACATATTTCGAGTCCGTCTGTATTATGACCCTGCACGGATATTTCAGCGCTTCGAGACCGGTGATAACGCCCATGAGCTCCATGCGGTTGTTGGTCGTGTGTGCTTCGCCGCCGGAAAGCTCCTTCTCCTTGTCCCCATAGCGCAGTATCACGCCGTAGCCGCCGGGGCCGGGATTACCGGAGCAGGCGCCGTCAGAAAATATATACACCGTCTTTTTGTCCATTCGGGAATTGCCTTTCTGTTTTCCGCTGTTTGCAACGGGATCAATTTACTGATACTTTTTTTCTCTTTTTTATTATCATATCTATGACCTTGTTCACACAGATATTGAACACCAGTGTGAATACCGCGCCGCAGATGACCGTTATCGCTGTTACGAATACCATATCCGCCGTGAACGGCTCGTATGAGAAGAACCACCCCAGATATAAGCTTCCGAACAGGAACAATCCGATAAGTCCGAGCATCATGCCTATTTTCCACGGTCTCATCGGGTCACACGCGAGAAGCACCACCATGAACGAAACAGCCGCGAGAACGAACGCGAGCACCGTGCTTTCCTGATCCGGCGTAAAGCCCGAATATCTGCACCAGATAAGTCCGCCCATAAGCGATATGACCGCCGCGATGCCGTTCGGTATGGCTTTGCGGATAACGTTAGAGATGAACGAGCCGCGCACAAGCTCCTTATTCGGCTGGAGCGCAAGCAGGAAGCTCGGAAGTCCAATACAGAGCGTGTTCACCAGCGTGACCTGTATCGGCTTGAACGGGAACGCCGTCTGTATTATTACGAAAATTATCGCGAACAGGACGCTGTATGTGGTCTTTGACAGGAACAGCGATGCCGAGCGCTCAACGTTGTTTATCGAGCGTCTGCCCTCGGCGACTACCTTGGGCATTGACGCGAAGTTGCTGTCGAGAAGAACGAGGTTCGACACGTTGCGCGCCGCCTCGCTTCCGCTCTGCATAGCTATCGAGCAGTCGGCCTCTTTCAGCGCGAGAACGTCGTTCACGCCGTCGCCGGTCATTCCCACGGTATGGCCTTTCGCTTTGAGCGCCTTGACGAGTTCGAGCTTCTGCGGCGGTGTGACGCGTCCGAAGATCGTGTAATCGTCCACGACCTCGCCGATGTGCTCGTCTGTTGTAGCGTCGATGTATTTATCGCTGTTCAGAACGCCGGCTTTGCGCGCGATGTTGCTGCCGGTAACGGGGTTGTCGCCCGAGATTATCTTGATATCGACGTCCTGTTCGGCGAAGTATTTCAGAGTTGCGGGAGCCTCCGCGCGAATCTTGTCGGTGATAGCGATGAGCGCAACGGGGCGGATATCATCGGGGAGCTCTTTTTCACGGAACGGATCCTTTGAGTGAGCGAGCAGGATCACACGCCTTCCGCCCTCGGAGAACTTATCCACCGTATCGCGTATCTCGTCATATTTGCTGCCGAGAATGAATTCCCCCGCACCCATAACGTATGTGCCGAGATCAGCGAACTGCGCGCCGCTCCACTTTCTTGCGGACGAGAACGGCACGATAGCGACTACGTTGTGGGATGCCTTCTCGCCCCAGCGCTCCTTTACCGCCATAAAGGTCGGGTTGGTGTCGGAAAGCGCGTTGGTGAGCGCAGTCATTGCGGAATTAATGTCCACGCCTGAGCTGTCGTTGAGCATTTTGACTTCCGTGACCTGCATACTGCCCTCGGTTATGGTACCGGTCTTGTCAAGGCAGAGCACATCCACGCGGGCAAGGGTCTCGATACAGTAAAGGTTCTGAACGAGCGTCTTGTTCTGTGCAAGTCTTATCGCGCTCACGGCAAGCACCACGCTCGTCAGCAGCACAAGGCCTTCCGGTATCATAGCGATGATAGCGGCGACCGCGCTCAGCACTGCGTTGTTGAAGGTCTGTTCGGGCTTGGCCCAGAACACACCGTTTGCGATCTGGAGCAGCATGAGCGGTATGATGATTATGGAGATGCCTTTAAGTATCTTGTTTATCGCGTTCATCATCTTCGAGTCGGCTTTTTTGAGGTATTTCGCGCCGCTCGTTATCTTGTTGGCGAAGCTTTCCGCGCCGAGCTTTTCGGCAACGGCACGCACTTCACCGCTGATGATGAAGCTTCCCGAGAGGATCATATCGCCCTCTTTCTTGTTTATGGGGTCGCTCTCGCCGGTTATGAGGCTCTCGTTTACCTCGCAGTCGCCCCACACCACGCGGCTGTCCGCGCAGGCCTGCATACCCGCCCGGAACACCGTCAGGTC
>CAMVEM010000011.1 GCA_947166515.1 uncultured Clostridia bacterium | reverse complement strand
AAACGTTTGCACGCGGGTTGTCCCAGGAACGGAAAACAGCCTCGATAGCGAGCTTTAACTGCTCGATCGGGTCGGACGGGAAGTCCTTGCCGAGCTGCTTCTTGTACTCAGCCTTGAACTGTGTAGCGAGTTCCTTAAGGTCAGCGGCGGTGAGCTCAACGTCGAACTTAACGCCCTTTTCTTCCTTCATCTTGTCGATGAGCTGTTCAAAGTACTTCTTGCCGACTTCCATAACAACGTCGGAGAACATCTGGATGAAACGTCTGTAAGAGTCATATACGAAACGCTCGAATGTCGGGTCGGGGTTTCCTGCGATCATAGCCGCAACAACATCGTCATTGAGGCCGAGGTTGAGGATTGTGTCCATCATACCGGGCATGGAAGCTCTCGCACCGGAACGTACCGAAACGAGCAGGGGGTTCTGCTTGTCGCCGAACTTCTTGCCGTTTATCTTTTCCATTTCCTCGACGCCCTTCATAGCCTGAGCCATGATCTCGTCGTTTATCTTTCTGCCGTCCTCATAGTACTGTGTGCATGCCTCGGTGGAGATAGTGAAGCCCTGAGGAACAGGAAGTCCTATCTTTGTCATTTCTGCAAGGTTTGCGCCCTTGCCGCCGAGAAGCTCTCTCATGTCTGCGTTACCTTCGGAAAAGAGGTAACAGTATTTCTTTGCCATTGGATTTGTCCTCCTGAAATTTATTTGGTTCCGCAGCCTCCGGTCTTTTCCCGCCTTTCACGGCGGATAATAACCGTTCTTCTGCATAACATCTATATTATAGCATATTTTTTACAGGATTTCCAGTATTTTTTCAAACTTTTTTATTGATTTTTTTATGTCCCGGACAGGAAAAAGCGGTAAAATCGGCTTCCTGCAAATACCGCGCAAAAATTTTGTAGATGTGCACTAAAACCACTTGTAATTTTTAGGCAATTATGATATAATACTTTCGCGTAAAAGACTTAACCGAAAGGATATCCCGATATGATAAAAAATGATGTTAAAAAACTGATAAACGCGGCGGCAGCTGCAAGAGCATCCGCATACGCGCCGTACTCGAAGTTCCGCGTGGGCGCAGCAGCTTTATGCTCCGACGGAAGCGTATATACCGGCTGCAACATCGAAAACGCTTCTTATCCCTGCGGCATCTGCGCAGAACGCGTTGCGGTGTCGAAAGCCGTCAGCGACGGAAGGACCGACATTGCCGCTGTCGCTGTGGTCGGAAGTTCCTCGGAGAAATGCACGCCCTGCGGCTTATGCAGACAGTTCATGTACGAATTCTCGCCCGATATGCTGGTGATATCCTGCGACAAGGACGGGAACAGTGACGAACACACGCTTTATGAGCTCCTGCCCCATGGCTTCGGCGGAAAGTCGCTGAAATAAGATGAGAACCAGACCCACATTAAAAGCAATACTGTCTGATCTCATTTCCGGAACGATATTCTGCTTTTCCGCACAGGTCAGCATAAGAAAAGATATTTTTTATAGTATATGCAGTGTCTGATCCTGCCCCGCGCGGGAACGGTGATATACGCCTCTGACCCGCTCTGTCTCTTGCAATGCACAGAAAGAATAATGTGAAACATGAGTAATCTTTTGAAAAAAACGGCTTCCGACATAGATATGACGTCGGGAGCCATACTGCCGAAGCTGCTTAAACTGTCGCTGCCCATAATGCTTTCAAGCATACTGCAGCTGCTTTTTAATGCGGCTGATATTATCGTGGTCGGGAATTTCGCGAGCGACAATTCGCTTGCCGCCGTAACATCCACCGCCGCGCTCGTCAACCTTATGACCAACCTGTTTCTCGGGCTTTCGACCGGAGCGAATGTTCTTGCCTCGCACTATCTCGGCGCCGGCGACAACGACCGCGTGAGCAGGACCGTACATACCGCCGTATTCATGAGCATAATCAGCGGGCTCATACTTACCGCCGCCGGCGTTATCTTTGCGGATGACCTTTTGCTTCTGATGCAGAACCCGCCTGAGACTATAGAGCTGTCGGCGGTCTATCTGAGAATATATTTTGCGGGAATGGCCGCAATGCTGATATATAATTTCGGAAGCTCGATACTGCGCGCAAAGGGAGATACAAAGCGCCCGCTTTATTATCTTACGGTTTCCGGCGTAATAAACGTTATACTCAATCTGATATTCGTGATAGTATTTCAGATGGACGTTGCGGGCGTGGCGCTCGCGACCGTTATTTCCCAGTGCATATCCGCATTTCTGATAATGCGTTGCCTCATGAAAGAGGACGGCCCGCTTAAATTCGAGTTCCGCAGGCTCAGACCTGACAGCCAGACTGTGGGCAAAATGCTCAAGATAGGCATACCCGCCGGATTTCAGGGCGTTGTGTTCTCGCTCTCGAACGTTGTGATACAGTCATCGGTGAACAGCTTCGGCAAGATCGTAATGACGGGAAGCGGCGCTGCGGCAAGCATAGAGGGATTTATCTGGGTGTCGATGAACGCATTCTCTCAGGGCGCACTGACCTTCACAAGCACGAATATCGGCGCCGGAAAATACAGCCGCATCAACAGGATAGCCGTTATATCCTGCTCCTGCGCGGCAGTGACGGGACTTGTTCTCGGAAATATCGCGTATTTCTTCGGCACACCGCTTCTAAGCATATACGACAAGCGCCCCGACGTCATCGAAGCCGGGCTTGTGCGCATGAGCCTCGTATGCGTGTTCTACTTCACCTGCGGACTTATGGACTGTATCGTCGGCTCGATAAGGGGAATGGAATATGCGCTCACGCCGACGATAGTCTCGCTGCTTGGAGCCTGCGGGCTTCGGATACTGTGGATATTCACGGGATTCACGCTCGAAGAGTTCCACACCGAGTTCTGGCTTTTCATATCATACCCGGTGTCGTGGGTGATAACATTTCTTGTACATTTCGTGTGTTTCGTATTCATGCGAAGGCGGCTGCCGAAGAACGATATTTCCCCGGAAACGAAAATTCCGGAACAAAATTGACGTTTTGCGTTCATAATTGATACAAACGGTAACAAAAACTCCATATCGTATTAGTGAAAAAGTAACAAAAAATTTAAATTTATTTCCCGAAATCATAAAAAGTTACAAAATTTCATTGACTTTTGTGATGCTTTTGTGTATAATGAGTTTAATAGTAGTATAAGGGTTACTATGCCCTTTTGCTGAAGGCTTCAGAGCCTAAACAGAGCTGCCGCAGAGCCCTTGCGGCGCTCACGGACAATTGAATATTTACGGAAGGAGGTGCAGTAAATGGTGACAAAAGCGGTTTCAATGGATCTTACAGTAAGCCCTTCCAACCGCACAAGACCGCAGGACGGAGAAGCAAGCGGAGGATTTTCCGACATTTTAGGAAGCGTTAATCCCGAAAACCGTAAGCAGGCGGGAACTTCCGGCTCGTCAAGACGTGAAGCTTCGGAGGGAAGTAATCCCGGCGGAGAGTTCAGATTTGCCGACAAGGCATCATCAAAGACGGCGGACCCGGATATGCAGAAAGCAGCCGGCGAAAACCCGTACACGCAGAAATTTGCCGAAAGCGGAAAAGCTCCCGACGAAGGCGTGGTCGATAAGCTCATGTCAGAAGCAGCCGAGATCGTGATACAGACAGTGGAGATCACCGGAAAGAAGCCGACAAGAGCAGAAGCGGCAGACCTTCTCATCGATGCGCTGAAAACGCTCGCCCCGAAAGACACGGACATCGACAAAGAGGATACCGAAAGCCTTATTGAGGCTCTTACGGAGATACTTTCGACAATGACCGAAAACGGCATCATCGCTCCAGAAGCTGTGACAGCCGAAGATAACACGGACGAACTCGTGATAGCGGGACTGACTCAGCAGAAAGCGCAGACCACGGCCACAACAGCGCCGGAAGACGACGTGAAGCTCGAAGAATTTGCCGAAGAAGCAACGGAAAACGCTCCCGCAATGGTAATACCGACAGGTACGCCCATGCGCGAGATACAGGCGGCGGCAAGACCGATCCAGCCCGAAATGCTCATGGCGGCGGAAGAATTCCCCGAAGAAGCGATAACTCCCGAAGAAACGATCGTCGTGACGGATACGGTACAGCTGCTCAGCGAACTTATCGAAGAAGCGAAGAAAGAACTCGGACTTACCGAATTCAGGATCGAACAGTTCACAGGCGAAGAAGCTCCGGAAATGCCCGAGATCGCAGGAAATCAGGCGGCAATAGCTCAGAGAATGGGTCAGAACGACCGTACCGGAGAACTCGACCATATCCTGAACGGGACCACACGCTTCGACGTATCGGACGAAAAGGAGCAGGCTCCGAAGACCGAGACCTACGACGCGGTACATATGGCGGCAGAGCTCGTAAGCGACAGAATGCACACCGATATGCCGGACAATGAACCGATGTTCCCCGAAGCTATGAAGATCAGCCCGCCGGAAGTACAGACAGCCGAGCAGATACTCGACCGCATACAGAATATGCAGGGCGATCATACCGAGTTCACAATGGTGCTCAACCCGGAAGCTCTCGGACGTATAACGGTCAGACTGATAGCGGTCGGCGAAAAGATCTCGGTGGAGATCAACGCGGAAAATCCGGATACGAGAGCAATACTCGCATCAAGGAGCGAAAGTATGCAGAATATGCTCAGAGACGGCGGCGTACAGCTCGAAAAATGCCAGATAGTCTCCGAACAGGAAGACGCAAGGTTCGAACAGCAGAGCTATGAAGGCAGCAGCAAGAACCCGTACGGCAGAAACGACGGCAACGCACAGCAGCAGAACGACGAAGAGGGCGAAAACTTCTACGATCTGCTCCAGACACTTTGAGAAAAGGAGGAAAAACATGGCATCAGCAGCATCAGGGATAGACTCCCTTGCCTCCCCGCAGACCAATTACGAAAAGTACAAGGATATGTTCGACAACAAGAAGCATGACCTTGTGACGATGGAAAATTTCTATCAGCTTCTCGTAGCGGAGATGCAGAACCAGGATCCGCTCGAGCCTACATCAAATACGGAATTCATTTCCCAGATGGCAAGCTTCACAGCACTTCAGGCACAGCAGGATTCATACGACACACAGCTCCAGACCTACGCAAATTCGCTCGTCGGCAAGACAGTTACAGTCACTGACGGAGACGGAGACGCAGTTACGGGCATCGTCGATTTCGTAAGAAACGGCAAAACACCTCAGGTCAACATCAACGGAAAGAGCTACAATTTAAGCGCAGTAAGCCAGGTACACGACCAGGGCAATCAGGCGGCTTCCACAATAGGAGACTACGGCGCATTCGCGGCAGGTATCCTCGGAAAGACAGTCACCGTACAGGCCATGGACGCAACAGGAGCCACTTATATCGACAAGGGCCAGGTATCGTCCCTCGAGATAGAAAACGGCAATGTAAGAGTCATCGTGAACGGATATGCTTATGACGTAACGGACGTCGTACAGGTCACCGAGACCGAACAGCCAGCAGCAAAGGCTTCCGGTTATGACGAAGATGAGGACGAAGAACCTGTACAGGCAGCTCAGACAACTCAGACGACCGAGAAGGCACAGACCGCTCAGGCTACACAGACAGTCGAAGCCGAAAGGACCGACGATGATGATATACCGGATGAAGAAGGCGAAATAACCGACCCCAACATTTATGAGCTTTTTGAATGACGATACCTGAAAAGTGAGGGATAGTTGAAATGCTTATAAGCGAATACCTTGCCGGACGCAGTCAGATAAGCGTTTCCACAGGTGTCAGCCGCCCTTCGTATGAACAGGGCGAACATGTGCAGGGAAGCGGAGAACAGGCAGCAAACTTTGCCGAAGAGCTCAAAAGCAAGCTCGGGAGCAAAGAAGTCGAATTCTCAAGCCACGCTATCAAACGTCTTGAAAGCAGACAGATAGACGTTATCGGGAACGATAAGCTCGAAAGGCTCAACAAGGGCGTGGAGCTCGCCGCCGAGAAGGGCAGCGAAGAAAGCCTTATCCTTGTGGACAGCACGGCATTTATCGTAAGCGTCAAGAACAATACCGTGATAACAACGGTATCGGCAGAAGACCTTAAAGGAAATGTATTCACAAACATTGATTCCGCCGTTATAGTATAATATCGGACCGAAGGAGCAAAGACAGACGCTCCGGAAGAGATATAGCCGTCCCGAACGACAGACGGACGGCAGCGGCGGCCTGCAGAAAGGAATTACCGCTATGATGAAATCATTATACTCCGGTGTTGCCGGAATGAAAACTCATAACCAGAGAATGGACGTTATAGGAAACAACATTTCCAACGTCAACACAACAGGCTATAAGACCAGCGCGGTCACATTCAAGGACGTTTATTACCAGACCAAGGCGAACGCCTCCTCCGGCGACGCTACCCAGGGCGGTAAGAACCCCACCCAGATAGGTTACGGCGCACAGCTCGGCACAGTGTCCCAGATAATGACACAGTCCGGCTTCACATACAGCGACAGCTACTATGACTGCGCTTTACAGGGTGAAGGCTTCTTCCAGGTAATGGACAACTCCGGAAACATATTCTACACCCGCGCGGGTAAATTCTCCATAGACAGCTACGGAAACCTCTGTGACCCGAACGGTATGGTCGTTCTCGGCGTGTCCGGCGACCCCTCTCAGGTAGAGACAGGACAGACTCAGCGCATCAACATAAAGGTGCCGGCAGTCGATGACAACAAGGCTTCAGCGACCAAATCGGTCAACGGATATGATATAACGATAAGCGCGAACTCCCCCGGCGAACAGGGCAACATCTCGTTTACGGTAGTGAACTCCGACACGCCTTACGCCACAAAGAGCGGTTCCAGCCTTACGATCTACATGGATCTCGATCAGGACTTCGGTCATGACGCGCTGATGGAATATCAGAAGAAGATCCTCGACGCATATCCAGGCGATAACAAGGATACCGTCCTCGGACCGATACAGGCGAAATACGGCGAGAATTACGCCGAAAAATCCGCTTATTATCAGGAAGCTTACGCTGCTCTTGAAGCTGACATCGAAGCTGCGGCGGAAACAAACCTCGATTTCGGCAACCTGCTTTCAACAGCAAAGACCGAATACACACAGGCTGCGCTCGATGATTTCGAGGCAAAGCTGAACGAAGCTATCGTACAGGGCGGTGTCGGACTCGAAGAAGGCGTTCTCCCGCTCGATGTATCATTTGATACACTTCCGCCGTACAGTGATGTACAGGCTCTTCAGGCACATAACACGATATCTCTCAAGACGTACAATCAGTCCGGTGACGTAACAGACGATATTGCTCTGACATTTACCGCGGACAAGGCCGGCGAGTTTGCAAACAAATACGAAATAGACCTCAAATATTCATCGACAGTGGGCGCTACTCCCGTTGCGAAGTGGAAAGACAGCACGCTTACTATCACTCTCCCGAACAACCTTGTTCCCGGAGATGGCGAAGACGCTTCGACTGCTCTCAAGCTCATACAGGACGCTCTCGACAAGGCCGCAAAGGACAAGGGCGAGGACTATAAGATAACCGTTTCTCTCGGAACATGGATCGAAGAGATCAAGGAAACAAACGAAGACGGTCAGGAGATCACCCGCAATGTAGAGCACGAATATACAGACGACGATCTGAAGGCATTCGACTTCTCATCCTGCCTCGGAAACAAGACCGAGCGTCTCGGACTTGATGAAGGAAGAGACAACTTCTTCTCCGACATCGCGACCGCAATGAGCACAGTTACACTCGACAAGGGCCGCTTAGCCGCTGAACAGGCAGTCGATGACCTCGAAACGCTTCGTATCCAGTCCGACGGTACGATCATCGGTATGCACGCCGTTCACGGTATGCTCTACCTCGGACGTATCGACATCGCGACGTTTGAGAACCCTGTGGGTCTTGAGCAGACAGGAACCTCCCTGTGGAGAGCTTCCGTGGCTTCCGGTCCCGCACAGGTCAAGATAGCCGGAACAGACGGCGCAGGCGAAGTAGTATCCGGTGCGCTCGAAATGTCCAACGTCGATCTGGCGCAGGAATTCTCGGATATGATAATCACGCAGAGAGGCTATCAGGCTAACTCGCGTATCATCACAGTATCCGATACAATGCTCGAAGAGCTTATCAACCTTAAGAGATAAGCTGTAGCACGCATCGGTTTGATGCGGGACTTATGTGATATATCTGCTTTCGCGGCGGCTTTGCCGCCGCGACGGCAGGTAAATATAATTTTAAAAGGTGCATTATGGTTATTCTTACAAAGCTTAACGGCAAGGACATCATGCTCAACGAAGATCATTTTGAAAATGTGGTGGAGGCTCCGGATACCGTCATAAACATGACGAACGGACACAGCTACATCGTTCAGGAATCCATCGAGGAGATATTCCGGAAGATAGTGGGCTTCAACCGGGCATGCAGAGCCAGAGGAAGCAGAGAAGGCGGCTCGCGCGAGAACTGAGCGGGTATGCTGTGCACACGATCCCGAATGCACGTCTTTGTTGCGCATTAAAGCGCAGTAGGGACGGCGTGTATCCGGGTTTGTGCGCAGGATTTCCATTTATGTGAAACACAAACAAAGATATTGGAGGGAACCTCTTTGAACATTACACTAATCATAGGCTGGGTAGTTTCATTCGGACTTATCCTGTATGGTATATTCACGGGCGGTCAGATCGGCTGGTTCATTGATATACCGTCATTCATGATCACAGTCGGCGGTACGTTCGGCGTACTTATCGCTATTTCACCGCTCTCGATGCTCAAAACGCTGCCGAAGCTCTTCAAGATAGCGCTTCTGCCGCCTAAATTCAACGCACAGTCATACATAGACCAGATGGTAGATTTCGCAAACACCGCACGAAGCAAGGGACTTCTCGCACTCGAAGACAGCGCGAACAAGTGCGATGACCCGTTCATGAAGCAGAGCCTTATGCTGATAGTTGACGCTAACGACTCCGCAAAGGTAAGAGAGATGCTTGAAGGTTCGCTCTCGTTTATGGATGAAAGACACGAAGCAGGACGCTCGTTCTTTGAAAAAGGCGCCAGCCTTGCACCGGCGTTCGGTATGCTCGGTACGCTGGTCGGACTTATCTGTATGCTGCAGAACCTCGACGGCGGCGACCTCGGACCTGCTATGGCCGTTGCGCTTATCACGACATTCTACGGCTCTCTGTTCGCAAACGTAATATTCACTCCTCTTGCTGTTGCACTCAAGAACGCACACGACTCCGAAGCTTTCTGTATGCAGATAATCATCGAGGGCGTCATGGCGATAGCCGCCGGCTCGAACCCGCGTATGATAAAGGAAAAACTCGAATTCATGCTGCCGAAGTCTGCAAAGAAAGCGGAAGAAGGAAAATAACCAATATCAACGGTTCAGAAGAATCATCTGTTTATGTCTCCCTGTCTTCGGTGGGAAACATAAACGTAAACTATCATTATCCGCTTAAGGCACGAACAGCGGAAAAAATCATTAAATTTTGCAAATATATTGCAAAAGTACGGTTTTTGTGGTATAATATATTACTGACCTGTTTTCGGGCAGCCGGACGGTCAGTTCCCGAAAGAGAGATATATGGCTAAGAAAAAGGTTAAGATCATACATACGGGCGTAGATGAATGGATGTCCACCTACGGCGATATGGTCACGTTGCTGATGTGCTTCTTCGTGCTTCTGTACGCGGCCTCAACGCAGGATCCCGTAAAATTCCAGTACATATTCCAGTCCTTCAACAGCCAGGGTAAATATATCAACCCGTTCGTCATGGAGGACGTTAATGAAGGTATCGCCAAGTCCGACGGCGACGGAAACAGCGATATCCCCCCCGGGACCGGTGAGGGTACGACCCAGAATTCCGAAGCGCACATGGGACTTCCGAACAACTTCGACGAGTTTTTCGCGTGGGCTGCATCAGCCGCCGCTTCGAGCAGCTTCGCCGACTCTATCTCGGTGGGGCAGAGCTCCTCGTCGCGCATTAATATACGCTTTGACAGCGCGGTAATGTTTGATCCCGACAGCGCGGTGCTCAAACAGTCCGGAAAAGACGCCATAAAGGTGATGCTTCCGGGTATCAGGGCAACATCGAAATATATCAAGACAATCAAAGTCCAGGGACATACCGCAGCCGCAGGAATGTCCGCGGTCAATGACTGGGACCTCTCGTCCGCGAGAGCCTGCTCCGTACTCAAATACATGGATTACAACAGAGTCATCGACAGCGAGAAGTACATTGCCGAGGGAAGAGCTCAGTATGACCCTATCGAAGATAACAGTACCGAGGCGGGAAGAAAGAAGAACCGCCGCGTTGAGCTGATAATTACCAGAAACGATGAGGCGGTTGAAGATACCGCTATAATCGAGGATATGCTCAAGTATGACTACGGTATAACAAACGCACAGACAGACGCCATAGACAGGACAGACGTCAACGGCGGAACTGTTTCCGATACGGTACAGCAGATAATCACCGGCCTCGATGATAAATACTCGGGAAGCCTCACATCTCAGGATCCCGACGAGGATGATTACACCGGACCGACTTATGATCTGCCTGTGACACAGATACCGGAAGATATACTCCTGCCGGAGCCCGAAGAGACTGAAGCGGCCGCAGAAAGCGGAGAAGGCGAATAAAACGCACAGACGAAGGCAAAGGCAATTATACCAAAGTCGGAAAGAGAGGTGGATCATGAATGGCTGAGACCCTTACGCAGGAACAGATAGACGCGCTTTTGAGCAGTGCGATGTCTGGCGAGGTCGTTGAGAGCTCCAAAGAACCGGACGTGAAGGAATATGACTTCCGCGCTCCGAAAAAGTTCACAAAAGAGCGA
Source organism: uncultured Clostridia bacterium (assembly GCA_947166515.1). GTDB lineage: Bacteria > Bacillota > Clostridia > Oscillospirales > Ruminococcaceae > Ruminiclostridium_E. The sequence goes on along the minus strand of CAMVEM010000011.1, from coordinate 20,263 downwards.
ATCAAGATACTCGACAGCATCTTCGACAACTACGCGAGACTTCTTTCCTCGTATTTAACGGGACTTTTAAGATTATACTGCAAGGTAAGCCTTGCTTCTATCGAAGAGCAGAGATACTTTGAGTTCAACAACGCGCTTCCCGACTATGTAATGATGGGAACGCTCGACCTCGGTATCCACGACGACGATATAGGCACGGTAACAGCGATAGTCCAGCTTTCAAATTCACTTACATATATACTTATAGACCGACTTCTCGGAGGACACGGCGAATATAAGGACGCCGACAGAGACTTCACCGAGATTGAGGTCAGCATAATCGACAAGATAATCAACAATATGTCTGCGCTGCTGCACGACCCGTGGGAACCCTACGTTGACGTGAACCCGAGCGTGGTGAACATCGAAACGAACTCGCGTGTTTATTCGGCGGTCGATTATGACGATACCATGATACTTGTGGCTCTTGAGGCTACGGTAAACGACACCAAAACGATAATCACGATCTGTATGCCGGTGCTGAGCCTTGACGAGCTGATGCAGAAATATGTTTCCAAATCGGTAAGGAACACAAGAAGACTCGATGCGGTAAGAGAACAGGACAGACGCGACAACATAATGCGCGCGCTGAACGACACTTCACTGAACATAACCGCGGAGCTCGGAAAAACATCGCTTAATATGTTTGATGTACTTAACCTGCAGGTCGATGATATTATACCGCTTGATATGAGCATTGACAGCAACGTTACTTTAAAGATCGGAAACAAGGTTTGGTTCGACGGGAAGCTCGGATCATTCAACCAGAACAAAGCGGTGAAGATCGAAAATGTATTCAGAAGTGAGGTCTGACGGATGGCTATCGAAATAACCGATATGGAAAAGGACGCCCTCGGCGAAGTCATGAATATCAGCATGGGAAGTGCCGCTACGGCGGTTTCCGAGCTGCTGAGCGCCAAGGTGTGGATCACTACACCGAGAGTCGAGATCGTCAAGGCGGACAATATGCTCCAGTATGACAAGCTGGAACCTGCCGTATGTGTTAAAATAGAATATGTCAAGGGACTGTCCGGAAACAACATAATGATCCTGAGACAGGATGACGTTCAGATGATACTCAATCAGCTGATGGGTCAGCCGCTTGTGGTCACACCGGACTTCGAGTTCGATGAACTGAACATAAGCGCCGTGTCGGAGGTCATGAACCAGATGATGGGCGCGAGCGCGACGGCTCTTTCGGACTTCCTCGGTCTCGTGGTCGATATATCGACGCCTACTCCGTACATAATGGAGAACATCGACCTGAACGAAGTCTCGGACTTTGCGGAGGACGAAGAGGTCGCAGCGATCTACTTCGACCTTACGATAGACGGGGTCATCAAGTCGGAGTTCTGCTCGGTGCTGAGCCTTGAGCTCGCTAAGTATATAGCACAGAAGGTTCTCGGAACCGCAACCGAGGACGCCGCACCGGCAGCCGAAGCGGCGCCGACACCCGCGCCGGCAGCGTCGGATTCCGGCGGCGGAACGATGTCTCAGGCGGAAATGGACGCAATGTTCGCGGCAGCCGCGGGCGGCGGCGGAGCTCCACAGCAGCAGCCCATGCCGGATATGTCCCAGATGCCGGGAGCAATGCCCGGACAGATGCCCGGAGCAATGCCAGGACAGATGCCTGGAGCGATGCCCGGACAAATGCCGGGGGCGATGCCGTACGGATATCCTCCGCAGTACGGAGCTTACCCGCCTCAGTACGGAGGATACCCTCAGATGCCTTACGGCTACCCTCAGCCGATGAATGTATCGAACGCACAGCTGAACCAGTTCGACGGTGCCGATATGAAGCTCTCGGGAGAACAGAAGACAAACCTTCAGTTGTTGATGGGAGTGCCGCTTGAGATCTCGGTAGAGATCGGAACGGCCAAGCGTAAGGTGAAAGAGATACTCGAATTCACACAGGGCACGATAATCGAGCTCGAAAGGCAGGCAGGCGCGCCGGTCGATATAATCGTAAACGGCAACCTAATAGCCAAAGGCGATATAGTCGTCATAGACGATAACTTCGCAGTCAGAATAACGGAAATAATGAAATCTAAACTTATGGATTCAATAAATAAGGAGTAAACAGATATGGACAAGAAGATTTTACTGGTGGACGATGCGGCATTTATGAGAATGCTCATAAAGGATACGCTCACAAAGAACGGATATACCAATATCCTTGAGGCGCAGGACGGCGCTATTGCATGCCAGACATACGAAGCAGAAAAGCCCGACCTTGTTATAATGGATATAACAATGCCCAACAAGACAGGTATCGAGGCTCTCGCAGACATCAAGAAGATGAACCCGCAGGCTAAGGTCGTAATGTGCAGCGCTATGGGTCAGGAAGCAATGGTCGTTGAAGCTATCAAGCTTGGCGCTCTCGACTTCATAGTAAAGCCCTTTAAACCCGACAGAATCATAGCGACGGTAACAAAAATACTCGGTTAATCGGTTATGGAATGGCTGTGGATGCTCTTGTCCCTGGCAGGCGTTCTCGGACTGTTCTTTATTCTCGTGTATGCGATGAAGAAGCTGAACACCGGTCTCGGATACGCCAACGGAAACAAGATGAAGATCATCGACCGTGTGTCACTGGGAAAAGAGGGTATGCTCGCCGTGGTCAATGTTGCCGGAAAGCTGATGCTTGTCGGTGTTTCGGCACAGCATATCGAAAAGCTGGCAGATCTTGATATGACAGCCGAGGAATACTATGCCCAGATGTCATCTCCCGAATCGCAGAGCGGAATGAGCTTCGCTTCTGCCTTTGCCGAGGTAATGAAAAGAAAAAAAGGCACAGAGAAGGATAAAGGCGATGATAAAGGAAGCAATTAAACAGAACCGTAAGCTCTTTCTGCGGTTTATCATATCATTCGTGCTGACCTGCTTTCTTATGACAGTGCTTTGTCTTACGGCATCGGCGCTGAGCGCTGATCCGAATACGGAAACGCAGGTGCTTGCGGAAAATCCGGACAGCGAAAAGGTCGATGAGTCCCTGCTGAAGGAGCTCATCGGAATAGACGGATCACAAACGCTCGAAGTCATACTGATAATCACCATACTGTCGGTCGCGCCGTCATTCCTTGTGATGCTGACTTCATTCACAAGGATAGTCATAGTATTCAGCTTTTTAAGAAACGCAATGCAGACCCAGTCGATCCCGCCAAACTCGATTTTGATGGGTCTTTCGTTGTTTCTTACGATGTTTATTATGTGGCCGACCTTCTCGACCATAAACGAACAGGCATATCAGCCCTATTCAAACGGTGAGATCGGTATAAACGAGATGATCGACAGATCGGCGGATACGCTTAAGATCTTCATGCTGAAAAACACATCGAAGTCGAATATGCAGTTTTTCCTTGATCTTAAGGGTGCGGCGGTCTATGAATCACAGCAGCGTTCGGAAGAAGCTGCAAAAGCGGCGGAAACCACTGCCGACGGCGGAGTCATTGATCCTGACTTCATAAAGCCGCTCGAACCGATACAGGAGATAACGGATAAAGTTCCGGTAAACCTTAATGAGACGAAGAATGAACTCACGGAATATACCGACCAGCTCGGACTTGAAACGGTCATACCGGCATTCATACTGAGCGAGCTCACGAGAGCTTTCCAGATGGGATTCATGCTGTTCATTCCGTTCCTTGTGATTGATATAGTCGTTTCTTCGACACTTATGGCGATGGGTATGATGATGCTCCCGCCTTCGATGATCTCACTGCCGTTCAAGATAATGCTTTTTGTACTTGTTGACGGCTGGCAGATGCTTGTGGGAACGCTCGTAAGCTCGTTCAACGTGTAGCGGGGAGGTAAGGTCATACAATGTCAGGGGATCTTGTTCTTGAAATATTCACACAGGCGATAATGCTGGCGTTCAAGCTCTCGGTGCCGACGCTTCTGATAGCAATGCTCGTGGGACTTATCATAGCGATATTGCAGGCGGCGACGCAGGTGCACGAACAGACGCTTACCTTCGCGCCGAAAGCGATAATCGTGGCTCTCGCGCTTCTGGCGCTGGGACCGTGGATGGGGTCGAGCCTTATAGATTTCTTCAACTATATTGTGGATCTCATGAAAAACACGCCTATTTAGGAGCCTGAACGATGTTTGTGTGGGATACACTTTTTACTGATTTTTCGGCTTTTCTGTTCGTTTTGTGCAGAACTACGGGAATATTCACGTTCAACCCGATATTTGCGCGGAACAATGTACCGACGAACATAAAAGCTTTCATGTCAATAGTATTTGCGGTGATAATGACCGCGTCGATGGGCGGCACTGCGACGCTCCCGCAGTTCAGCGGGGTGATCGGATTCGCGCTCATTGTGCTGAAGGAGCTGCTGATAGGATTTGTCCTCGGCTTCTTCACCAATCTGATGATTACTGTACTGCTGTACGCGGGCGAAATAATGGATACCGAGGTAGGTCTCGGTATGGCGAAGGCTTATGATCCCGCGACCGGCGTTACTATGCCGGTATTCGGTAATTATTACTATTATCTGTTTATACTCTATTTTTTCATAATCAACGGACATACGACGTATATAAAGATGTTCTCGCTGTCGTATGAGGCGATACCGATAGGCTATTCGATGACGGACAACACCGTGAACCTGTTCCTCGTGATCGTCATGTATATGGGTACTGTCATGGAGCTCGCGCTGAAATTCGCGCTCCCGGTACTCGCGGTGGAGCTTATCGTCGAATTCTGTATGGGTATCATAATGAAAGCGGTGCCTACGATACAGATATTCGTGCTGAACGTCCACCTGAAACTGATAGTCGGCTTCATCACGCTCATTGCGGCGGCAAGACCGATGTCGGAATTCGTCGAGAAGCTGTTCGGTATGCTGTGGGAGAATCTTGAAACGGCAGTCACGAATTTTGCGTGAAAGATCCAAGTGAGGTGCTTTGATTGCCGGGTGATGACAAAACCGAAAAAGCCACGCCGAAAAAACGACGTGATGCAAGAGAAAAAGAAGGTCAGGTGCTCCAGAGCAACGAGGTAGTCATCGCAGTGTCTATACTCGGTACGTTCTCGGCGCTCGCGGTGCTCGGATCATATATGTTCATAACGCTGTCAAATACGTTTTCGGACTGTATCAGACAGGTCGGCGAACCGTATGAGAACGAGCTGAGCACTTATACACATATATTTTTAAACGTAATACTCAAATGCTTCATGATAGTCCTGCCGCTTTGCGTTATAATCGCGCTGATAGTGGTCATAACGGTAATGGCACAGACAAAGGGACTGTTCACCATGAAGCCGCTTAAACCGAAGTTCTCAAAGCTGAATCCGCTCAACGGTATCAAGAAGATGTTCTCCGCACAGTCGGCGGTCGGGATACTCAAAGGTATCATAGAGCTCTCGGCGATAATCTTTGTCGCATACGGTCAGATAGAAAGCCGTATGACCGAGATCGTCAGCCTTGTGGATACAGAACCCATATATGCGGTCGCTTATATCGCAAACACGATATTTTCGATAGTAATGCTTCTGTGCATAATCTTCGTATTCGTTGCCGCGGGAGACTACCTCTTCCAGTGGTATCAGTACGAGAAAAACCTGAAAATGTCAAAGCAGGAAGTCAAGGACGAGTACAAGCAGACCGAAGGTGACCCCCAGATAAAGGGCAAGATAAAACAGAAACAGCGTGAAATGGCTCAGCAGCGTATGATGGAGCAGGTACCAAGCGCCGATGTCGTTGTAAGAAACCCTACTCACTACGCTGTTGCACTTAAATATGATATAACCCTGTCGGCATATTCCGCACCCGTTGTGGTCGCAAAGGGTATGGACGCGCTGGCACTCAAGATAATAAAGATCGCGGAAGAGAACAATGTTTATATAACCGAGAACCGCCCGCTCGCAAGAGAACTCTACGAAACGGTCGATCTCGGCAGAGAGATACCAAGCACACTGTTCAACGCGGTCGCGATAGTAATTTCCGAGATGTATAACGCAAAGGGTATAAGCTATGATATCCCGGAGGCGGCAACAAGAAAACGCCCGGGTATGTGACATATCGGAGTTCCGCTTTTAACGAGCCTTTCAGGAAGGAGGCAGGAAGCTTAAATGGTAAAAAGAATGCTAAGCAACGTGTTTGCCGTATTCGTTATTTTTATCATTCTGGCGCTTATCATACCGCTCAATGGCATTTTTAACGGTATGCTGCTGGATTTCCTACTTCTGGTGAATATCGGGCTCTCGCTCGTCATACTCCTTATGACGATGTACATAAAGGAAGCGCTCGAATTCTCGATATTCCCGACAATACTGCTGATAACGACAGTGTTCAGACTTGCGCTGAACGTATCTACCACGCGTGGCATACTGAGCTCCGGATTCGCCGGAAACGTCATTGCAACATTCGGCAACTTCGTAATGGGCGGCGACCCGGTAGTCGGATTCATCATATTCATCATCATATTCCTCGCGAATTTCCTTGTAATCACAAAGGGCTCCGAGCGTGTATCCGAAGTTGCGGCGAGATTCACCCTCGACGCTATGCCCGGTAAGCAGATGTCTATTGACGCCGACCTGAATACAGGCGCCATAACCGATGAAGAGGCAAAGATACGCCGTGCGAAGGTACAGCGTGAAGCCGATTTCTTCGGAGCCATGGACGGTGCCACGAAGTTCGTCAAGGGCGACGCTATAATGTCGATAATCACATCGCTGATAAATCTTATCGGCGGCGCTATCATAGGAATGGTCCAGGGCGGAGATATAAACACGATAATGAGCACTTACTCACTGGCTACCGTCGGCGACGGTCTCTGCTCACAGATCCCTTCCCTTCTGATATCTGTAGCGACAGGTATGGTAGTTACCCGTACCGCGAGCGAGGGAAGCTTCAACGAGGATGTCAAGGTACAGTTCACGCGCAATCCTACCGTCATGATAATAACCGGTTCGGTAATGCTTGTGCTGATGCTGGTGCCGGGATTCCCGTGGATCATACTGCTGATGCTCGGCGCTGCGCTGATATTCGCAGGTATCTATATGAGGCGTACCAAAACTGCGGCGGCACGCGCGGAGGAAACTGCGGCAGCCCAGCAGCAGATCGAAGAGGCGAAATCACAGAAGCCGACCACGGACACGGATTATTACAGAGATATAGACAATGTATTCAAGCTGCTTAACGTCGAGCAGGTGGAAATGGAGTTCGGATACTCGCTCCTTCACCTTGTTGACGAGCGAAGCGGCGGAAACTTCATAGAGAGAGTCGTGCTGTTCAGAAAACAGTTCGCAATGGATATGGGTATGGTAATACCGTCCGTGCGGATGCGCGACAACCCGGATATCAACCCGAACCAGTACCTTATCAAGATAAAGGGCGAAGAAGTAGCGCGCGGCGAGATACTCGTCGATCACTATCTTGCGCTCGACAACGGTGACGTGTCAATGCCAGTTGACGGTATCGACACGATAGAGCCTGCATTCGGAATACCCGCAAGGTGGATAAGCGAGGACAAGAAGGTCGCGGCGGACGTCGCGGGATATACGCTTATCGACCCGGTATCGGTAATGATAACACATCTGTCCGAGGTCATAAAGACGCACTGCAGCGAGATACTCACGCGTCAGGACGTCAAGACCATGGTGGAGAACATCAAGAAGACGAACGCGACAATGGTAGAAGACCTTATCCCGAACGTCATCTCCTACGGCTATCTCCAGAAGGTGCTCCAGATGCTGCTCAGAGAAGGCGTGCCGATCAGGGATATGGAAACTATCCTCGAAACGCTCAGCGATCATCTGTCCAGCATGAAAGATATAGATATCACGGTGGAATATGTGCGTCAGTCGCTTAAGCGCACGATCACAAGACGTTTTGCGGAAGCCAACTCTCTGCGTGTCATAACGATAGATCCGAGAATAGAGGATATGATAGTCGCGAGCGTGAAGAAGTCGGATCAGGGCAGCTATCTGTCAATGGATCCCGAGACCATACAGCGCATAGTCGCGAAGACCACGGAAGAGGTGAACAAGATAAAGGACGTTATCCCGAACGTTATAATACTCACTTCTCCGATCGTAAGAGTTTATTTCAAGAAGCTGATAGATCAGTTCCTGCAGAACATCACTGTGCTTTCGTACAGCGAGATAGACAGCGATACGCAGATACAGTCTGTCGGAAGCATAGCGCTGTAAGAACGGTCGCTGCGCTTGAGACTTGGGGCTCTTTCTGTCGGTCATCCCCTCTGGCTCCTTCGTCGCCACCTCCCCGCGTTCGGGGAGACACCCAAACCCCGCTTCTTTTCGGACGCGAAAAGAAGCAAAAGCGACTTGCTTCGCGTTTAAATTTACAGATTTGTGTTTTATGGCATGATGCCGGCTTGAACGATATGCAAAGGAGGCGGGGAAAATGGCAGCATCGAATTATGACGTCATCGCGGCAATAAAAGAATACCGCGAAACGCAGAACATAAATCTGCGCAACGACATAATCCTGCGCTATCTTGACCTCGTGCGTCTCCTTGCGATGTCACTGAGAAATGTTTACATAAAATACGCTTCACCGGACGATATTGTGAACGAGGGCGTGCTGGCTCTGATCTCCGCGATAGATACGTTCGACCTCGACAGAGGCGTGAAATTCGAGACCTACGCGAATATCAAGATAAAGGGCGCTATCGTCGATTTCGTTCGTAAGCAGGACTGGATACCGAGAAAGATACGAAGCTTCGGCAGAGAACTCGACGCAGCTTACAACGAGCTTTTCGAAAAGCTGGGAAGACACCCGAAAAACGCGGAGCTCGCCGAACACATGGGACTTTCCCGCGCAGAGCTCGAAAAACGCATGGCGGAATCCGCAGGCGCGGTAACGCTTTCTTTCGAGGAACTCCTGTACGAGGATAACTTTGAGATAATGAACAGCGATGATTCCGCTGACGCCGCGCTGTATGAGACGGAGCAGAAAAAGGTGATCGCAAAGGCGGTCGATGATCTTTCTCCGCAGGCAAAGCAGGTGATAACGCTCTATTATTACGAGCGCCTTAAGTTCAGCGAGATAGCGAAAGTCCTCGGGATAACCGAGTCAAGAGTAAGTCAGATACATTCAAAGGCTATGCTTTTCTTAAAGCATGAGCTTTCGGAATATATGCAGAGATAAAACTGCATGTGCTAAACGAAAACGGGGTGCGAAAAAATGCTCAGAGGTTTTTACAATGCCGCACAGGGCATGATAGTCAAGCAGAGACAGCTCGACTGTATCGGCAATAACATTGTAAATATAAATACCGCAGGCTACCGCAAGGACGAGATAATCACAAACACGTTCCTCGACGAGCTGATACTCGTCAACGGGCGCAAGGAAACATCCGGACACCTGCTCCAGACATACGCGGACGTTTCGAAGACAAATCTCGAACAGAGCAACTTCACATGGACCGAAAGCAACTTCGACGTCGCGATATTCGGTAACGTATATTTCAACATACGCGCAAAGAACAATACCGTCTATCAGACGCGAAACGGTCAGTGGGAGCTCGACGGCGAGGGATATCTTATCTTAGGAAAAGCCGGAAGAGTGCAGGGCCAGAACGGCGATATACGTCTTAATACCGATGATTTCAGGATAGACAATGACGGAAGGATATTCGTCACCGAAAGACAGATCGACGAAGAAGGCAGAGCAGTCTATAACGAAAGACAGGTAGATCAGCTCCTGCTTACATATATACCGCCGGACGCGGACGTTGACAAGCTCGGGAACAATCTTATGCTCTACACCGGAAACGCACAGCTCCCCGAGGGAGAATACTTCGATGTTATACAGGGCGCGTGGGAGCACTCGAACGTTGACGGAAACAAGGAAGTTACACAGATGATGGAAGCTCAGCGTCTCTATCAGGCAAACAGCCAGATATTAAAAGCGCTCGACCAGATCAACAGCAAGGCTGCGGATATTGCGTCGGTACAGTAAGGCACTTTCACTGACAGGCACACAAGTGAGGTAAATATATGAATATATCATTTTACACCGGAGCGTCGGGAATGATCGCTCAGCAGAACGGAATGAACATATATTCCAATAATATCGCAAACGTGAATACTACGGGCTTCAAGTCGCTCCGTCCCTCGTTCGCAGACTGCCTCTACACAGTCCAGAGAGCGACCGAGCCGGAATGGCAGACAGGCCACGGTCAGTATATAATGAAGACCGACTATATGTGGGAGCAGGGTATGTTCCACATGACGGAACAGGGACTTGACTTCGCTATACCGAACGACAACTTCTTCATGGTCATGGACGAGAGAGGCAGAAAATACCTCACCCGTGAGGGCGCGTTCGCAATGACGCACATCGATGATCACTGGGAGCTCGTGAACGGCAGAGGTGAGTTCGTTCTCGATAACGAAGGCAACCATATAACGATACCGTTTGTAACGGGCAGGAACACGAAAGTGAACGAAGATGTAGTCAACAGTACGGACTATGATCCGGAGCTCGGCGCAGTCGGAAGGGATATACAGACCGAAACACCGGACGAATATGTATCGACGGAAGTTGACTATGACAGACTCATGGATATGATCGGACTGTTTGAAGTCGATAACAACTGGGGACTCGACCAGAACGAGGATAACCACTTCGCGACGACACCGCGATCCGGAGATCCAAGACCAGCGCCCGATGCCGACAGAGAGCTTATCAGAGAAGCGCTTGAAATGTCAACGGTAGATCTTGCCGCGGAAATGGTACACCTGATCGAGACACAGCGTTCATATCAGCTCTGCGCGAGAGTCGTCACGACCTCGGACGAGATGATGAACACAGCGAACAATCTTAGATAAAAATACGGCGTGACCGCCATTGCTGAAAGGAATATTTTAATATGAGCATCGGAAAATACGAAGACCTTAACGAAATGCAGATCGACGTGCTGAGAGAAGTAGGAAACATTGGCTCGGGAAATGCGACCACGGCGCTTTCTTCAATGGTGGGAAAGATGATAGATATTCAGGTGCCGAAGGTCGAGGTTCTTGACTTCAATGCCGCGATAGAAGCGGTAGGCGGCCCCGAAAAAGTCATAGCGGGCATACTTATAAGAATAAACGGTGATATAGACGGAATGATAATGTTCCTGTTTGAACAGAACCTGATTTCACTCATCGTTCAGACATTTTTCGGATCGGCGCCGCAGGACATCTTCTCGCTCAACGAAGCGGAGCTGTCAGCGCTCAACGAAATGGGCAATATAATGGCGGGCTCTTATGTTAACGCTATCTCACAGCTCGCAGGAATGACGATAGACGTAGAAGTTCCGGTAATGACGATAGATATGCTTGGCGCGATAATGAGCGTACCGGCTATCGAAATGGGCGAAATGGGAGACAAGCTCCTGTTCATCGACAATAATATGGTAATCGACCAGACATGCATAGATTCAAAGATGCTGCTGCTGCCGACAATAGATTCACTGGATAATCTGCTCGGAAAGCTGGGTGTTGCGTAATGGGGCAGAAGCTCATTGTAGGAATATCAGACTGGAAAATCGGACGAGGCGATGATGTGCTGGTGACCTATGCGCTCGGATCGTGCATAGGGACATGCCTTTATGACAGGACTACCGGCATATCGGGACTTTCTCATATAATGCTGCCGGACAGTACTGCGATCATCGACGGTCATACTACACGAATGAAATTCGCGGATACTGCGCTCCCGGATATGCTTGAAAAAATGAAGGCAATGGGAGCTATGCAGGGAGCTATCAAGGCTAAGATAGCCGGCGGCGCGATAATGTTCCAGACATCGAACTCAAAGTTCAACATAGGACAAAGAAACATAGAGGCGGTAAAAGCGGCTCTCCAGAAGCTGAGAATACCGATAATCGCTGAAGACACGGGTCTTAACTACGGACGTACCATGACGTTCTGGGCTGAGAACGGAGCGGTCGAGATAAGCTCTACGGTAATGGGAAAGAAAATGATATGATCTCCACGGAGGAACGGCATGGAAGAAGAAATAGAAAAGCTTGATGCCCTGTTCGACAGCATACTTGACGAGATCATACATCCTGAAAAAGCAGGCACATACCTCAATCCGTTCCTTGAAAAGACAGTAAAAAAGACCCGCATCGCCGAGTTAGCGGAATCCGTTTCGGTCGTTATGGTGAATGTTTCGCCGGACAAGATGAAGGCGCTGTGTACTGTTATCGCACAGGGTGAGAATCATAAGACTTTCACGCCGGACGACATCAAAAAAGCGGCGTCGGCTGCCGGCGTTTTCTACGGCGTGGATGAAGCGGCCATATTCAAAATGGTTGCCGAGCAGACCGTGAATACCGAGGTCGTTATAGCTCAGGGACTTCCGGCGATAGACGGCACTGACGGAAAGCTGAACATGAAGATCGAGATCAATCCCGAAGACCCGCATAGCGTGGAAAAGGACACTGAGATCTGCCATATCATATCGGCCAAATCCGGCAGAGACGGAATGGACGTTCTCGGCCATATACTTCCTGCCGTGAACGGAGTTCCCGCGGAATTCAAAGCCGGCGAGGGACTGTATAAAAAAGGCACCCGCTATTATGCATCACGATACGGAAAGTTCCTGATACGCGACGAAAAATACTGCGTCATAGACGAAATGATCATAGACAAGAACATAGATCAGGCGTCGGGACTTATCGGATACGGCGGAACTATCATAATCAACGGCAACGTTACCGGAAGAGGCGTTGTACGCGCAGGCGGAAGCGTCATTGTCAACGGCGTGGTATCAAATGCCGTTATCGAAGCCGAAGATGATATAAAGATAGAGGGCAGGTCGAACGACTGCTCGCTCTCTGCGAAAAACGGCAGCATAAGCGGCACTGAGTTTGAAAATGCAACCATAGTTGCAGGAGCTTCCGTTACAGCGTCCGTGCTTCAGAGCTGTATGGTCAAGTGCGTTACGGGAATAGAATGTATGACCGGATACGGAAAGATCTCCGGAGGCGAGATATACAGCGCGGGCGATATAAACTGTCTGACCGTGGGCTCCCGAGAGCACATCGAAACGCATATCCACATGGGAGATTATACCGAGTTTACCAGTGAGATCAAGCAGATCGAAGAGTGCATGAAGCAGCTCGATAACGAGATCGCAAAAATAAACGATCAGGTCAACGAGATACGCGAGCGCGAGAAAAACGGCACAGCGACGCTCGACGATGAGAGCTTCCTTGAAGCGGCTATCAGGATCAGGACACAGAAGCTCGCAGACAAGCACCCGCTCACCGAGCGCACAAAAACGCTGGAGCGCATAATCGAGACTTCAAAGAAATCCACTCTCCGTGCGAAGACAATGGTATATGGCGGCGCGATACTCAATGTATGCGGATTCACACAGATACTGAATTCCGACCGAAACCATGCGACTATTTATTCCAACGGAAAGGCGATAGTTATTACATAGTGACCCACCCCCGCCCCCTCCCTAAATGGAGGGGGCTTTCTTATTTTTTTGTGGGGCTTCGCCCCACCCCCTCTCACTAATAGGGTGTGGGGGTAGGGTAAAAATTATTTTTACGAAAATGCTAAAGTTTCTGCTGTCTCTGCCGATATTATGTAAAAGGAAGAAGTTCGGAAAGCAAGAAAGGTGTGATATGAATGTTTGAAATAAACGGATTCGGAAAAACCGGCAATGTGGCTCCCGCAGGACGCGGAAAACTTAACGGCCGTCACGGAAAGCCCGAAGAAAAGGAAAAGAAAGAAAAGAACACCGACAAAGCGGATTTCTCCTCGTTCGGCCAGACCGTAAAGTCGGAAATGAACAAGAACGAAATGAAGATCGGCAAGGTCTCCGAAAAGACAAACGGACTCAGCCAGAAAGCACAGGATTACCTCGAAAAGCTCAAGAAAAAATACGGAAATATGGATTTCATAATCGCTGATTTTTCCACCGATGAAGAAGCCGACAGACTTCTCTCAAGAGGAAAAGGCGAGTACAATGCAGTTATCACGCCCGCACTGCTCGAAAAAATGGCGGCGGACGAATCTGTAGCGGCAGAGTACGAAGCGAAAATAGATGAGAGCGTGGATAATATCAAGGCTGTGGAAGACGGTCTTGGTGAGGACTCCGATATGATAGACAAGATCGGCATTACTATCGACTCCGAAGGAAATGTTTCGCTTCGTGCAAAACTCTTAGAGGGTATGCTGACCAAGGACGGCAGCAATACGGTAAAGGCATCTACCGTCGAAGATATGCTTGCACAGCTTAAAGAGGCCAAGGAATCCAATCTCGAAAAGCTGGAAGAGATACGCAGAAAACGCGACGAGGATGCAAAGCAGGACGCTGAAAACGCGGTTACCGACACAGACGATGTCGATAATGAGATAAAGGATCTCAAACAGAAGATAAAAGATATTACGATGCAGCTTCGCTCCGAGCAGCAGGAAGACAAAAAGTCCGAGCTCGAAATGCTGCTGAAACAATACGACAGCGAGCTTTTGCTGAAAAACAATGACGGATACCGCAAGGGACATTCGCATCATTTCTCTGCGGAAGCATAAGCTGCCACTATTATACAGCCTGTTGGTTTGGATACATATATATAACTTTTAGAGAGTTCCCGATCATTTATATGGTCGGGTTCTTTCTTTTTCGCCGGAAAAGTCTTGTAAAACCGACCGAAAAGTGTTATAATTGTAGAGATATTATTCTGAACATACGTTTCTGTATCACCCGCCGGAGGTGTGGAGACAGGGACAAATAATTACTGAACGAGGTCATTTAATTGAACAAATGGATAGTTAACGCTCCCGACAGAGAGCTTACCGAAAAACTGAAAAAAGATACCGGACTCCCGGATTTCATCTGCCGGGTTCTCGTTTCCCGCGGGATAGCCTCACGTGAAAGCGCCGACCGCTTCTTCAACGGCACCGTACTGTCCGACCCTATGATGATAAAAGATATGGACAAAGCAGTGGTCGTTGTGTCGGAAGCTATCGAGAACGGTGATAAGATCGCGATATACGGCGATTATGACTGCGACGGCATAACTTCAACATATATGCTCCACAACTACCTCGAAGCCTGCGCAGCAGATGTGACGTGGTATATCCCCGACCGTGACGAGGGCTACGGCCTGAACAACGCGGCGATAGACCTGCTGAAAAAACAGGGCGCAAAGCTTATCATAACCGTCGATAACGGAATATCTGCTGTTGATGAGGCAAAACACATCAAAGAGCTCGGCATGAAGCTCGTTATCACCGATCACCACCATGTTCCCGATGTGATACCTGACGCCGAGGCTGTTGTTGATCCTCACCGCCCGGACGATCTGTCGGAATATAAAGATCTCGCGGGCTGCGGCGTTGCGCTTAAGCTCATAATGGCGCTCGAAAACGCTTCCGGCGGCGACCCGGAGAGCGTATTCACGCAGTACGCGGACATTGCCGCTGTAGGAACTGTCGCGGACATCGTGAACCTTGACGGCGAGAACCGCATCATCGTCCGCGAGGGTATGCGGCTCATGGAAAACACCGAAAATATGGGGCTCAACCGTCTGCTTCTCATGAGCAGCTACGAGCCCGGAACAGAGATAACATCGTCGCTTATCGGATTCCGCATCGCACCGAAAATAAACGCAGCAGGCCGTCTTGCGTCGCCGAAGCTCGCAATGGATATGCTGATGAGTCCTACGATGAATACCGCAGCAGCGAATTCGCAGGCGCTCTGTGAGCTCAACGACGACCGCAAAAAGCTCGAAGACGAAATAATCGCGCAGACTGACGAGCAGATAAGGAATGATCCCGACCTGCTGAACAGGCGGCTCCTGATAGTTTGCGGCGACGGCTGGAAGCACGGAGTCATAGGGCTTGCAAGCGGCGAGCTCCTCAAAAAGTACGGCAAGCCGAATATCGTCATCACAAAAGAGGGAGATACCGCACGCGGAAGCGCCCGCAGCACCGACGACTTACACCTGTATAAGATGTTGGAGAACTGCTCGGACAAGCTGATACGATTCGGCGGACATACAAAGGCGGCGGGACTTACCGTTTCCTCCGATATGCTGGCGGAATTTGAAAAAGCGGCGTATTCTTACTGCGAGCAGAATATAAAGGAAGCTTGTGCAAACACTCTCACCGCGGATATGGAGCTTATGCCGGGCGACCTGAGCGTGGAGAACGCGCAGCTTATAGAAAATCTCGAACCCTTCGGCGAGGGCAACCGCGAACCGCAGTTCTGCATCAGAAACTGCGTGATAACATCGAAAAAGCCTATAAAGGACGGAAAATACACATCGTTCGGATTCAGCTTCGGCGGAAGCGAATACCGCGCCGTGCATTTCGGTTCGACATTCGACGCTTTCCCGTTCTTGGAGGGCGACACGACCGACATAATAGCGACGCTCTCGATAAACGAGTTCCGCGGGAACCGCACCGTCACCGCGTTCGTTAAGGATATGAGGTATGCGGGATTCAGACAGGACCGCTACTTCGCCGCAAGGACGGCTTATGAGGATTACCGCTGCGGCACGGTCGATGAGAAGCTCCTGTGCAGAATGGCTCCCGACAACGCGGAGCTGCGCACGGTGTATGATATACTGCGGCAGACCCGCTCGCTCTCAAAAGCGGAGACGCTCGCCGACAGAAGCGGTATAAACTGCTGCAAGTTCAGGATAATCCTCGACATTTTCGGGGAATTCCGCCTCGCCGCGACAGATGTCACAAAAGACAGCGTCACCATCCTCCCCGCCGGTCAGAAAGCCGATCTCACAAAGTCCCGTGTCCTCGCCGGACTTCATGCTGCCGCTAAGTGAGATCTCGCCGCTGCGCTTGAGATTTTGTCGCTGCGCTTGAGACTGGGGGAAACCTTTCTTGTGTCGTAAATTTCTTTTATGACCGCCTCCTGCGGCCTTTTGGAAATTTACTGCACGGCTTCCTGCCGTGAACAAAAGGTTATCCCCCAGACCCCCTTCCAAAAAACTTTACTCGCTTCGCAATTGTATCGGCAGGTTTGTGCCTGTAAATAAACAGTTTTGGATAAATTCAGAACAATGCAAGAAAAACGACCTTCCGGAGCTCCGGAAAGTCGTTTTTTCTGTATTCTGTTATTCTTCCGGAGCTGCAGCACCTGCTGTTTCCGCTGCCCCGGCAGCTTCTCCCGGGCTGCTTTCCGATGTGCTGTCTGCGGACTCGCTGCTTTGTGTTTCGTCTGATCTCTCATCCTCGTCGTCGACGAGGCTTTTGTGCTTTTTGGGGTGATCGTTGGGCATACGCATTAGTATAGCCTGTTTATAGAGGTCCGGCTCATGCTCGGCGAGATATTTCATATCCTTCATGGGGACTATATCACCGCGCGTTATTCTTGCAGCTATCTTCATGCATTTGGTGAATATTTCGAACTCATCGGCTGCTGCGTCTGCCTGTTTACGGGAATTTTCAAGCTCGCGCTGCAACATATCGAGCTGCTGCTGCATATCCTGCTTGTCATCGAGCTTCTGCTGTTTGCGTTCGAGGTCGGAACGCACGGCTTCTTCCGCTGTTTTCGCGTTCTCATTTTCGGCTTCTTCGGCCTTCTGGCCGAGGGCGGACAGAAAAGCATTCATTTTCTTCTGTGACGGAGCCGAGCCGTAGGTATAGTCCCTTGACACCGGGGAAAGAAGCCCCTGCGCGCTCATTGCCATTGTTGTTCTTCCAATATCCATACCGTATTCCTCCTTTGGGGCTGAGAGCGACGCTGCGCTTGAGACTTGGGGCGCTGCCCCAGACCCCGCTTCCTTTCGGACGCGAAAGGAAGCGAAAGCGACTCGCTTCGCACTTTGATTTATAAGTTTCTGCTTATCCTGCAGGATGAACTATAAAGTTATTATAACATATTTTGCTGATTTTTTCAATACAAACAGGAAATTTTATTACAGTTAATCCCAAAACATATTTCCCCCGCAGAAATGCAGGGGAATTACTATGTTATTCAAATGTTATCTGGTTGATATCGAGCTTTGAAGCCGTTCCCGCGACCGGAACGGTCTTGGTGCGGTAGCTGTCAGCATCGTCGAGCATTCCCTCAACATACGGCATTGCGCTCTGGAGCTCGGTCTTCGTGAGCCTCATGACCTGTACGCCCTGCGTGTCCCTCGCCGCTTTCGGAAGTACGAGCGCCGTGTTGAATATCATTATCTTGCCGGCCGCCGACTGGAGTATAAAATCGCAGTCCTCGGTTATCTTGTACATTGCAACAAGCTCGGAGCCGTCAAAATACGCGTTCGCGAGCTTTTTGCGCTTTGTCTTCGTCTCAAACGACGAGAGCGGCACCTTCGCGCACTTTCCGTTCTTGAAAAACAGCACTATCTGCTCGCTGTAATCCTCGGTCTCGATCATCTTCACGATCTTTTCGTTCGGCTCCATTTCGAGCTTTGCGGGGATATAATCACCCATGAGGCTCGCCTTGGTGTCGGCAAAATCGTTGACGCAGGATTTATATACCTGGAATTTGTCCGTGAAGAACAGCAGGTCGGTCTTGCCCGAAAGCTCCTGCTCAAATATCACCTCATCGCCCTCTTTGAGCTTCTGCTCGCCGCTCATGCGAAGCGACTGCGCCGTGATACGCTTGAAGTAACCTTCCGCAGTAAGGAAGCAATTCACCGTGTAATCCGGTATCTGCTCTTCTTCCTCTTCCTCGTCGCCGAATGCCTGTGCAAACAGCGTTCTGCGCGGCTGACCGTATTTGTCCGCTATCTCGGTGAGCTCGTCGATTATAAGCTTCTTTATCTTGCGGGGACTTTCGAGCGTTTCTTCCATGTCCTCGATCTCAGCCTTGAGCTGGTCTATCTCCTCGGTGCGCTTCAAGATGTACTCGCGGTTGATGTGGCGCAGCTTTATCTCGGCGACATATTCAGCCTGCACCTCGTCTATCCCGAATCCGATCATCAGGTTCGGCACGACCTCGGCTTCTTCATTCGTCTCGCGGATTATCTTTATAGCCTTGTCGATATCGAGCAGTATTTTTTTCAGACCGAGCAGCAGGTGGAGCTTATCCTTTTTCTTGCCGAGCTCGAAGAATATCATGCGCTTAACGCACTCGATACGGAACGCTATCCATTCTTCAAGTATCTCATAAACGCCCATTACGCGCGGATTTCCGGCGATAAGAATGTTGAAGTTGCAGGCAAACGCGTCCTGGAGCGGCGTCATCCGGAACATCTTGCGCATGAACTCGTCAGGGTCCTTGCCTTTTTTGAGGTCAAATGTGAGCTTCAAGCCCGAAAGATCAGTCTCATCGCGTATATCGGATATCTCGTTTATTTTTCCGAGCTTCACAAGTTCAAGCACCTTGTCGATTATAGCCTCGACCGTTGTGGTGGGCGGTATCTCGGTTACTTCAATACAACGCGAATCCTTGTCAAAGGTATATTTCCCGCGCACTGTGATACTCCCGCGTCCGGTCTTGTAGATACGCTGCATCTCTTCCTCATCATAAACGATGAAGCCGCCGCCGGGGAAGTCGGGTCCCTGCAAAGTCGCGGAAACGTCGTGCTCGGGATCCTTCATTATGGCTATCGTTGTCTCGCATATCTCACGCAGATTGAACGAGCAGATATTGCTCGCCATGGATACCGCAATACCGATGTTGTTGTTGACCAGCACTGACGGGAACCGTACCGGGAACAGCACGGGCTCGGTCAGCGTGTTGTCGTAGTTCGGGACGAGATCAACGGTGTCCTTGTCGATATCACCGAACAGCTCCGCGCATATCGGATCGAGCTTAGCTTCTGTGTATCGCGAAGCCGCGTAGGACATATCGCGGGAATATGCCTTTCCGAAGTTGCCCTTGCTGTCGATATACGGATGCAGGAGCGCGCCGTTGCCGCGTGCGAGACGCACCATAGTCGCGTAGATAGCCTGATCGCCGTGGGGGTTGAGCTTCATGGTCTGGCCGACTATATTCGCTGACTTCGTTCTCGCGCCGGTGAGCAGTCCCATTTTGTACATCGTGTAGAGGAGCTTTCTGTGCGAGGGCTTGAAGCCGTCGATCTCGGGCAGAGCACGCGACACGATGACGCTCATTGCGTACGGCATATAATTCTCTTCGAGCGTATCTACTATATTCTTCTGTTCTATGATACCCGCGCCTTCGATGTATGCATCGATCTTTGCGGGTCTGTTATTATCTTCTCTTTTTTTTCTCATTTCATCAATTCCTTAAATTGCGAATCATGTAAAGTTTTTTGGAAGGGGGCTTGGGGGAGAACCCTTTTTTCAAAAAGGGTTTCC
>CAMVEM010000010.1 GCA_947166515.1 uncultured Clostridia bacterium | reverse complement strand
CATTGTCGAGCACTATCCCTTCGAGCAGTACCATACCTGCGCCGAGCAGGATAAGATGTACTTCACGGGGGGAATCCTCTGGTCCTACGGTCTGGCTCTCGTTTCCGAGCAGAACGATCCCCGCCTGAGCGAATGCACGGGCTGCGTCCGCGGTGACGACCGCTTTTCCTGCGATAAGTATGCGTTTTGCGGCATCGACATTCCTTGCGGCTTCCATGATATCTATAACGTGTTCGGAAATGAGATCGCCGTCGTGCCGCGCCACATAACATTGCCCGACAAACGGAGCAAGGCCGAGCTGATCCACCGTTTTTCCGTCGCTGAGAAAATGATACGGCGCGTCGATATGCGTGCCGTTGTGTGCGCACATCGAAAAATCCGTGAGATTACATATATCGCCTTTTTCTGTTGACATTGTCTGTCTGCGCTCCGGCAGAGGGTCTCCCGGAAAAACATGGCAGGAAAAGACTTCCTGAGAAATATCTATTATCATGGCGATCTCCTTTCGAGGATTACTGTCTTTATCAATTATAACACTTTTTGTTACGGAATGCAATACACAAAAAAGCGACTAAAATTTGTTGTTTTCAGGAAACATGATACAGCGTTCCGAGAACTGGATTATATGTACAAATGCTTGGGTTCGGCATTTTAACGGCAGAAAACGGAGATGAGCGTAATGTGTTGTCAGCTTGCGTTCATGATGCGTGGGCATAAGAACAAAAATCAGACAGAAGATACACTATTCTGAGCTTTTGTGCGAAACGATATATGCAAACTGTTATATTTACCAAAAGTGTAACATATATTATAGCGAAAATAACATAAGGATTGTAACAAGTGCACATTTATGATTGTTTATATCTATCTAAAATTAATGAAAATGATAAAAATGCACTGTTTTTTGTTACACTTATTGACTGTTAAGTGTGTTTATAGTATAATAATAGTAAGTATTTTTGTCCTTGCGTGAGCTGCACTCTTAATGAGGCTTTATCAATGTAAAATCGTTTTCTCCGACATAGGTCGATTTTTGTCGATTTCGATAAGATCGGGGTTTCAGCGCAACGGCTGAGCCCGATCCAAAACACCTGACACAGATAATCGAAAGGAATATTTATGTTGACTTCAGTACTCCTGATCCTTGCTTTATCCGCTCATACACGCAATACAGATCATGTTCTGTATTCAGGTTATTGAAATAACGAACGCTTGACTGTTCCGGAATATTGGAACGGTCGGGCGTTCTTTATGCTTTTTAGAGGTACCCTAAAACGCTTTCTGCGAAGAAAACAGCCTTCGCTCTGCGCACAGTAAAATGATGTGAAAGGAAAAACGCTATGTTTGAAACAGAATTCAAGTTCACTCTTCCGAAGGGATATGTCGATATGAACGGAAATGTTCATCGTGAGGGAGTTATGCGCCTTGCAAATGCGGGAGACGAGATAATTCCGCTCAGAGACCCGAAGGTCCAGCAGAATCCCGGTTATCTTACAATAATTCTGCTTTCGCGCGTGATAAAGAGCCTCGGAACTCTTCCCGCGGTCGATACAAGGGTCATCGAAGGTCTTTTCACGATAGATCTCGCATATCTGCAGGATCTTTATTCGAAGATCAACACTATGGATATACCGGTGTATAAATCCGTCTGCCCCCACTGCGGACAGAAGATAGAGATACCCGTAAATTTTCTGGACGCCGGAGTATGACCGTATATCCGGCTGACAAGATCTATGAAGAAATGGCGTTTATCGGTTATTATATGCACTGGAGCAGCGATGAGATATCATCGTTCAGTCACCGCGAGAGACAGCGATGGTGCAAGGAAATATCAAAGATAAACAGTAAGCTCAACGACGAACCCGATAATATTTTCAAGATCTGATTCTTTTGACCGACAGGAGGAGAGTTTATGGCTGTCAGCGATCTTATACCGAGTTATTCTTTCACAGTTAAGCTTGATATGCTGAGCTTCGGTTTCAAGAAAGTGTCGAATATATCAAGCTCTATCGACATCGAAACGATAATCGACGGCGGTACCAATGATTCGCCTGTGATAGTGAGAAAACCAAAGAGAAATCCGGATATGCTCATTCTCGAAAAGGGACTAAGCTCTACGATGAAGGATCTTGAATTCGGTCTCCTTTTCAAAGAGGGAAGAAAGATAGACAATATAAGCATAGATGTCAAAAGGGACGGAAAGACCGTAAGAATGTTCTCTGTATCGGGCGGAGTTATCGTAGGCCGTGAGTTTTCACCGCTTGATTCGCTTGAAGGCGAAGTGATGCTCGAATCGCTTAAAATAGCGCATACCGGAATTACCGAGATACCGCTGCCGTTCGGAATATGACAACATAAAGGGATCTTCTGAAAAATGACCGTCTGAGGCTTCAGTGAGGAAACGAAATGATAAAGACTGCTGCGAGAAATATACAGATAATATCTCCGATAAGGCCGAAGCCTTTTGCAGTGCGTCTTATCGCGCTTCCGAAGTCGTCGTCGTTCGCAAGCGAGATCTTCGGGAAATACAGCGGAATAGTCGAGACGGATATGACCGCCGCGCCGTTCGTATTCCTCGATATGTTCGGCAAGGAGCTTGCGGAAGAGCGTGAGCAGTACTACAAAATGATGCTGACGCTGCGGCTTATGATAGCGCAGAAGCTTGTGGTCACCGGAAAGCTCGGCGACCCCACAGTGAGCCGCGCATATAGCTCCTCGGTGAGCGTCATGATCTCCGGAGCGCTGAACTATTTCAGAAATTCAAGCAATATAATATATAACAAGCTTACCGATGCGCGCAAGATAGTCGAGGCCGCAGATGAGTCCCGACTGGCGGAAGCGCCGGATAAGAGCGGCATGATCTTTGCCGGGACTCCCGGAGTTTTAAGGCTCCCGGAACATACGAACGATCTGCCTGCAGACGAAAGAAACATCACACAGAATATCGCTGAGACCGGTGCTGCGGGATCATTCACCGAAGTGCGGAGCGTGCCGGAAGAGGGCAGTGAGCGCGCCGGAGATGTTCTGATCTACTCATTCTCAGAGGGTGAGGAACGCTGGTATCGCGAGCTTCTCGAAAAGACTGTATCCGAGACGATATTTGAGAATATCGGAAGCTACCCCGTCGATACGCAGAGCCTTATTCTGAGAAGATATGAGCATATTTCCGCAGAGCAGGAGCTTCCCGCCGTAAGAGCCGGAGAGAACAGAGCGGAGGATGCCGGCGGGACTGTTACTGCAGAGTCGCGTGGTATCAATAATGATGTCGCTGAAGAAACGGAACTTCCCGTACTTACGCACGCCGAGCTTCCGCGCGGTACCGAAAGAGTAGCGCAGCAGGCTACGGCGGCTGAGATCTCCGAAGCTGTTCCTGTGATCGTGGAAAACCCGTCAAGGCGCAGAGATTCTGCTGTTTCAAGGATAAATGCGGGCGAAGGCGAGAATTACATTCCGCTCATGAACACGATGATGTCCGGCGGAGCGGGATATTTTGCCGGTATCGCCGGAAAATATGTTCACGGAAGAACGCTTCCGGTGTCGGTCATAAGACCGTTCATCGGGACGGTAAGAAGAAAGAAACTATCCGAGACCTTCCCGCTTGTGGTGAAGGCACTTGATATACTGACCGCGCCTGAAAAGGCGAACAGCCAGGAGCGCGCGGTCTATGAATACGCAGTCTCAACAGTTCTGCAGAGACGCACTCTTCCGATGCAGTCGGAACTTTATGAAGTGTTTTCGCAGTTTGACAGGAAAGAGCGTACAGACGCGCTTGTCCTCGCTGTGAACAGGCTGATAAAGGTGTCCGGAAAAGAAGCTGGCAGGACGATCAAATATACCGACGGAAAAAACAGAAAGAGAGAGCTTTCTCCTGCGGAATCCGCACTTATCTGGGCGATAGTGAGGGACGAACGCGGTGAGGCGATCGGTGAGCTTTCGCGGTCGGTAAAGAACAATGCAGTAATAAACAGACTTGAAAAGCTTTACTCGGCTCCCGGGTCCGGACATGACATGGGACATGCCGCGGTGATAAACAATATAGAGCGCATACTCAGCGTAAAGGGCATTATCAGGAACTTTACCGCATCTCCGATAGCTGCGCAGCAGAATGACAGTGTTCATGTCATGAACACTTACAACAACTTCTCGGTGCTGTCGCTTCTTATGTCGGCAGGAAAAGAGGGCGCGGCAGCAGCCGCGGCGGTACTTCCCGAAGTGATAAACACCGAAAAGACGATATATTCACAGCTTCCTGTGCGTTCTCCTTCCATGACGCTCAGAAAAAGCGAACGTGTCAGCGACAGAACCTTCTATGAGGAGTTCTTTGAAAAGCTTGTAAGCCGCAATATAACGCTGAGCGAAGTCGGAGCTATCGGCAGGGAGCTTTCAAAGGATAGACCCGCCGGCGGCGTGATAATAAAGCGTGTCGAAAACATACTCAGAAATATAAGTTCTGCGGTAACAGAAGCCGCCGAAGATAACGCATATCCGGGAACAGCGGATATAACGCTTTTCTCGCGAATGAACGAAAAGCTGTACAGCTCATCGGAAAACCACGCAGTAAAAATGCCGGAGCGGCATTACGAGCTGTATCGCGAGCAGTATCCTGACCGGTATTCTGAAAGCACGGCTGTTCTGCGTGAACCTTCTCCGGTATCCCGTAATACGGCGCGAAGTGCGGACAGAGCTGACATTTCCGCGTATGTAACGGAAACAGAGAGAATAGTTACTGAGCATTTAACGGGCGTGCCGGTCGTATTCCCCGAAAAAACGGATATTTCGGCATCGGTCAGAAATATATTCAAAGAAATCACCAAAAACACGAAAATCACGGAGATCCCGAAAAATACGGAAAGCGGTGCGGCTCTGAGTATCGGTGCCGTATCTCCGCGGCAGACATCAACTGTAAAAGGCACTGCCGCCGATATCACGATAACGCGCCGTACCGCAGCAGCTCATCCGGCAGGAGCTCCGGCCGCTGATGAAAAGTTAACGTCAGAAAACGTCAGAGTCATTGCCGAAACGCTAATGCACCGCGATGACAGAAAAGCAAAGATCACCGGCGATACGCTGATGAAGCTGCTGAATGCAACAAATATTACGAACGAAACGGCGGCTCCTGTTTTCAGGACGGAAGCAAACGGAAAGGCCTCGGTAAGAACGCTGGCCAAGCTTGTAAGTTCGCTCGCAGCGTCCGGAAAAAGGGGAATCGCAGTATCCGACAATACGTCGGCCGCGATGACCAGGCATGATACAGTGACAGGAAGACCGGCTGACACCGTTTACCGGACAGCAGGTACGGAAATACAGAAATCTTCCGCTGCGGAGAATATGACTGCTCCGATATTGCGGCAGGATATGACAACAAGAAGGGCTGCGGACCCGGATTTCCCGTCTGCGGCTTCCGGAATACAGAGAGCTTCCGCTGCGCAGGGAATATCGGCTCCGATGACCCGGAGTGATATTATCGCGGGAAGAACGGCTGACACCGTTTACCGTACTGCGGCTTCCGAAGCGCCGGGACTTATCATATCGGATAATTTACCGGCACCGGAGCTCCTGTATGATATAATGACTCAGAGGCCGGCGGGATATATCGGCGGAACGCTCCGCAGACTTTCCGCAGGAAACATAAGAACGCTCGCGAGAAGATTATCTTTACCGTCGGCGTTATCGGCGTCATCCGCAGAGACTTCATCTTCGGATGCGTCTGTACAGACAACGGCATCATTATTGCCGCCGCTGTCTTTACTGCAGCCGGCTGAAACTGCCGAAAACAGAGCGGAAACGCTTCCGCCGGCAGATATGGCTCAGCTGAACTACAGGAGCAGCGCTCCGGCTGCACAGCAGACCTCGTCTTCCGGCAGGCGTGCTCCGACAAAAGAAGATCTCGTCGAACAGTTCGGAAATCTTATCGACGGTATTGATCCGACGAAGCCGATGTCGTCGGCAAAAAAGACGGTCAGTGTGACAGCCGACGGAAAAGAACTCGAAGAGACCATTGAAAAGCTCAGGAAGACGACCGAAAAGACCGAGACGAATACTAAGCTGATCGAAGAATTGTCGAAAAAACAGCATGAGATCGAAAAGAGTCTCAGACGGTCGTCAGATATCGGAACGATCTCCGAAGAAGTTATGAGGAAGCTGAGGATTCAGCTCAGATTTGACAGCTCAAGGTTTATGAGCTGAAGAAAAGGAGGCAGCTATGGGACTGTCAAGCACCTTAGGAAACGTTGTAAGCAATCTTGCTTCAAAATTCTCAGGCTCAAAGGCTGTGATAATAAACGCTGCGGATCCGCAGAACCCAATACAGGTGCAGTTCAATCCTGCCGAATACAAGATCACGGATTCGGTATCATTCCATGAGGAAGAACGCCGCGGCGACAATGAACCTGTAGTTACTTATTCCGGTACATCGAGCTCGACGCTCAACGTCAAGCTGTATTTCGACTGTGATGAGATACCGAGCATAGCTACACTGAAATCGTCTATCCAGAACCTTATGAGTCTTACCGATACCCCAAATCCTACGGATCTGATAAACAGCCCGATATTAAAGCAGATAGACAAGATTGTCCAGCTGACAAAGATAGACGGCGACGAGCACAGACCGCCTCAGGTAGCATTCGTATGGGGTGCGCTTCAGTTTGCGGGATTCATGACGAGCGCAACGACGACATATACGATGTTTGACAAGTCCGGAAGGCCTCTGCGCGCTACGGTCGATGTGGTGATGAAGGGAAGCAATATAGCTATCGACCAGAGAAAAAGTCCTCTTATGTCGCCTGACCGCACGAAAGCGAGAGTGCTTACGGAAGACAGCAATATTTGGAGCATAGCGGAAAAGGAATACGGAGATGTGCGCGAATGGCGCAGGATCGCCGATGCGAACGGAATAATGAATCCGCTCGATATTCCTGTGGGAAGAGTGCTTAAGGTGCCTTCCATAAACGATTGAACTGTGATTTATGAAACTCTGGGGCGGTGAGACAAAATGGGTGATCCGATGACTGCAACTGCCGAATTTTCGGCGCTTGAAATTAAATATGGAAATTTCGTAGTTCCCGCCATGAAGATCAAGATGAACGGCATGGACGTTATATCTCAGCTCGACCTCACCGTGTCGGAAATGCAGGTCAAGCTGTCTCTTGACGGCGCAAGCATGGTGATAATAAAGATCGCGGACGCTTACGACGTGAAATCACATTCTTTTGAGAGCAAGATAAAGAACAAGTTCAAGCTCGGTACCATTACCGAGATAGAGCTCGGATATCTTTCCAGCACTTCGCCGGTATTCAAGGGATATGTCGCAGGTCTCGGAGCAGAGATGAGTGAAAGCCCGCTTCTTCTGGTGAAGCTCATGGATGTAAGAAAGCTCATGATGACGAGCGGCGTTAAGCGCATACTTTTTGAAGATGAGAACTATTCGGACGTGTTCAAAAAGGTAATGGGAGATTATTCAAAGCTCTGTTCTGTCACCTGCGACGCGACGAGCGACAAGCTCAAGAGCCCGATCTCACAGAGCACGAATGACTATAATTTCGTAAAGAATGAGCTGATAAAAAAGGGAAAATCAGAGCGTGAATTCTTTGTTCTTCTCGATAAGGCATATTTCAGAACGCCCGGAAAGAACAAGACTCCGATAATGACAGTGCATTACGGAAGAGAGCTCCTGGAGTTCACGATGATGGCGGAATATCTTGACACAAAGATAAAGGTCGTCGGATATGATCCGGTCAATTTCAAGGAGATCGTGTCGGACGCGGACGCGAAGAGTCCGGAAAAACAGACGAGCGTCCTTAGTCCCGCGCCGACGCAGTTCTTCATAGACGCCGACGCTGACAGCGAGTCAAAGGCAAGCACGCGCGCAAAAGCGATCGCAGCCAAGATGAAAGATGAATCGTGCTACGCACAGGGAGTTCTGATCGGACTTCCGGAGATAGTTCCCGGAAGATATATAAAGGTCGATAAGACAGACGATCTTCTCGACAAGAAATATTATATATCCGAGGTAACTCACAATATAAACGAATCGAGCTTCACCACCTCTTTTGAAGCGAAGGGATGGATATGACATGAGTATGTTTGATGAAATAATGGCGGCTGTCGGGAGCGATGCGACCGGGCTTATGAGCGGTATCGTCACCGGGACCGTCAAGGAGAACTATGACAAGGACAATCCCGGCAAGATAAAGGTGGAGCTTTTCCTCGGCGAGACCGGAAAGAATGTTACCGGCTGGGTATCGGTAATGACGCCTTATGCCGGAAACGAGTTCGGATATTATTCGCTGCCCGAGGTGGGTTCCGAGGTAGTTGTAGCGTTCAATATGGGCGACAGGAACTGCCCGGTAGTGCTCGGCTGTCTCTGGAACGGAAAGAATCAGTTCCCGAAGGAGACCGTTGATGAAAAGAACGAAAAGAAGAATTTCATCACAAAAGGACAGAACAAGCTTTTCGTCACAGAGACGGACAAGAAGCAGTCTATAGAGATACAGACCGCGAACGGTCACAGCGTTCTTATGAACGATGAGAAAAAAAGCATAATCATAAAGGACAGCACGGAAAAGGAGATCGTTACTATCGACGGCGACAAGGGCGAGATAACGATAAAGGCGGACAAGAAGGTAATACTGAATGTCGGCGGCAAGGATATGGCGATATTCGACGGAAGTGCAAAGAAGATAACATTTGATACCGGAGACCTTGAGATAAAGGCTCAGAACGGTATAAAAGCAAAGGGCCAGACCGTGAACGCCGAGGGAACGACAATGGCGCTTAAAGGTCAGAGCTCGTTCCAGGCCGAATCGAGCGGGACCGTCACGATCAAGGGCTCGCTCACGAAGATCAACTGATTATTAATGGGAACCTCTAAAAACCCCATTTGAGAAAAATCAAGCTATGAACGCCGGCTACTGCGTCAAGCCTCCTAACCGTGTGCCAGCACGGTGTCGTCGGCTTTCCTTGTATCCGACGTCCCTGTCTCGATTTTTCTGTTCAAAGTGTTTTTTAGAGGTACCCTAATGATAACAACGACAGCCTCTGATGCACCTTCAGAAAGGGGGACGCTGAAAATATGAACGGCGACAGCAGCAAAAGCTTTCTTGGAACCGGCTTTAAATTCCCGGTCCAGGTCGATCCCAACACAGGAAGAGTAAAGACTTCATCTCAGGAAGAGGACATAAAGGAAGCGATAAGGATAATTCTCGGCACACAGCCCGGCGAGCGTCCTATGGTGCCGAAGTTCGGATGCTCGATAAATTCGTTCGTGTTCGCTTCTATGGATTACACATCAGTGATGCTGCTCAGGCGCGAGATAGAAGATTCTCTCGTGCTGTGGGAGCCGAGGATAAAGAATATCAGCGTTGAGATAGAGCGTTCTCCGCAGGATTCAGGTATTCTTATGATAGAGATAAACTATGTGGTCCGCTCGACAAATAACCCGTACAACCTCGTATATCCGTTCTATATCAATGAAGGTTACGGCGAGGGTGCCAAGGTATGATGATATGCCGTTATTAGGAGGAACATAATAATGGTTAAGATAGATATGCGTTCAAAGGACGAGATAGTATCCGTCATAAAAGAACGCGCTAAAAGCTATACGCCCGAATGGACAATGGATACAGATTCTCCGGATATCGCAACGGTGCTTGCGCTTGCTTATGCGGATATGTATTCGGGTTCGCTCAAAAAAGTCAATGGCATCCCGCTCAAGAACGAGATAGCTTTTTTCAATACGATAAATGCAACGCTTCTTCCTGCTGCTCCGTCCAGCGGATATGTGAGCTTTTCGCTCTCATCGGAGGATGTCGGAGCTACTGAGGTACCGAAAGGAACTGTCATTTCTGCTTCCGGCGGAACGGACGACACGATCTTTTTTGAGACTTCCGACGATCTGCTCGTTTCTCCGGCAGATATCGCAGGCGTGTTCTGTGCGGAAGACAGTGATGATTATTTAGGCGAATATGAAGAGTTTACCGGAGAGAATGTAACGCTTTTTGATAAGTCGTCAAAGAATCTCCAGACTCATATACTTCGCGTAGCGCACCCTTATGCGTTTGACATAAGGACTGCCGGCGATATAAGGCTTATATTCTTTCAGAAGGGCGGAACAAAGGTAAACCGAAGTCTTATGAAGCTCATGGCGGACAAGAACGCGGTGAGCATAGAATATTACGCAGGTGAGGAAGCGGGATATGTTCCGTTCTCGGATATCCGCGAGAGCGGCGGGACCATACTTCTCTGCAAGGATCCCGGAACTCCGCCTATAATCGCAGATGAAGAAGGTTTCAATATCCGTCTCACCGTAAAGAAGATCAAGGGACTCGAAGAACTCTCGTTCTCATATATCGAGGCAAAGCCGGTAGGAAAACAGATAGAAGCCGACTGCGTAACGGACGGAAACGTCGGATATGAGCAGAAGGAGTTTTTCCCGTTCGGAGAAAGATTCCAGCTCTTTAACGAAGTGTATTTCGGATGCAGCGAGGTGCTGGACAAGTGCGGAGCAAAAGTTACGATGAGCTTTGACCTGTCCATGATAGAAGTTCCGATAGAAAACGCGTTCGGCGATGAGCAGATAAACTGGAAATGGGTAGCCGACAAGGGTGATTTCAAGGAAGTCAAGACATACTATATCTCGATAACCGATGTTATCTGGGAATATTATAACGGTTTTGGCTGGAGCAGACTTTATCCCGACAGATCATACTCTGACCTGTTCAATTTCACTCAGGGCGTGACCGGCTGTTTCAAGAGCATTTCGTTCATCTGCCCCAAGGACATGACAAAGGTCGTTGTCGGCGCCGAGGAAGGCTATTTTATAAGAGCGAGGATCGTAAAAGCGGAAAACCTCTATAAGCTCCGCGGTTTCTTCGTATCTCCCATGATCCGCAACCTTTCGTTTGAGTATCATTATGAGGACGAAGGCTGCCGCATAAGTTCCATAAGCGCATATAACTGCATAGAAGAGAAGCGGTACGATCCGCTCGATTCCGATACATACGACGGTTTTGTCCCTTATTATACTGTGGGCGCAAAAAACAGGACGATGTATTTCGGATTCACTCAGCCGCCGGATAACGGTCCGTTCAGGATACTCTGGGACGTAAAGGAAGATCCTGTCTCAAAGCAGCCGCAGCTTAGCTGGGAATATCTCAGCAAGGACGGCTGGAAGCATCTTAATATGATAGATGAAACAGAGGGCTTTACAAAGGTCGGCATAACAATTTTCCTCGATAACCACGGATTCCGTCTGAAGGAACTGTTCGGCCGCGAGCTCTACTGGATAAGGATAATCGACACAAAGGATTTTTACAGAGCAAACACATCGTCAAGACCTATGATCCGCAGAATATCAAGAAATGCGGTCGGCGCGGTGAACCTTGATTCTCACGCCGAGGAGTACTTCACGATGGCAATATATGCCGAGAACGCACGCTTTGAGCTTGCTGCAAAGAGCATACTCGATTTCGAGCTTTATGTCAACGAGTTCTCAACGCTTACTGAGGCCGAGGCTGAAAAGCTCGAAGAGCAGGGAAGACTCATCCGCGTGACCGGAAATGCCGGAATGGATAC
The DNA here is from genome assembly GCA_947166515.1 of uncultured Clostridia bacterium. Classification (GTDB taxonomy): domain Bacteria; phylum Bacillota; class Clostridia; order Oscillospirales; family Ruminococcaceae; genus Ruminiclostridium_E. Next base: position 20,616 of record CAMVEM010000010.1, on the reverse strand, counting down.
CGAGCTGTGGGTAAAGTGGGAAGAAGTAAACACGTTCATAACCGAGGACCCGCTCTCCCGTTCGTATGTCATAGACAGAGGAGAAGGCACGTTCACATTCGGAAACGGACGTAACGGACGCATACCGGCAGTCTCTGAGGACAGCAATATACGAGTCGTCTATACCACAGGCGGCGGAAAGCGTTCAAATGTTGAGCCCGGCAGGATAAGCGGTATTGAGCGCTCTATCGGATTTGTCTCGGGCGTAACTAATCCAAAGTCGTTCTACGGCGGCTGTGATATCGAAACAGTCTATGAGGCGATAGAAAGAAGCGCTGTACTGCTCAGGACACAGGGAAAGGCGATAGCCGCAAGAGACTATGAGCGTCTTACTATGTGTGCGTCAAGATGCGTAGAGAGAGTACGCTGCTACAGAGGGATAAATTCCGCCGGAGCACCGGAGCGCGGCGCAGTGACGCTGGTGGTAATGAAAAAGGACAATACCGAATTCAGCAAGGTGCGCGAGGATATAAGAAGCTTCCTGCTTCCGAGGATAGCGGGAGGTATAGTATCCTCAAAGCTGTTGTACATCACCGAGCCTACTTATGTAATAATAAATGTACGCGCTGAGATCACCGCAAGGGAGATCAACGGCATCTTCGACCTCAAGAGAAACGTTGAAGAAAAGCTTCGTTCGTATATAGATTCATACAGCGGCGGTAAGAACGACCGCACATGGAAGCTCGGAAGAGTCCCGAACGAACAGCAGCTCAGAAGCGCGATACTGAGAATACCAGAAGTTATTTATATAAAGAATATTTATATCACGACTTATATCTCCGATCCCGACGGCCTTGTTGAGACGGACGACGAAGGTATAAGAAAATATGCTTATGTTTTACCGGTAAGCGGAGAACACGATATTTCGGTGACTCTCGCGTGACGGTCTGAGAAGGATGTGAACCCGACAAATGCTGCCCGATATTCTGCTTGACAGTGAAAACTATGACGATATACTTGAAAACGCCAAAAACATGATAGTCAGCATTTATCCCGAATGGACAGACTTCAACTATCATGACCCCGGCGTCACTATGCTTGAGATGTTCGCATGGCTCAAAGAGAGCCAGCAGTATTATCTGAACAAGATAGGTCCCGAAAATTATAAGAAATATCTGAAATTATTAGGCATAAAGCGCCGCACGAAAAAGCCTTCGCATACTTATATCACGATAGGTTCACAGGACGATATAGTTGCCGCGAAGGGTACCAAATTCTATGCCGGAAATATCTGCTTTGAAGCGGACGACAGGACATATATCACTTCCTCTCAGATATACTGCTGTATATGCAGTACGGACGACGGAGGCACACGCGTTATAAACACAAACGAGCTTATGTTCAGCGGCAATCTGCGTATAACGCCCTTTGCCGGCGAAAAGAGCAGGGAATTCTATATAGGATTCGATAAGGCGTTCGCCGCGAATGAATGGCATAATATCTATTTTTCGATAAGAAGCGACGACGGAATGAAACGCAATCCGATAACCGATCCCGAAAGTTTCATACCGCTCGTGGATATTACTGCGGAGTATTATGACGGCGTAAGCTGGAAAGAGCTCGAATGCCGCGACGATACATTCGGTTTTCTTTCGTCCGGAGTGCTCAGCTTCAAGTCGGAAACAGAGCCGAAGGATACGACTGTGGGACAGGTGGAGGCGTATTTCATCAGATTCACTCTTAAAGACGGAGAGTACGATACGCTTCCGGTCATAAACGACCTTGAATTCAGCGTACTTCCGGTCACACAGCGCGACACGAGAGCCGAATATTACGATTTTGACATAGCGGCCGACGGAAAATATAAGCTGTTCACACAGCTCTCGGCTGCCGGAGATTCAAGGATATTCCTCAAGGGAAGCGACGGGCTGTTCACGCCGGTCATGACCTTCGCAAAGGAGATCGACCCGGAGACCGGAGAGACAACGTTCACAGTCCTTGCTGACCCCGACGCGAAAAGCGTGCGCATAGTGAATATGATGAACGACTTCTATCTCGACAGCGCGGTCGGTCAGGGCACTGGACTTCCGTTCCAGGAATACGACCTTGAATCGAAGCTGCTCGAATATGAGAGCTTCACAATAATGACCGAGCTTCCGGACAGCGGCGGAAAATATGCCGAATGGAAGAAAACGGACGATTTCTCACTCGCGAAAGCGGAGGATTTTGTATATATCCTTGATTCGAACGAGGGCAGGATAAAATTCGGCGACTGTATAAGAGGCATGGCTCCGGAAGGCAGGATCTTCATAATAGGCTGTTCGATGACGCTTTCGTCGGAAGGAAACGTGACCCGCGGAAAGATAAACCGTATGGGCGACTCAGAGACCCAGGAGCTTGAGATATCCAATTTCAGTGGCTCAAAAGGCGGAACAGCCGAAGAATCGCTTGAAGAATGCTGTGTGAGAGCTCACAAGCTCCTTGAGACCACGGATACTATCGTTACGAATGAAGACTGTGAGAGATTCATCTCGTCGATACAGGGACTTAAAATAGAAAAATGCCAGGTGATTAATCCGATAAAGAACAACGACAGGTCTTCCGGAATGGTCACATCGGTGGTGGTAAAGCCTTATTCCGCCGACGGCAAGGGCGTTCCTAACGAACGCTACATCAAAAACATCATGAAAGCGGTCGAGTCGCACAGACTGCTCGGGACCCAGCTCCGCATAGTAAGGCCGGAATATACGGCAGTCTCGGTATATGCCGACATCACGGTGCTGAAAGACCATTCCGACGCGAATTCGACTGTTGAGAATACGATCAGGGACTTTTTCGGAACGCTGAAGGACGACTTCGGAGCGAAGATAGTTTACAGCAGGCTGTATGAGCTGCTTGACACGCTCGAATGCGTCGTTTCGGTAAACACTCTTACGCTTGAGACCAACGGAAGCGGCTCTCAGCGCACGCGTGAAGGAAATATCCGGCTATTCCCGAATGTTTCCGCTTATCTCGCGGATGTTGAGACCATGCTGACTGCGGTGTACTGATAAAGGGGCGGAAAGATGAGAGAAAAAATAAAGTATTTCATACTTAACAAGGCATACGACTTTAACCGCGGCGTGTATGAAAATATGGCAACTGACGGTAATGTCCTTCGATTCTCCTCAAAACGGAAGTCGGGCGTCGGACGTATGTTCAGCCGTATATTCGATTCCGGTGAAAGAGGCATGACATGGCACAGGCTCATAATCGGGACCGAAAACTGCGGAAGCGAAGATTTCAGGATAACTGTATATGCCTCGGATAAGGACGATATAAAATATAACGGTAAATTCGTGCCGCTTACGGTACTGCTTCATGACAAGTCGCTCTCGCTGAACGAAAAGGTCAAGGCATTTGCACCGTATGAAAAAAAGAGCGTATCCGGCGTAACGGATATCATGCTTCATGATATAAGCGGACAATACCTATGGATATTCATAGAGACATACAGTGTGAGCTCCGCTCCGGCCGTGATTAAGGATATACAGATATTTCTTCCGTCACAGTCGTGGATAGATTCGCTTCCTATGATATACCGCGCGAACGACAGCGAGCACTTCCTTGAACGATATCTCGGTATATTCCAGACGCTTTATGAAGAGCTTGACTCACAGATAGCAAATATAGCCGACAGGTTCGACCCGCTTTGTACAGAGAGCGAATTTCTCGGCTGGCTGTGCGAGTGGCTTGATATATCGGACGGCGACCAGTGGCCGGAGGAAAAACTTCGTCAGCTTCTGATGACGGCGGTGGATCTGTTCCGCAAACGAGGCACGAGAGAAAGCGTAGAGAAGATGATCGGGCTCTATCTCGGAGAAAAACCGCTTATAATCGAAGAATTCTCGATAAGAGATTTCAAGGGTACCGATACCTACGAAAAAACGCTGCTTCCGATGTACGGCAACGATCCATACAGAATAACGCTCCTGATTAAGAGCGAGCTTATCCATTCGGACAGCGAACTCAACATGGTAAGAAGGATAGCGCTTGAGATGCTCCCGGTATCTACCGAACTCAATCTGGTAGTGCTTGAGCCGTATATCTTCCTTAATAAATTTACCTACTTAGGTATAAACAGCACGCTCGGACAGTACAGAAACGCTGCACTTGACGGAAAGTCACAGCTTACATTATCGACGCTTTGAACGCGTAAGGAGAAATAAAATATGAAGAACACACAGCTTTATCCTTTTGAAAGAAACAAATATTTCTACGGAAAACTTTTAAGCGTCGAGGATTTCAACGCTGAGCAGAAGTATGTGAATGACAAGCGCAGACTTATCAACAGACTTATCCACGGCATGGGAATAGTATGCGGCCTTAATATCGTCAGGGTGGATGACAGCACTATATCCGTTGAGAGCGGTATGGCGCTCGATACGACCGGCCGCGAGGTCATAGTTGATTCTCCTGTGACCAAGAAGCTCTCGATGATAAACGGATATGACGCAGCCGTGGATTCCGGCAACAGCGCGTATGTATATCTCTGCATAGAATACAGCGAAACTGAGAAGGGACTTGCGCACAACGTTGTCTCCGAGGGAGGAAAGGCGCAGGCGGACAAGATAAGAGAGGGATATAACCTTTATCTTACATCAGACGAGCCCGATGACAACATCAACCTGATAAACGGATTCTTTGAGCAGTCTATCACCGTTTACCGCGACGAGAATATGTGTATCCGCCATGTGATACCGAAATATGTAAATCCCAACACAAAGTTCAGATTCAGCATTGAGGTCGAGACATTCTCGAAGCAGTTCGCGGCGTTTTCTTATGAGATACAGCTTATCTGCATGAATAATGAAGTTGACGGAAGCTCCGTGCTCAGGGTCAATTTTGATGAATCACTTTTTGAGAAGACCGGAAACTATACGCTGACTTACGATCTTATCGCAAATAACGTTATAGGTACGGAAGGTACCGCTACAATAGACGCGACCACATTCTCGGTATCGTACAACAAGATAGCTTCCGAGGGCGTCATTGCCGGAAAATCGGTCGTTTCGATCATAGATTCCGATATCGAAGACGCTATGATAGACAGCAACTATGCTTACGGTATGGATTCGGTACTCAGGAATTCGATCAGCCAGAGGATCTATCTCGCAAGGATAAATCTTATCGACGCCGGCGGAATGGTCATCATAGAGGATATCGACAATGTGCCGTTCAACCAGTATGTTGCGAGCAACCTGCTGCTGAGCGCCATGACGATCAAGGAAGCGGCTCTCGGAAATGCGGGAGTTATCCCGACGCAGTCAACTAATGTACAGGGACAGAGTGCGTCGCAGAAGATCGAAGTTGCAAGCGGTATCGCACGCATAAACTTAAGCTCCGGAAGCCTCAAGAACAAGGTGTTCTTCTCCGATGAGATCATTCACGGACTCGGCCTCGGAAGCGTTACGATAATACTTGCGGCTCAGACCGATAATGCCACGGTATATGGCTGCAGCGAGATATTCAAGGCCGATACGGCTCCGTTCGATACAGCCGCAAAGCTCAATCCGTCCAAGGGCAGCTTTGTTATCGGAGTCATGACAAAATCGACGATAGTTGCCGATTATGTTGACGTAAAGTGGACAGCTATACGCGACGTTGACGAGGCTGTAAGCGAGAAGAGCACTATGCGTATCTCCATAAAGCCGAATACGCTTGTGATAAAGCCGCGTGAGTCCAAATATCTCGAAGCGATATGTGCGAATATGACCAACAAGACGGTACGCTGGTCCGTATCTTCACCGAACGGCGGCGAGATCGATCAGAACGGACTTTATATTGCTCCGAATATCGAGGGCGTTTATGAAGTCATTGCAACGAGCGCGGTATATCCTGAGGTCAAGGCATCTATCATGGTAGTTGTCAGAGAATGACCGGTGTCGTTAAGGCCATAGAATTTTCTGATCTATAATTTCCGGTTCGCGGAGGTGAAGTCGGTTGATAATACATACCTATGAACATGATTATCCGATATCGTCGGTCAAGGAAACGAATGAAACATACGAATGCTATATATGCAGGAATCTGACCGACGGCGGTTTCTGCCGCGTAATGAGCGTAAAGGATAAGGCATATTTCCCGGAGCTTGTGAGCTGGCTCACCGAGACGGTAAACAGAGATACATTCACAGATTATATCGAGCACTTCAATTTTAACGGCGCGCTCTGCATCGTGATGAAATACACGCAGGGGCTTACGCTTGGGGATAAACTTGCGACAGAGAGTCTCTCGGTAATGGAAAGAGCCGAGATAGGAAGAAAGATACTCGAAAAGATCGTGCTCCAGGAGATACCGGATTATTTCCTGAACAAATGCATGGACCCTGACTGCATCATGGTGTCGGCTGATCTTACCGTAAATTTCAACTATCCGATCGACGATATAATCGGAAACAGACAGTGCGACCCCATGGAAGGGATAAATAAAATACTCAGGATGTTATTCGCGAGAGAGCTTGAAAGAAAGGTGCCGGAGCCGGTCATTGATTTCTTCAACAAGCTTCCGCAGCTTCTTGAACTTACAGTCATTGAGATCTACGGCGAATATCACAATATGCTCTCCGCGCTCACGGAGATGCCCGAAGAGGAAGAAGAGCCGAAGTCGATATGGTATAAGATCTGGAATAACCTCAAGAAGATCTGGCGCGTCCTGAAGAAGATCATAATGCTGGCGCTTATCGTGCTTGCCGTGGTCTATCTGATAATGACAATTGACGGAACAAAGAGCAGCATCACCCGTAAAGCGAATTTCGACAGGATAGGTACTGTCACGATAGATAAAACAATGTAATTACAGCGGTTTCAAGGTGAAATAAATGAATTTTGATCTGTTTTCAGCCTTCAGGCTGTTTCTGAAAAAATTTCAGCGTATTTTCCTTACGCCGATAACTATGTTTGTGCGCAATGTCCTGAGGAAGGTAAACCCTCAGAATATCGCGAGCAAGATAGCTACAGATGTCAAGGATAACGTTAAGGGAATAACTGCAAAACCGAATTCACGGAAGCAGTATTTTGAGATAGGAAGCAAATATGTAGCCAAAAAGCTTGTATTTGTGCTTATTATCGTCTTGCTTATCGGAACCGCGCTGATAATAAAATTTCTTTTCCCGCTTCTTGTACAGTGGTTCTTCACAAAGGATATCTGGGTAAACAGCACGGATACTTCCGGATATACCGGAAAAGTCAGACTATATGCAAAGTCCGACCTGAAAGACCTTCTCTTTGAGGGAAAGCTTGAAGACGGCGTGATACAGGGCGAGGGCACACTGTATGATTACAGCGGCAATCTCGTTTATGTGGGCAATTTCTCGTCGGGTGACTTTTCCGGAGTGGGAAGGCTTTACTATCCGAACGGAAAGCTTGAATATACAGGAAGTTTTCTTGCCAACCTTTTCGAGGGCGAGGGAATAATGTATTATGAAAGCGGAGAGATAAAGTACTCCGGTCAGTTTTCCGGCGGCGTTTTCAGCGGTCCGGGAAAGCTTTACGATGAAGAGACCAAGAAGGTCGTATATGAGGGCGAGTTCATAAACGATCAGTACGACGGCCCCGGAAAGCTTTTTGACAAGGAAAGCGGCGAGCTCCTTTACAGAGGAGATTTCAAGTCGGATATATTTTCCGGAAAGGGACAGCTCTATAAAGACGGCGATCTCGTATATGACGGAAATTTCTATAACGGTGTATATAACGGTACCGGCATACTCATGAAAGACGATAATGTGCTCTATTCCGGAGAATTTTCGGGCGGCGTGTTCAACGGCTCCGGAAAGCTCTATGAGAACGGCGTCATCGTATATGACGGAGCATTTACCGACGGTGAGTATAACGGAAGCGGCAAAATGTATAAGGACGGACGTCTTTTTTACGAAGGAAACTTTTCAAGGGGCCAGCTCCTCGGCACGGGTGTGTTCTATGACGGAAACGGCGCTGTAATGGCGTCGGGTACGCTCGGCGGTGGAAACGTGGTTGACGGCTCCACAACGCTGTTCAGCGATAAGGGTACGCTTATGTATGTCGGCGGTGTATCCGGCGGAAAGTACAGCGGAAAGGGTCTTCTGTATGATGAGAATACGGGAGAGCTCTTATATGACGGCGAATTCAGCAACGGCGTGTACAACGGCGTCGGTAAGCTTTATGAAAAAGGAAAGCTTATCTATGAAGGAAATTTCGTTGACGCTCAGTACAGCGGCGAAGGAAAGCTCTATAAAGATGAAAAAATGTTCTACAGCGGTACCTTCGAGGAAGGAAATGTGACCGGAAAAGGCGCACTCTATGATACCAAGACGGGAGATCTGCTGTATGAAGGCGACGTAAAGGACGGTGTCGCCGAGGGAACAGGAAAACTCTATAAAGACGGTTATCTCTATTATGAGGGCGGATTCCGCGCCGGAAGCCCGCAGGGTGAGGGTACATATTACGACGAGGACGGAAATGTGATATCCACCGGAAATCACGGAAGCGGCGGCGTAGTAAGCAGCGGAACTACAACTATCTATGACGCGAACGGCGATCCGCTCTATGTCGGCGAGGTCAAGGACGGAATATATAACGGCGTCGGAAAGCTCTACAGCGGCGGAAAGCTGAGATATGACGGCGAATTCAAGAACGGCCAGCCGGAAGGTCAGGGAAGTCTCTATAATCTCACGACCGGAAAGCTCGAATATTCCGGCGAGTTCAAGGAAGGCGTATTCAACGGCACAGGAAAGCTTTACAGCTCCAATGGCACTGTTGTCTATGAAGGCGACATGAAGGACGGAAAGAAGAACGGAAACGGTAAACAGTTCGACGCTTCCACCGGACTCGTAGTCTATGAAGGCAGCTTTGTGAACGGACAATACGACGGAAGCGGAAAAATGTACAGAAACGGCATCCTTTATTATGAGGGCGGTTTCAGTAAGGGAAGCTTCTTCGGCGAAGGAAAGTTCTATGATAAGAACGGTAATGTGATCTCAAGCGGAACGATAGGTCCGGACGGCACTGTCACAAACGGTATGGTAACTATCTATACCGAATCCGGAAAGGTGCTTTACAGCGGAAATGTCGTTGACGGAATATACTCCGGACTCGGAAAACTTTACGACGCTGAGACCGGTAAGCTCATATATGACGGCGCATTTGACAAGGGCTTGTATCATGGTTCGGGCAAGAAATATCAGAACGATGTGCTCATCTATGACGGACAGTTCTATATGGGCGAATACAGCGGCACCGGAAAGCTCTTTGATACTGCCGGAAGACTCATCTATGACGGCGGCTTCTATCTGGGCAAGTACGACGGTCAGGGAAGAGAGTTCTATCCAAGCGGAAAAGTGAAGTACGAAGGCTTGTTCAAGCTCGGAGATTATGCCGGCGGAGTACTGTATGACGAGAACGGAAACGTCTTGTCTGATACCACCGGCGCAGCCACTACGGAGGGATAAAAAATGCCGAATTATAACATAATCTCGGAAATTTCCGAAGCCCTGGTACGTCTTCTGAGAGAGGGAATGGTCCCGGATATAATCCCGAATTCAGAGGGGATAGGTGTGTGCCATCCTTCCGACAAGGGAGATGTGAATCTTGGCATCTGCCTTTATGACATAAGACTAAATACCGATGTGATCCCGACCGACAAGGTGCCGGTCGGGACGGATAAGATGAGAAGTCCTTCCGTGTTCTTTGACCTTTATTATATGATAACCGCTTATTCGTCGAGCGATATCAAGTTCCGTTCTCTTGAAGAGGCAAAGATAATCGGAAGAACGATCCAGCTTATCGAGGGCAACCCCATACTAAGGGGAGATATGTACGGAAAATCCATAGCACAGATGAGATATGCCCCGAAGATCGAGATGATACAGATCGAAAATGAGGAGAAGCAGCGCATCTGGAACATACCCGAAACGCCGTATAAGCTGTCGCTTTTCTATAAGGTCTATCCCGTAGAGGTCGAGTCGGAAAAGATCTCGACTGTCACAAGAGTTACGGAAGCGGATTTCACTATCGAAGAAAAGCCGCGCTTTTAATGGCGGTGCATCGCATAAAGTATCATATATGCCGTGTAAAGACGGCGGTATCCTGGATTCCCCGCGGAAAGGAGACAGCAGAATATGGACAGCAATTACGGAGTTATCACTTCTCGAAGCGTAAAGCGCGTCTCGCTCGTAGTCCAGCTTATAGATGACCTTACCGGAAAGAACATAACCGGAAGCAACGCAAGAGCGTGGATAGAGAACGAAAAGCCTCCGATAAAGAAGAACGACGGATTCAATGTGTTCCTGAATCTTCCCGAGGGTGATTATGAAATCAAAGCCGAGGGCGGTTTCTATTCATACCGGACTGTAACGATACGGCTCGCTCCGAATTCGCTCTATCCGATACCGCCCGAGTGCATAAGGATAGAAGGGACTGGGGCTCCCGGGCAGACGGTCGTTGTATATTCACAGGACAAAGGCTCGGCATATAAGCTTCTGGCAGACGTAAAAAAGGGAACGGACACCGTCGGCATATATCACGATGATTCCGTAAATATAGAAGGAAAACTGCTCAAGATGATCGCCTCCGGAGGCAAGGGAGAGTTTATCCGTGTAAGCTCTGTAACGAACAAGGAAAAATCGGAATATCTGCTTTCGGAAAAGCTGAAGGGCGATTATCCGAAGGTCGGGACGATAATAGTTCCGGCATTCCGCGTTGCTGCCGACAGCAGCGGAAAATTCACGATCATTCTGAAAAACAGCTTTTCGGGTGATTCGCAGATAACCTGTGAATCCGGCGAGGGAACGAAAGCAAAGTCAAAGACGTTTCCTGTCGGGGATTCCAAATATATCAAGCTTGAACTGTAATTACAGGTCGATCAGAAAGGATGAGATAAAATGGGTCTTGCTGTCTGTGCAGGTGCGCAGCTTATGTGCAGCTTCGGAATGGCTCCGTCGGCGTTCAATGTTCTTCCGACGAACAAAACGGTAACATCAACGCCGCTCGCGAACATAATGGATAATAAGCCTATGGTGAACATAATGCCGTTCGGGATGTGCACATCTCTTGCCAATCCTACGGTCGCGTCGGCTACGTCGGCTGCTGCGGGAGTGCTTACTCCGTGTCCGTGCGTGCCTGTCATATCCGCACCGTGGGCGCCGGGAAGTCCGACAGTTCTTATCGCAAACAATCCCGCACTCAACAATACGAGCAAGCTTATGTGCAACTGGGCCGGAGTGATCCAGATCATGAATCCCGGAACTACAAATATCATGGTGCCTTAGCGTACGGGCGTGGAGCAAAATCTGAAAGCATCACGACCTGAAAGGAGAAAATATGCAGTCTGCAACACTTGAGAGAGTACAGTCTCAGGATGAGAGCAAAAAAGCTCTCTCTGCTGTAATGAATATATATTCCGGGATATTTTCAAATCTTATCTCCAATATCAGCAATACCGATGTCATTTCAAAGGTAAATGAGATGCTCGGCTACATAGGACCGATAGTCAGGGATAATAACGGCCAGCTCACAAATGTTTCCGAAAACGGAATAATCGCCGTTTTTGAGGCAAACTGTGAAAACGCTGTAAAATGCGCTGTCTCGATATGTCAGAGCTTCGCCCACAGAGAGGACGAAAGCTTCGGACTGAACGACCTTGCGATCGGTATAAACTTCGGACTTGTCAGGACGAGCACTGTCGGCTACGGCGATTTCAGTATGCCGATGACGATATCCGAAGGTGCGGGCTTCGCAAGGTTCATGAGCTCGATATGTATGAAATATCATTCGCATATACTTATAACCGAAAGCGTGGCTTCGCGCATCTCCAATTTCAACGGACGCTTCAACAACCGCCGCCTCGGAAAATTCCACATTTCCGCCGATGACTCGGATGAGGTGGTATATGATGTGTTCGACGGAGACGCAATAGACAGCAAGAACAGCAAGAGACGCGGAAAGCTGTTCTTTGAGACAGGAATAGATGTGTTCTCTGCCGGTAATTATATGCAGGCAAGATCATATTTTATAGAACTGCTCAAGGCGGACAGAAATGATACCGCCGCCAAACAGTATCTGTTTCTGTGCGACAGATGTCTTTCAGAACAGGACGGAGCAGATAAAACAAAATATATAGAGGTATGGTAATCAGGTTATGAAGAAAAGTATCAGAATTGTCGTTATATCATTGACATTGCTGTTGCTGATCGGCGCGTTCTACTGCGCGATAAAGTTTAACAAATATGCAGTGATAGCGCCTTTTACAAGCGAATATGAGTTTCTGAGCCCGAGCTATGTCGTCGGATACGATGATACGTGCGCTGTCGTGGATAACGGAGGAACAAGAGTCCTGCTGCTTGACAGTGATATGAAGGTCCGGCGGATACTCCAGAGCGGAGATCATTTCACAAAGCTTGACTATATAGCTTTGAACAGCGGCGGAATATACATTGCAGATATAGAGAATGCATCGAACGGCAACCGCGTCAAGCGTGAATCGATCCAGCACTGTGACAGGGACGGCAGGGTTGGAAAGACCGACTATGCCGGCACAGAAGGGTTATCTCTGCTGGCTGGGCGAATACGAGGACAATGTTTACTACATTTACAAAGACACAACGAGCGTCAGCGTATTCCGCATAGAGAACGGCTCCGACAATGTCGTTTTCATGAAGCAGGTGAGCTGCGAAAAGATACCGCCGATCTGGAACGTCGCTTATGACGCTTCGACCAAGAAGATCTGGGTGGTAGGCAAGGACAGCCTCATATACTGCGACGACGAAGCGGGAACTGCTTTTGAGCTTTATGACAGCGGCAATCTTTATCCCGGCGGAACGATATATGCGGACATACATGTCTGCGGAGAGCATGTCTGTGCTGCTGACCTCGGTCTCGCACGCGTCATAGATGTCGTGACCGGACAGGAGATAGTTACTCCCGACGACGGATATGCAGTGTACAGAGTGTATGAGGACGGCCAGAAGGTCTATTGCGCGGATCAGATAGGCTTGATGATCGCCGACAGAGAAAACGGCATTACATACTATGACACTGTCGTTAAGTTCTCGCAGGATTTCATGTTCAAGTGCAATCTTGTCTATGCGTCCTACGTTTACATTCTGCTTGTAATAGTAATAATTGCTTTCCTGATACTTTTTGCAACATTCAGAAGCTCAAAATCAGGATACAAGAAGACCGGCGTGTTCGTCGCGCTGACAGTTGCGCTCTCGTCTGCGATCATATCTATTATGATCCTTTCGGATACGTTCACCCGTCTTTCCGACAGCTCATACAATGAGCTGCTCAGAACAGCCGAGATAGTATCGAGGACATCTTCGATAAACGGTCTTGGCGACGCGCTCAAAGATATAGACGGCACCGAGGATTACGGAGGAGAGAGCTACAGATACATAAAGGACAGACTCGACATATACTGCGACGCCGCTTATGACAACGGCGGAAATATGTACTATGTCATCTATAAATTCGATGACGATCTCGTATGGGGCGTTATAGACTATGAGGATACGACCGGAACGGTTTATCCCTATATGCCTTATGCGGATTCATACTATGAGGAAGTTGTCAATACCGGAAGACTGCATCTCGAAGCTGCTTCCGTCGATGCTTACGGCGCATGGAGCTATGCGTGCGGACCTATATATGACTCGGAAGGAAATATCGCGGGACTTATCGAGTTCGGTGTGAACATGATGAGCGAAAATCAGGCTAACCAGAAACTGATAACCGATATCATCATACGCACGGCTGTTATCGTTCTTATCATAGTTCTTGCGATAGTTGAAGGAACATCTCTCAGCGAGGGAATACACGGGTTCAGGAAGGAAAAAGACCCGAATATGCCGTATTTCCTGCGGCCGATGATCTTCCTCACATTCCTGGCTTCGAATCTGTCGGCGGCATTCATCCCACAGCTCTCACTGAAGATATATCAGGAAAACGGGCTTGAAATGTTTGACGGCTCATTCGCGGCGGCTCTTCCTATGTCGCTGCAGCTGTTCGCAACGGCGATATCCGCGTACATCTGCGGAAAGCTCCTTGAAAAGTTCAAAATGCGCTCGATAATGCTGTTGTCCGGCATCATACAGATAATCGGTTATGTATGCATCGCGCTTGCGGTACCTGCGTCGGATTATATGCTCTTCTCGGCCGGACACTTTGTGTCTGGTCTCGGAATAGGTCTTATAATCGTATCGCTCAACGCTCTTCCCGATCAGGTGGAGAATGTCGAAAAACGAAACGGCTATTACACAAGCCTGAACGCGGGAGTTATCGCGGGCGTTGTATTCGGATGCTCGGTAGGTACATATCTGGCGGGTGGCATAGGCTATGCGAACACGTTTGTTGTTTCGATAGTTATCGTACTTGTGGTAATGTTCTTAACTTTCATAAGCATAGGCCAGGGAAAACACGCTGTTCCGAAAAATACGGAGCCGGAGTTCCCGGGAGACCGCAGAAAGGGCATGACGACCATACGCTTCCTGTTCAGAAAAGATGTATTCTTCTTTATCATCTGCGTAATGATGCCTATGCTGATAATGCTTTACTTCAAGGATTATCTCTTCCCGCTCTATGCGAATGAATCGGGCATTCAGGATACCGATATCGGTAACGTGATACTCTTTGCGGGTGCGGTTTCGATAGTATGCGGACCCACGATCTCCGACTGGCTTCTCAAGCACGTCGGAACAGAAGGCGTTATTGCGGTTTCCTCCTCGCTGATATGCGGATCGCTGATAGTATTCGGCTTCATCCCTTCCTACGAGCTTTCAGTTGCGATAGTATTCATACTTAGCCTTGTTACCGGATTCGGTCTCGGCGCGCAGGAGATCTACTATTCATCGCTCAAGGAATTCAAGCGGTACGGTGCTCAGCGCGCTATGAGTATATACAGTATTTTCGACAACATCTCACAGACCGCGGGACCGCTTATCATGGGTGCTCTCCTGTTTATGGGATATGGCGGTGAATGCTTTACTATGGGTCTTGCAGGACTCGGACTCTACGGAATATTCTTACTGATAAGACTGCACAGCAGAGTAAAAGGGAAGGTTAAAAACAATGATACAATTTCAGAGACTCACAAGTGATGACATTGATATGGTCGAAAGGCTGTATCGTGAGTATCTCGACAACGGAACAATGCTGCGTGAGAGGATAGAAGAGGTATTCATTGAACGCGGAACGATAGGGTGCAAGGCTGTGGATTCCGAAACGGGCGAGATAGCGGGTATCATAATAGACACAAGAGGTATTGCGTTCTCGGTTGAAAATGAAGAGCTGACGAAAAAAGTTGCCGACTATGTCGGAGACGCCGATGTTTATACGGGCGAGGCTCTTCTCGTTACTCACAAGTACAGGGGAATGAACCTTGCTGTTGAGATGACAAAGAAGATAAAGGAATATATGTACGAGGAGAAGGAAAAGACCGGCCGCGACATCTATATGCTGCACGAAATGTGGGTATATCCCGACGGAAAGACTCCTGCGTATAAATCGGTAAATGAAATATACGGTATTACCGAAGATCTTGGTATCGTAAAGCATTTTTACAAGGATTATTACAAGCAGGGTCATCTTTGTCCCGTATGCGGAAAGAACTGCATCTGCTCCGCAAGAATAACATTGAGCAAGATTTGAGGTGCTTATTTTGAGCAACAAGAAGAAATACGGTAAGCTCAGTATAAAGATCACGGCGATATTCGTCGCTTTGCTTATACTTACTTCACTCGCAGCAGGCTTCTCGCTGTATAACATATCACGCGCAAATGTTTTTGATGAATACAAATACCGCGAGTTTCAGAGCATAGAATTCGTCACTGCGCACGTTAAAGGCGAATACATAGAAAAATGGCTTCATGACGGGACCGACGAATTATATGATGATCTTTACAAAGAGTTCAAGCTCGCCAAAAAGATGTTCGGACTTGAGTATCTTTACGTATCCGTCCCGATACTGGACGATGACGGGAACATGACGAGAGATGTGAAATACATCTTTGACGTCATGGGCGAAGGCGATAATCCGGATTTTTACAGGTCATTCGGAGATATAGAGAAGGACGTCGATGTTTATGATACTCAGCTTGAGATAACACGCACGAAAGAGATCACAAACTATGATGTTATCACGGTTTCAGAATACGGATACCTGCTGTCGAACTATGGTCCTCTTATGGACGAGACCGGAAAAGTCGTTGCGTTTGTCGGCGCCGATATCGATATGCACGATGTGCTGAACGATATCCAGGTCACCACATTCAGATTCGTATTCTTCTATTGTCTGCTTATGCTCGCGTTCTCAGTGCTGTTCATACTGTTCATGAATATCGGAATAGTAAAGCCTGTAAAGACGCTTTCGGACAGCATGAACCGCTTCGTTTCAAACGGCGCCGATCTTGTGTATGAGCCTGTTACCGGAATACATACTCGTGATGAGATAGAGCAGATGTCGGACGACTTCAACAGCATGGCTCGTTCTATCGTCGATTACACCGATAATCTTGCGCATTCGACCGCCGAAAAGGAAAGAATGAAGGCGGACCTGGACGTTTCCACACAGATAAGAGACTCGATCTCCGCCGAGATCACATATCCGGCTTTCCCGGAAAGAAACGACTTCGAGCTTTATGCGAGCATCAGGAATACTGTCTTCAATAAGTGCAGCTTCTGCAACTATTTCTTTACCGATGAATCGCATCTTTTCATAACTATCGGAGAGCCTATGGGAAAGAGCCTCGCCTCTATGCTCATGGCAATGCTCGCATCGACCAATATCCAGTGCTTTGCAAAAATGGGTTATTCTCCGTACAGAATAGCTACTGAAACGAACAACCAGCTCTGTAATATGGAAAACAGCAGCAAGGAGCTTTCCGTTGGCGTTATCATAGCAGAAATAGATCTTCGTCTCGGCGCTATGAAATATGTAAACGCGGGAATGCCGCCGCTTCTTATCAAAAGGATAGGAGAGAGCTATGAATTCCAGAACGATGCCGTACAGTTCGGTATCGGCGAGATGCGCGGAATTTCATTTACGCAGGAAACTCTTAAGCTTCAGCAGGGTATCTCGGTATTCTTCTCATCATACGGCGTGTCCGAGATGAAGAACGCCGACGGCGCGAAGTTCACGATAGAGCGTCTCAGAAGCGAAATAAACAGCATCTCCGATTCACTCTACGATCTGAAAGAAATGACGGATGAACTCGAAAACAGACTCAACCGTTTCAGAGGAAAAGCTTCGGTAGAGATCGATACTGCGACCTGCACATTCAGATATTTCGGCTGAGGGATAATTTATGGATATAAACAATCTTTACGGATCGTTTTTTGACTTCGCGGATATCACAAAGCCGTACAGAAACGATGAAGAATATCTGCACGATATGCTGGCGTTCCTCGATCTTTGCTTTACCGAGGTCGCCGCGACAAAAGGCCTGAGTGCGGAAGGCATTCCCGACGCCGATCAGACCGGCCGAACAAGCGGACTTACGGTGTCGTCGAATGACATTTCGGTCTCGATAATGACCATGCGAAACGACATGGTCGCCGACGAACTGTCGGAAGGCGCTCGTGAGCAGATCGACAACGCGATAGTTCATCTTGAGAGCAGACTTAAAAGAACGCTGAAAAGCGATTTTATCCCGAGATTTGAAGTGGTCTGTATAAAATTCGGGCTGACTGTGGCAGAAAAGTTTGCGATGATGCTCGCATTCGCCGGCGCATACGACAGAAAGTATGAGGGAATTTACAGCTATCTGCACAATAACAGCTCCGATCAGTATCCGACAAAATGGCTCTTTTTAAAGCTTTTCAGATATATCTACGGAGATATCGCCGACGCGGAGAGCATATTCTATGATTCGTCGTCTTTCAGCAGATATCTGCGGGATTTCGGGTCAAGGCCGCAGGACCGCTCCGAGGCTGCACAGAGGATAACGCTTTCTCCGAGAGTCGTGTCATATATACTCGGCGATAACAGCCCGCAGCGCGAACTGCGGCAGTTCATAAAGATACTTGATAAGGCTTCTCTTGATGAATTCGTTCCCGTCCGCGAAAAAGAGCTTGAACTTATCGAAAGATATTTCAGAGACAAGAGTTTCAGCTCCGAAAACGGCGGCGTGCTGAATATCTACGGCCCGACAGGTATCGGAAGAAGATACGCGGCGCTCAGAGCCGTAACATCTTTCGGGATGCGGCTGATGGATGTCGATCTGTATAAGCTGATACAGCTGAAAAACAATGAGATAACTGATTATCTCGATATGATATACACCGAGTCGGAGCTCAGCGGGGCGGCTGTCTGCTTCACGATAGACAAACAGCTCTATGAGACCGATATCGAAGGAAATATAAAACAATCCGACATCACGGATAAAATAAAGAATGCCGCAGAATATACAGCGGAGAGCTTCGGGTTCTTTTTCTGGGTAACGCGCGAGAAAGACGCGAGCTTTGATTCCTGCGGCAAGGAGTATTTAAGCGTTGAGCTTCCAATGCTCACCGCGAATGAAAGAAAGCTTTTCTGGAACAGATATTTTGAGGGCAGGGAACTGCCGGAAGAAATAGATACGGGACTTGTTTCCAACCAGTATATACTGACGCCGGAATATATAAAGCGCTCGGTCAGTACAGCGTTCGATATCGCGAGACTTTCGGGCGAAGAGCTCACGCGTGAAACTATCCGGAGCAGTATAAAACAGCACTCGTCCAACCAGCTAGGAACTTATGCTACGCTTATAAACGCGGTCTTTACATGGGACGATCTCGTGGTGAGCGAAGATCAGAAAAGAAAGATGAAAATGATCTGCGACCAGGTAAAATACCGGAGCGTGGTAAACGAGGACTGGGGATTCAGAAAAAAATCGCCGTACGGAAGAGGACTCTGCGCCCTGTTCTACGGCTCTCCGGGAACCGGAAAAACTATGGCTGTACAGGTCATGGCAAATGAACTCGGAATTGACCTTTACAGGATAGACCTGTCTCAGCTCACGAGCAAATATATCGGCGAAACACAGAAGAACATCTCCGCCCTGTTCAACAAGGCGAAGAATATCAACGCGATGCTGTTTTTCGACGAGGCGGATTCAATGTTCGCAAAGCGTTCGGAGGTAAAGGACTCGAACGACAGATATGCAAACGCCGATACCGCGTTCCTGCTCCAGAAGCTTGAGGATTACGAGGGCATCACGATACTTGCCACGAACTATGTCAACAATATTGACGACGCGTTCAAGCGCAGAATAAAATTCATGATCAATTTTGTATTCCCGACGCCCGATGTGCGCCTGATGCTGTGGAAGAAGATACTTCCCGCCGGAGCCCGCGTCGATGAGCCGATAGACTTTGAGTTCTTCGCGGATAATTTTGAGCTTTCCGGAAGCAATATAAAGGAGATCCTCACGAACGCTGCGTTCCTTGCTGCGTCGGAAGAATCGGGAATAAAGAACTCGCACATAATCGAGGCTGTGAAGCTCAACTTCTCGAAATACGGGAAGATACTCACAGACGACGATTTCGGATATTTAGGAAAATAATCATTACAGGAGGTCACTTGATATGAGCATTACCGCAAAACAATATCTTGACATGATCGCCGCCGATCTCGGAGAAATGTTCCCCGGCGCGGCTGTCAGTACAGGAGAAGACGGTGAGAAAGCTGTGCTTTCCGCCGGATATACTCTGCCGGGCGGCAAAGAGATCGGCGTTATGGTAACGCTGATACCAACGGAAAACAATATGCTGGGCGCTCAGGTGATCGCCGATCTTACCGCAGCATTGCCGCCTGAAATAACGGACGGATTCATCGGAAAGATCTCTGAGATAAACAACGAGTTCACTTACGGTTCTGTGATCTTCGATCCGAACGGTAATAACAGATACTGCATCTATAATTACGGTTTCTATATAGATACCGGACTTGATCTGAAGGACATCACCGTTATCCTCGGCAGAAGCATAGCAGACGCCGAGCTGGAATTCTGTTCCGGAAAAGTGATCGGACTTTTTGGCGCCGATCAGGACGCACAGGGCTGAAAGGGGGCATCTTCCAAATGAATAACGTATGGGAAAAGCGCTTTTTTGAATGTATAAGGCTCGCCTATCAGGATAACTTTGAATTCAGCGAAGAAACAATAGAGGGCAGAAACGCGCTCAATATAGTTTTCGATCCCGGTTCCGGCGATACCGGGCCTTATGAGGGAACAGTCACCACTGATCTGAATGAAGACGATGACACGGTTTCGGTGGGTCTTCTGATAGTGTTCAGAGACGGAATACCTGCCGAAAAGATGAAAGATGCGGTCAAGCTCGTATCATGCTTTAACAGTGCGATAACGATCGGATTTTTCGGAATATACGAGGATACAGGATGTGTATATTTCAACTGTGTGTTCAATACGATCGCAAAAGATGAGACTGCATATTACGAAAGCGCGGTAAGGGTATTCAACGAAACAGCGAAGCTCGCTCTGATATCGGTGGATGAAGCTGACGAATATCTTGAGCGGTTCGTATCCGGTGAAGCAACGCTCGATGAGCTTATCGCAGAGGACGCAGCTATAATTCAGGAAATTCCACAGGGTGAAATAGTTCTTCCCCGGGTCGGGATTATCTTTCGAGCATC
>CAMVEM010000009.1 GCA_947166515.1 uncultured Clostridia bacterium | reverse complement strand
GAGAAAAATTTTGTTCACAAAATTTGTCTCCCAATCTCAAGCGCAGCGACTTTGTCTCTCACCCCATCTGCCCCGTAACGGTCGCAAACGAGTAAATTATCTCCCTGTCCGTCTGCGGAGTTATCCCCTTTTTCTCGAACAGTCCCGAGACCGTGACGAACTCATATCCCCCGCTTATCATCTTCGGAAGCGAAACGCGAAGCGCTTCGACTGTCTTTACATTTTCTTCCTTGTCGTGCAGAAGAATGATGCAGCCGTCCGGACATTCGCCGATCAGGAACTCAACGCGTCTTTCAACGCTCACTTTTTCGTCCCAGTCGTCGCAGCCGATACCCGCAATGAACGGCAGGTCTATATTCTCATACATAGTGCTGTTCAGCGCGATATACGGCGGTCTGAAAAAACGGGGATATTCCCCGACAGCGTCATATACCAGCTTATCGGTCCTGCCTATCTCGTCCCTTATCGCTTCGGCGGTCATTTCCGGCATAACGCTGTGCGTGAAGCTGTGATTGTTTATCTCGCAGCCGAGAGCGTGCGCGCGGCGCATTATCTTCACAGTCTCGCCGTTTATATTTTCCCCGACAACGAAGAACGAAGCACATATCCCGTGTTCTTCCAGGATGTCAAGTACCGCGTCTGTTATGCCTATCTCCGGTCCGTCGTCAAAAGTAAGTGCGACCGTTTTTTTATTCATCTCCGACATCTCACACCGTCCCGTACTTTCTGAATTCAAGCACGAGCCGCTCTTTCAGCGAGGAATAATACAGCGGGAAAAGCGCATCCGCACAGCCGAGCATAAACATATTCCGGTTGTTTATCGCGGCAAGATCGTGCCCATAAGTATAGATCCAGCTTCTGAACCACTCCGTATCGAACGCGGGCTCCGGCTTCTTGGTCTTTGCGAGCCAGGATGTCGATTTGAAGCTCTCGACCACTATTCCCTCCGGGTTTGCGAAACCGTAATCTTCAAGCGTATCATATATCTGCTTCACCTGACTGTCCTTGATATCGCTTTCGGGAGCCTCTCTGCGCGCAAACGGCAGCCTTACCGCAAAGCAATATCTTATGATATCCATAACTTCGCGGAAATTGCCGTCGCCCATCTCTCCGATCTTGCTGCGGTCGAGCTCAAGTCCCAGATTACGGAAACAGTCGGGCGCGGTGATATCGACAAGCCCAACCCTGAAAATATCCTTGACGGTGATGTTATAGAAATCCTCGTCGGCGATCATATAGCAATATCTGAGCGCCTCGAACAGCGATTCCGCAGCATTGTCTATAATATCGGCGACCCTGCTTACTATCGCGTCTTCATTTGCCACAGCATTCTCTCTCCTTGTTACGCCCGTATCTCTTGATCTGTCCGGCCAGATAGGCTGTTTAAATTCCGTAGGTAAGATTTTCATAGTCCTTTACCGGCATGGGTCTCGCAAAATAGAACCCCTGCGCCATGTTGCAGCCGAGCTTTGTAAGCAGAGCCGCCTGCTCCTTCGTCTCAATTCCCTCGCATATCGTTCTGATGCCGAGCGACGACGCAAGAGATACCACGCAGCCTATGATTATGCTCGCGTTCTCGTGCTCGTCGGCGTTCTCGGTAAGGAACGACCGGTCTATCTTAAGCACATCGACCGGAAGATCCTTCAGCATATTCAGCGAGGAATAGCCTGTTCCGAAATCGTCTATCGAAACGTGGAACCCATATCCCTTGATCTTTCTGAACACCTCGCAGAGCACGTCTATATCCTCGAACGCTGCGCTCTCCGTGATCTCGATCTCAAAATATTTCGTATCGACCCGGTATTTTTCACACATACCCGCAAGCTCGCTTACAAATCCGGGCTGATGTATGTGAGTCCGGGACATATTTACCGAGATGATCTTCGGCTCATGCCCCATTGACAGATATTTTTTCTGAAGCTTGCAGACTTCCTCGAACATATAGTAATCTATCTTGTTCACGAAGCCGTTTTTCTCGAAAAGCGGTATGAACTCGCCGGGCGGTATCAGCTTTCCGTCGTGCTGCCACCGTACGAGCGCTTCCGCACCTACCACGTTGTTCTGATCGCCGAGTCCGAACTTCGGCTGAAGATAAACGATGAATTCTCCCAGAGCGAGCGAATCCTCCATTATATCCTCGATCTTCTTTTCGCGGCGTATCTTGCGGAGCATCGAGCTGTCGAAGAACACATATCTGCTCTCTTTTCTGCCCTTTGTCGATTCTCTTGCCATATCCGCCCTGTCGGCGGCCACACGGACGTTGATGTTTGCATCGTCAATTATGTATATGCCCACGGCGAGCGTAAGCTTTATGCTTGTTATCTGATATTCGACATCGGAGAAGATGCGTTCACAGAGCTCCATAAGCTCGCTGTTGTCATCATATACCGCAAGTATGTAAAACAGATCGCCTGTACTACGCATAAAAAAGTCATTCTTACCGATATTGCGCTTTATAATGTCGGACAGCTGCCTTATGATGTCGTTTCCGCCCTCAAATCCGAATGTGTCGTTTACCGCCTTGAACCTGTCAACATCGAGCGAGATCAGCGCGTGTCCCGAGGCGGTGTCCTTCATCACCGACTCATAGTTCTCAAGGAACGTCTCGAACGTGTCATGTCCCGTTATGCTGTCGGTATAGAGCTTTCTGAATGTCTCCTCAACAGCTCCGCCGATCTCGTTGTTCGTCTGCTTTATCCTCAGAGCAATTGCCGCAGACGATACTATGAGCAGGAGCGCCATGATACCGATAGCTCCGACAGTGAAGAACACGAGCGTATTGAACATTTTCATGACGTCATGCTTCGGCACGATGACCGCAAGCGTCCAGCCTTTCCCCTGCATTGCCGAGAAAGCCGCCATATATTCGGTCCCGTTTATTATGACTTCCTTGAACAGTTCGCCCGCAACGCTGTTAAGAACGACCTCTATGTCCTTGTGCGCCTTGTCTTCACCGATGATCGAAAGCAGATCCGCGCCGTCGGTCAATCCGACCTTGCTGTTTGCTGAACTGTAAACAACGCTGCCGTCCTTGTCAATTATGAAATAACAGTTTCTGTCTCCTGCCACATCCAGCAGCGACATCGACTCAAACGAGAACGAGTGCATATCTCCCGTAAGCACACCTATGACCGCACCCTCGGCATTTCTTATCGGTACGCTGTACATATCCGTAATCTGTCCGTCAAAATCGCAAAGCGTATGTGCAAACTGCGACGGTTCGCCTGCAAGTCCTTTTCTTATGAAAACTCTGCTCGATGTATTCGCCTTGCCGCCGGTACTGCTTATCGTGTTTCCGTCCTTATCGGTGAAGCCTACATGCTTGAACGCGCTGTTATCCGCTATTTCTACGCAGATCTTTCTCACAGCGTCCTCGTCCGAGAGATCTATGTCATTAAAAAGCTTTCCGACAGTCTCAAGATACATCATATTACTGTCGAAATAAGATTCGGCGATATCGCTGTCCGCCATTGCCGCATTCTGAACAACGGTCTCCGCGTAACTGTTTACGAGCCCCGACGCCGACGGTATATATATCATCATCATTATCGTCACCGCAATAATGATGAACACTATGATGCCGAGAAACAGATATTCCGCCGCTTTAAGCCGCGTTTTGATCTCTTCGATCTTTTTCTGCATGAGCATCACCTTCTTTCGTAAAAAATACCGTGCGTATATGTGCGCACGGTATCGTGATAATTACTGCTGAAGCAGAGCTACTATCTTTTCCGAGAGCTCTTCAAAAGGCTGTCTGAACCAGTCGCCCTTGACGTGCTTTATGATGATAGTGTCGTCTTCCGCGATACCGAGCTTTTCCATGTTTATCGAAAAGTCGGTAATGAGATAAAACTGCCACTTATATACATCTCTCTGAAGTGCGATCATTTCCCTGAGCCTGTCGTATGTGCAGTTTTTGCTGGCATTATCACGCCCGAACACAATTATGGTCAGTATAATTTTTGAAGGTCTTTCTTCTTCGGGAGTATTTGTAAGACGAATTCCGATATCGTCCATCATCTTTGATGTCTTGTCAAGCATGGAGCAGGCGCCGGTGCCGTTCTTTTCGTTGTCGAATCTCGGCAGTCTGACTTTTTCAATGGGCGTATTGATTATCTTTATTTCGTCGCCTTCGTTGAAAGATATCGCCGAAACATTTATCTCTTTATCCACTTTTTTTACCGCGGACACAAAGTTTCTCATTGCCTTTGCCGCTTCATCGGCGTGTCCAGGCTCGATCAGTGCATAATCAAACGCAAAAAGAAGCTGTTTAAGATCGTCTCTCATATTATCCTCCGTTCAGGCCTGTTCCCGCATATCATATTTCACAGCAAAATCAGAAGCCATACAACATTTTATATTAAACTAGTTATATTATATCACCATAAGCCGAAAAAATCAATAGTTTTTGCACAAAAAATGCACGCGGGCGGCGCTGAAATTCGGCTAATAAATCCCACCGGAGAAACGCGGCAAAAAAACTCCCCGTATGCATAAACATACGGGGCGAAAAAATAAAGGAGATAAGTTATGAAAAAAATGAAATGATGCAATTTTGGAGTGATGATCTACTCACCTTTTTTATTATATCACCCGATGCAAAGTATTGCAATAGTAAAATTGTATAAACTTGTATGCCATATTTTGTGCATCGGGATATAAATAGGTTGTTTTTTTGTTACATTTTTGTGCAAATAGCAACGTGTCTGTGATATTATGCGTGGAACGAGCTTTGCCCGTTCCCGCATCAGTATTATCAGTCTTCGGATTCCGCATACTTCGGAGCCTTCGCGATAACGTCCGCTTCGAGGTTGGACGGAAGCTGCTCATAACGCGCAAATTCCATTGTGAACCAGCCCATGCCCTTTGTCATCTGACGTATAACGGTAGCGAGATCGCCTGTTTCAGCCATAGGAAGCTCTGCATCTACCTCGGTGAGTCCGTCTCCTACAGGGTTCATTCCGAGAACGGCGCCTCTGCGCTTGTTCACGATGCCCATAACATCACCCGTGTTATCGTTCGGAACAGTAACCTTAACGAGCTGTATAGGTTCGAGCAGGCAGGGTGACGCCTGTGTAAGTCCGTTCTTATATGCGATGTGAGCAGCCATCTTGAACGCCTGCTCCGAGCTGTCAACAGGGTGATAAGATCCGTCGAACAGCGTCGCTTTAAGACGTACAACGGGATATCCCGCAAGCACGCCGTGAACGATGCTCTCCTGGAGGCCCTTTTCTACCGCCGGGAAGAAGTTCTTCGGAACGCTTCCGCCGAATACTCTCTCCTCGAAGATCAGCTCGTCGCCGTCATGAGGCTCGAATTCAATCTTGACATGGCCATACTGACCGTGACCGCCGGACTGCTTCTTGTGCTTTCCTTCTACGGAGACTTTCTTGCGGATAGCTTCTCTGTATGCGATAGTCGGTTCGCTGATGACAACATCAACACCGAACTTGTTCTTGAGCTTCTGAACGGCAGCGTCTATATGCTGTTCGCCGAGGCCGCCGAGCACTCTCTGATGAGTTTCGTGATTGTGGATATAGCTGAGTGTATGATCTTCTTCAAGCAGACGTCTGATACCGGTGCTGATCTTGCCCTCGTCGTTCTTGTCCTTTGCGGATACAGCTCTGAAATAGCACGGAACGGGGAACTCGATCGGTGCGAGCGAGAATACGTTCGACGAATCGCACAGCGTATCGCTTGTGTCCGCATTAAGCTTCGTGAGCGCTATGATATCGCCTGCGTAAGCTTCGATCATTTCTTCCTGCTTCTTGCCCTTGAGCGCGAGCATCTTGCCGAACTTCTCACTTTCACCGGTTCTCGCGTTCACGAGATCGGTCTTTGCTGTGAGGGCGCCTGCTACTATCTTTACAAAGCTCAGCTTTCCTACGAACGGGTCGGCAAGAGTCTTGAACACAAATGCCGCGAGAGGCATACTCTCGTCATAGTCAACGATCTCGTCCTTTCTCTCGTCGGGCGACGGGAGCATATAGATCATAGTATCGAGAAGCTTGTCGATGCTTTCGAGCTTTTCTGCGGAGCAGCATACAACAGGATAGATATTTCCCTGATCTACGCCGTCATGGAGTCCCTTTGTGATCTCGGCTTCGGTGAAATCCTCGCCCTCGTTCTCAAAGAATCTCATCATGAGGTCTTCATCGGTCTCGGCGACAGCTTCCGCCATAGCGGCGCGAAGTCCCTTGAGGCGGTTCTCTGAAGCGGGCATCTCAACTTCGGAAGCCTTACCGCCCGCGTATTTATACGCCTTCATTTCGAACAGGTTGATATAGCTCTCAACCTTGCCGGGCTTGTCGAACGGAACAATGACCGGGCATACGGAAGAACCGAAGTTCTCCTTAAGTTCTTCGAGTACACGATAGAAGCTGGAGTTTTCTTCATCAGACTTTGTTACTACGAACATAATAGCCTTGCCCTGCTTCTTGGCTTCTCTGTATGCCTTTATGGTTCCGACCTGAACGCCGTCCTTTGCGGAAAGGGTGATAACAACGGTCTCTGCCGCTCTGATGCCCTCGTACATTCCGCCGATGAAGTCGAACTGACCGGGAGTGTCAACGATATTTATTTTAACATCCTTCCATTCTGCATAAGCTATGGAAGTATTGAGAGATACTTTTCTCTTTATTTCATCGGGGTCATAGTCGCAGATAGTGTTTCCGTCAACGATCTTACCCTGTCTGTCAGATCCGCCGCTCGCATAGATGAGAGCCTCCGCGAGTGATGTCTTTCCGCTGGAGCCGTGTCCGGCAAGCGCGATATTGCGTATGTTTTTGCATTTATAGGTCTTCATTATGTAACCCCCTGTTATTGAGCCGCCCGCGTTTCTGCGGCGGCGCTAAGTATTGCGGATCTATCCGGAAATAAATCACTTTTATATTATACAATATTTTTTTTGAAAAATCTATAGTTTTTTTGTTAATATTATTTTATCAATGTAGAAATATGGTGTTATTTTTTATACACTTTTCACAATGCATAGTGCCAGCATATAGGCTTTTCTCGCTCATAATGTCATTTTTAAAGGGAAAAACAGGTTTTATCACGTTCTTTTTCCCCACCCCCTGCCCCTCCCCTGAAGGGGAGGGGAGTTTTTGATTCTTTGCGGGGGCAAACCTGAAAAGCACCCTTGTAAGGGGTTTGGGGACCGACGTCCCCTAAAGAAAAAAACAAAACCCCCCTCCCTTCAGGGAGGGGGTTGGGGGTGGGTGCAGTATTCATCTCCAGCTTACGCTGTTATCGCCGACCGACAGAACATAAACATAGCAGAACTGTGCGCCCCATTTGCAGGCGGCGCCATAGTTTTCCTCGGTCGTTCCCATATACACATCGGCGAGCACTCCCGCCTGCGTTAGATCGCCGGTATCCGAAGCTATCGCGTAACCGTAAACGTGCTTTCCGTCCTTTGAAACGATGTAGAGCTCCGAACCGAACGGTATTATATCCGGGTCAACTGCCACGGAACCGACAACAAGAGGCCTGCCGCTGTATGTTCCCTTTGCGGTTTTCGGAGCCGTATATGCGGTGACTTTTCCGTCCAGTACATATTCAAATTCTGTCGGAAGCCCGTTTTCGAGCGTAAAATTGCCGCTGCGTTTGCTTATAGGCTCCGCAAGAGCTGTTCCGAATTCGATCACCTCAGTCGTAGGCTCGGCGACTTTGGTATCCATTACTTCCGTGCTCAGCTTTTCGCCATTCACATACTTATCCTTTATAGTTAAAGTCACTCTTCCGTCTGCGCCCTCTGTGATGATTCTGCTGTCGCCGATCTTCATCTCCGTGCATTCTCTCTTCTCGGTATCGTATGCAATGAACTCGGATTTCTCACGAGTGACATAATCCACACGCGTGATCTCAATATCCATATTATCGTGCAGGCGAGCATCACTCGGAACATTCAGCTCATCATCACTGCCGAGCGAATAATTTTCACGCACGAGCAGTTCTCCCACAGCCATGTCTCCTGCCATAACGGTCCTGTCCTGTCCGTCCGCCGAAATAGTCACGGAATATAAGGGCTCAGAACTTTTTACGGCAGATGCAGTTGCTGCCGCAGGAAATGCTGCGGATGACATTGCCGCCGCTATTGACAGCATATATACAACGGCGCTCTGCATTGCACCGCCCGTTTTTGAAAACAGACGTTTCAGACTCAGCATTTCATTCCCTCCTTCTGAATAATGATATCAATAATCATTATTGCCCGTTTTCGCAAATTATACCGCGGTGCTTTGGATAAGTCAAATAATTTTTTACCCCGTTTTTTGTTGAATATAACGATTTTTGAACCCAAACAGCTTGTACAGCAATATACAATACCGCGCTAAAACGGAAATATTATACAGTGCGTATATTTTCTTTGGCAATTTCAACAAATTGGTTACACTTCGGAAACATTGTCGGATTTGCACGAAAAAAGCCGTCCGGAAAGCCTTCCGGACGGCAAAATTCATCTATTCTCCGAGCATTGCATAAAGAAGTTCGTCGGGTTCACTGCCTGCAGGGATCACGGGAACACCGAGCGCTTCTTCGACCTGCGCGAGCGTCACATTGTCAAGAAACACCGGCTCGTCCGCTTTGAGCATCGACGGAGGGATCATCAGCCGCTCGCCGAGCTCCGTTTTGTGAGGCGTGAGCTGAGCTATCAGGTCTCCGCCTGTGACGAGACCGGAGACCGTTATTGTTTCGCCGAAGAAATCATTCTTTATTGCGTACACATTTATCTTCACATTCGGGAATTTCTCGCCGACAGCCGCCGCAAGCCTTTCCATAAGCGGAGCAGAGAGCATTCCCGAGGCGCACGATGCGGTATATTCGCGGTCGTCGCCGTCAAGAGCCGAGAGCTCCTCCGCAAATCCGTCGCGCTTATAGGACCACATTCCCACGCCGTTCTCATACTGGTCAAAGCTGCCGTAATACTCGCTCGGCGGCGGTTCGCGGCCTGCGGTGAGGAACAGCTCGTCTGCAGGATATACCACGCGCTCGCCGTATTCACCGTACATTTTATCCCCGAAGCTCTCGATGATTTCCACCGCCTGTGCTGCCGAATCCTTGTCGTGGAGCTCAATGTGCGGCAGTCCCTCGCGGAATTTTGTCGCGCCGAACGGCACCACTGCGATGCTCTGTACAGCGGGATAAAGCGCGAGCAGATCGGTGAGCGTGCGCTTTAGCTCCTCGCCGTCGTTCCAGCCGCGACAGAGCACTATCTGGCAGTTCATCATTATGCCGCCGTCTGCCATTTGCTTTATATATCGGAGCACATCGCCTGCAAAGCGGTTGCACAGCATCTTTTCTCGGAGCTCAGGGTTTGTCGTGTGAACGGACACATTGACGTTGAGCTTCATTTTTATGATGCGCTCGATGTCGCTGTCCTTCAGATTTGTGAGTGTGATATAGTTCCCCTGGAGAAAGCTTAAGCGGCTGTCATCGTCCTTGAAATATAGAGTTTCCCTCATTCCGGGCGGGAGCTGGTCAATGAAGCAGAAAATGCACTTATTGCGACAGGACTGCTTTTTGTCCATAAGGTAGGTCTCAAATCCGAGTCCGATGTCGTCGTAATCGTCGCGCTTTTTGACTTTTACTTTTCGTGTGACAAGATCAAGCTCAAGGGTGCGCTCATAGCAATAAAACCCGTAATCGAGCGCGTCGTTTATCGGGTGTCCGTTTATTGCGGTGAGCGTCTCGCCTGCTTTTACACCGGCTCTCGCTGCCGGCGACTTCGGCTCTACCGAGCATATCTTTACTGCCATGAGTTCACCTCTTTGTCTCCTGATTAGATGTTTTTCTTTATGGGGGCTCCGCCCCCATACCCCTGTTAGGGGGGCTTTCCGGTCGCCCCCCTAAGACCCCCTTCGGGGTGCCCGCTTAAAATGTGGTTCGAGTTTATGCAGCATTGTAGGAGGCACACCCGAAGTGGTTTGGGGGCGATCGGAAAGCCCCCAAAATGGAGTGTGGGGCGAAGCCGCGCCATTCGGGCCCACACGACGTGCGCAAACAAGGTGGTCATAGGCGACTCCGGAAAGCCCCGCAAATCAGGGGCGTGGGGACTTTCCCACAAAAAGCAAAGCAGCGATGCCCAAAGGCATCGCTGCTGATCTGCGATAGAACGTTGCAAGGCTCAGCCTTCGCTGTGAGCGATGACTTCCCTGCCCTTGTAATAACCACAGTTGCCGCAAACCCTGTGAGCAAGCTTCAGCTCGCCGCAGTTGTCACAGCGTGTAAAAGCAGGTGCAGATAACTTCCATACCTGTGAACGTCTCTTGTCACGTCTTGCTTTCGATACTTTTCTCTTCGGAACTGCCATTATTCGCACCTCCCTTAATATTAGCGATATTTATGATTTTATGGGATATTTCTCCCATAAAAATTGGCACGTTTAAGATTATATCATAAATATCCGCCGTTGTCAATAGCAAATCAGAGATATTTTTTCAGACTTTCGGGGAAATCGGCAGCTTCGGCAGAAATCGTCAGTGTAACAAGCACATTTTCGGTAATAAGTGCTATTCTTTCGAGCATTTTTCCTACCTTTTCGAGATCGCGGCCTACAATTCTGAGTGTACCGTCAACGAAAATATCGGTGATGTCATAGTTAGAAGCGAGCATTCCGGCGATGAAACCATACATATCGTCATAATCGCCGATCTTGTAGTCTTCGATGTTTATCAAACGGATCTTGTGGTAAATGTCGATGTTGAGTGAAGAGCCGTACTGTATAGCAACAACGTTGCCCTTGCTCTCTTTTTCAGCCTTGTGGATAGCTTCGATAAGGATCTTCGTCTTTCCTGCGCCTTTTTTTCCTGCGATAAGTTTTACCATAGTGATCGTCCTCCGATTGTTATATTATTGGTATGCTAACGGGAGCCCCCTCCCGGATTAACCTAATCTTGCTTCGAGCTCTGCCTTTCTGTCTTCATAACCGGGCTTTCCGAGCAGTGCGAACATATTCTTCTTGTAGCTCTCAACGCCGGGCTGGTCGAACGGATTTACGCCGAGCATATATCCCGATATCGCGCAAGCCTTCTCAAAGAAGTATATCATATATCCGAGCTCATATTCGTTCAGCTCGGGAACTTCGAGCACGATGTTGGGAGTTCCTCCCTCTGTGTGCGCGAGCACAGTTCCTTCGAACGCCTTGCGGTTAACGACCGACATATTCTGGTCAGAAAGGAAGTTCAGTCCGTCGCCGTTTGTGGGGTCCTTCTCGATAAAGAAGTCCTTCTGCGCCTTCGAGAACTGTACAACTGTCTCAAACAGTATGTTCGAGCCGTCCTGGATGAACTGACCGAGCGAATGGAGATCGGTCGAGAATACAGCGCTTGCCGGGAACAGACCCTTTCCGTCCTTGCCCTCGCTCTCGCCGTAAAGCTGCTTGAACCACTCGTTCATCATAGCGAATGAAGGCTCATAAGCCACGAGCATCTCAACTGCTCTGCCCTTTCTGTAAAGGATATTGCGGAGTGCCGCATATTTATAGCAGTCATTCTTTGTGATATCGGGATCGCCGAAAGCGTCCATAGCCGCCTTGGCGCCGTTCATGAGCGCGTCGATGTCGCAACCTGCAACCGCGATAGGAAGCAGTCCCACAGCGGTCAGCACGGAGAATCTTCCGCCTACATCGTCAGCAATGACGAATGTCTCATATCCCTTTTCATCGGAAAGCTCCTTGAGCGTTCCTCTCTTCTTGTCTGTCGTAGCAAAGATGCGCTCTTTTGCGCCCTCAGCACCGTATTTCTTTTCGAGCAGAGCTCTGAATACTCTGAACGCGAGTGCGGGCTCGGTAGTTGTACCGGACTTCGAGATAACGTTCACCGAGAAATCTCTTCCCTCAACGAGCGAGATCACCTCGTTCAGATATGTAGGGCTTATTGTATTGCCTATGAAATAAATCTCGGGAGTGTCTTTTTTCAGCGAGTTGTAGAGGCTCGACTTGAGTGCTTCTATAGCCGCTCTCGCGCCGAGGTACGATCCGCCGATACCTATTACTATGAGAACATCGCTGTTCTTCTTGATCTTTTCGGCTGCTGCCTTGATGCGGGCAAATTCTTCCTTGTCATAGTCAGCGGGCAGAGTTGTCCAGCCGAGGAAATCATTTCCGAGACCGTTCTTTGCTTTCAGTGTTTCATGAGCTGCTGTAACAGCCGCCTGAATGCCCTTGTACTCATGCTCCGAGACAAATGAAGCAAGATATTTGTCGTTTACCCTGAGTGCCATTCTAACTTCTCCTTTTTTTGATCCATACCTTTTTTATCTCTTTGGGCTATCCGCCCATTGTGTTATTATTATAACTTATTATTGCTTTTTTTTCAAGTGGTTTTGTATTTTGGCTACATCTTTGTCGAAATTGCAAAAATTTATCGACATATTTTGTGCAGTATGTCAAGCAGACACCCTCCCCCCTGCCCCCTCCCCTCAAGGGGAGGGGGTTCTTTATTTTGTGGGGCTGCGCCCCACACCCCTATTAGGGGGCTTTCCGGAGTCGCTTATGACCGCCTTTTATGCGCGCATCATGCGCTCTTTTGGGCGGTCAATCGCTGCATCGTGCAGCGCCCCTGCACCCCTTCGGGTTATGCCGCCTACCGGCGGCACATTGTGGAGGACGAAGTCCCCCACAGAAGAAAAATACTCCCCTCCCCGGCGGGGAGGGGCCGGGGATGGGGCATAACTTTGTGCAAGTGCATATAATGAGTAAAAACTCATTACGGAGGTAATATCATGTGTGGAATAGCAGGCTGGGCAGATATCAGAAACGATCTTGCGGAATACGAAAACACAATAAAACGCATGGCGGACAGCATTGCACATCGCGGCCCCGATGCCGGGGGAGAATACTACGATCGCGGATGCAGACTCGCCCACCGCAGACTCAGCGTTATCGACCCCGAAAACGGCGCTCAGCCGATGACATACGGGAATTATACTATTATATATAACGGAGAGTTGTATAACACCGATGAACTGCGGCACAAGCTCATAAATCTCGGCCACACGTTCGACACAAGAAGCGATACCGAGGTGCTGCTCAGATCGTTTGCAGAGTGGAAAAACCGCTGTCTCGACAGGCTCAACGGCATCTACGCATTCGCCGTGTGGGACAGAGAGGAGCGCAGACTTTTCATGGCACGCGACCGCGCGGGCGTAAAGCCGTTCTTCTATCACCTTTATGACGGCGGGATAGTTTTCGCTTCCGAGATAAAAGCATTGTTCCGCTGCCCGCTGATAAAACCGGTGCTCGGGACAGAGGGCGCAGCTTCGCTGATGCTGCTCGGCCCCGCGAGAAAAGGCGGGCTTGGTGTGTTTGATGGGATAGAGGAACTCCGCCCCGGTGAGTATGCCGAATTCGACGAGCACGGCTTCAGAAAGCAGAAATACTGGCGCCTTGTCGCCGAGCCTCACACCGAAACGCTCGACGAGACCGCAGATCATCTTGAATTCCTGATAAACGACAGCATCGAGCGCCAGCTCGTCAGCGATGTTCCGCTGTGCACATTCCTTTCGGGCGGACTTGATTCAAGCCTTATCAGCGCGGTCGCGGCAAAAAAATACGCCGAAAGCGGCAGAACGCTTTCGACATATTCGATAGACTATAAGGACAACCGCCAGAACTTTGTGGCGTCGGCATTCCAGCCGGACGAGGACGCTCCGTGGATAGAAAAAATGAGCCGCTTTATCGGTTCCGACCATACAAATGTCGTGATAGACTCACCCGCGCTCGCGGACGCTCTCTATCCTGCCATGACGGCGCGCGATCTTCCCGGAATGGCGGATGTGTGCAGCTCACTGTGGCTGTTCTGCGGCGAGGTGAAGAAGCGGTTCACCGTCGCGGTAAGCGGGGAATGCGCGGACGAGGTGCTCGGCGGTTATCCGTGGTATCACAAGCCGGAGCTCCTCTATGCAGACGGATTCCCGTGGGCACGTTCGACCGAGAAGCGCGCAGGTCTGCTCAAAGCCGACATTGCCTCCAAAATATCACCGTTTGAATATGTGAAGAACGCAGCAGACGACACTGTCAGGAATATGTCCTGCCTCGCGGGAGAAAGCCACGAAGAGACTGCGCGCAGACGAATGTTCCTGCTGAATTTCTACTGGTTCATGCAGACTCTGCTCGACCGGAAAGACAGATGCTCAATGGCGCACGGGCTTGAAGTCAGGGTACCGTTCTGCGACCACAGGATAGCGCAGTACGCCTACAATATCCCTTGGGAGATGAAGGCGCTGAACGGCCGAGAAAAAGGACTCGTCCGCCGTATAGCAGAAAAATATATGCCGAAGGACGTCGCATGGCGCAAAAAATCGCCGTATCCCAAAACTCACAATCCGAGCTACACGAAGATCGTGTTCGACAGGTTCACGGCACTGATGAACGAGCCGGACTGCCGGCTTTCTGAAATACTCGACCGCAATAAGATCAATGAGCTCATCGCCACCGAGGGCAGAAGCTTCTCGGAGAACTGGTACGGTCAGCTCATGACCACTCCGCAGATGTTCGCATACCTGATACAGCTTGAAATGTGGTTCAGGGAATATGAACCGGAGATCGATTTTTGAACCCGCCCCTCACCCCACCTGTTTTCAGCATGAAGCCCGAAGGAAATGTGATGGCGAAGCCCCGCAGAAAAGAAAGCCCCTTCCCTTTAGGGAGAGGGACTTGGGCAAAACTATTATGAATCATCCTTCTGATTCAGATACGCCAGCACAAAAACTGCGGGCGAATTCCAGTATATCGCCACCTCGTTGAGCGAATAACAGTCAACGTTATCGGCAAAGCATTTCATCGGCGGTGTTCCCGGCCGTATGAGCTGCTTGGCACGCCAGTCGTCAAGCCTGCTGTTAGGTCCGCCGCTTATCATTCCGGGGATACACTCATCAATGCCGTCAGCCGCTGCCGGACGCAGATGAGGATTGTTACAGCGGTATTCTCCGCAGCCGGTCACATAGCTTATACCTAACGGGTTCCTACCGAGCAGGACGTGGAGCTGTTCAGCAGCAAGACCGCTGAATCTGCCGTCTCCGGTAAATTTCTCCGCAAGTATGAACTTCATAGCATTGTGCATCAGATACATATTGCTGCCCCAACAGTAATCCTCGCCGTTGAGAGCAGCACCATATCCGCTGCGGTCGGCCTTGTCTGCGAGCCAGTAAGCTTCTCCCGAAAACAGCGTTTTAAGATCCTCAGCAACGATATTATCCTTTTCAGGCCGGTCACAGAGTATATATGACAGTGAACCGAGTCCGCCTATAAGAGCATAACCGAACGATGTCTTGATATAATTCATACCGTCCTGAAAGCCATAACGGTAAAGGTGCAGAAAGCTGTCGTTGTATCTGCTCTCGCCGGTAAGCGCGAACAACTCGGCAGCCGCCCAGTAGCGGTTGTCGGTATCGTCAAACTCAACGTAGATGCCGGTGCCGCAGCCGGAAGGATTGCGGAACCCGACATTGCGCGGATTCTCTTCCAGCCACTTGTATGAAAGCTCGGCGGTCTCCCTGAGCTTCTGTGAAAATTCCTTGTCATAAGGCTCGTAGATACCCGAAGCAAGCGCACATACAGCGCACAGGTCGGCAGCCGCAGATGAGCTTATCGGGAAAACGTACAGCTCGTCCGTGTCGTCTTCCGGCATTACAAACGGCGCGTGCTGCATAGTGGTCAGCTTGTGATAGGCTGAGCCGTCCTCACGCTGCATTTTCATCAGCCATTCGAGCTCATACCTGCATTCTTCAAGAATGTCGGGAGTTGCCGAGCCGCTTTCCGGAATGTTCAGCTCAAGCTTGTCCAATACTTCGGGGAACATTTTATATGCGTAAAGTATATGCGCGCAGGCGCAGGCTCCGGCAGTCACATATCGTCCGTAGTCTCCGGCATCATGCCATCCGCCTTGTATGTCAAGAAAGGTGTCTTCGCCATATACCCGGACTTTTCCGGTATGACACGGAGCGTGCGTATATTCGCCCGCGTATTTTTCTTCGAGACTGCAGCCGCAGCGCAGGAAATAGAACGCCTTTGCTATATCGTGAAAAACATTTTTGTAAACTCCGTCTCCGATCCGGAAAACCGGGGATCTTTTGCCGTTTGCTACAACGCGGTAGCTTCCTCTTGTGGTGAACGCGGAAAAATCGGCGATGTAAATATCATCGCCGGAGAACTCATCATATCCGAAATGTGATACAGTACCCTCATAGACTTTTTCGCCGTTTTCATTAACGATCGCAAAATAATCAGATTTAAAGGGCATTACAGCTGTTTTACGGCTGTTTGCGGCATATCCCGCCTGATCGGCGAATATCCCGAACGGCAGAACAGCTTCGTCTTTTTTTCCTGTAAAATATGTGGCTGACAATCCGTTCACCTCATTGTCCTGTCATAAAGCCTATAATATTTATTATTATAATATATTTTTCAGATTTTGTAAAGACTTTTTGTCTCTAAAACGAAAAAATTGAGAAAGATTCGGCACTTCCGCAAGATAAATCATAATTTGTGTGGCTACCGCCCCACACCCCGTTTTCTGGGGGGCGTGGGGACGGAGTCCCCACAAAAAACAAATCCCCCTCTCCTGAAGGGGAGGGGTTGGGGGTAGGGAAATGTCTATAATCTGAAAAAAGCAGAGAAAAGATAATACAGGCATTTGCCGAGATCAAGGCGTTCTACCGTCTCGGCGGCGACGATCTTCGCGTTTCCGATGACCTCTCCGTCAACGGTCATAGTCACATAACCGAGAGTCTGCCCCTTTTCCACCGGAGCCGCAACAGTCTCTGTCCTGCTGTAATGATACTTTATGCGCGAACCGCTTCCTTTTTCGAGTATCATCTCGGGGACTTCCGCGAACCGTGTGTCCGCGCCGGACTTTACGCCGCCCTCGACCGGGACTTCCACAAGCTCCGAAACGTCCGGGCGCGGCGTGACACGCTCAAAGTTCTCAAATCCGTGATCGAGCAGGCTCTCTGCCGCGTCAAATCTGTCGGAATCGCTCGCGCAGCCGAGAACTACCGCGACAAGCTCCATATTCCCGCGCTTTGCCGTCGCCGCGAAGCAGCAGCCCGCAGCATCAGTCGTTCCGGTCTTTAGTCCGGTGATGCCGTTGTAATACGTTATCATCTTGTTGGTATTGAGAAGCTGAGTCTCGCGTGAAGTCCCCGTTCTCACGCTGTCAAGACGCGTCATCAGAAAATCGTCGTAATAGTTGTACTTTCTGAGCTGAGCTGCCATTATCGCTATGTCCCGCGCGGAGCTGTAATGCTCCTTGTCGTCATAGCCGACGCAGTTCACAAAATGGGTGTTTTTCAGTCCGAGAGCTGCCGCCTTATCGTTCATCAGCCCGACAAAATCTTCCTCACTGCCGGCAATGTGCTCGGCGAGCATCACGCACGCGTCGTTCGCGGATGCAATAACGATCGACTTTATCAGGTCGCCGACCGACATTTCCTCGCCCTTTTCGAGCCATATCACCGAGCCGTCCATGCTGTTCGCGTGGGCGGAGCATACCGCGGTATCCGAGAACGACAGCTTCTTTGCCTCGATGCTTTCAGCCGCGATAAGAAGCGTCATTATCTTTGTTATCGACGCAATGGGAAGCCTCATGTTCTCATTCAGACCGCAGAGAGCCTTTCCGGTCGAACATTCTAAAAGCACAGCCGACTTCGCGGACTTTATATCCGCTTCGGCTGTTTTATTTTCCGCGTGCGAAACGTTTGAAGCAGCGAGCGAAACGATGAATACCGCCGACATGACGAATGCCGCAAATGCTTTTATCGTCTTCATATCATATACCTCCGACCTGTCCGGTTTATAATTAATGTGTCCTCAATAACTGCCTTTTGGCAGTTATTGGCTGAAAATCTGTAAACCAGACTTTCAGATGCTGTAAAACACGCTTTCAGCGCGTATTTACAGCGGACACATTCCTTGATGTCAAGCTCATTTCGTCCTTCGGACGAACAAAAGTGCAGGGAAAATTTGTATATTTCGTGGTTTTCCTTGCACTTTTTCAACCGCTAAACGTCTTCAAGCTGCGCTTTGAAGCCTTTTCGCGGTTGATGAGCAGACATTAATTAAGAAAATTTCAGCTTTTGTCTCCCCCGCCGGAGGCAGGGGAGACAAAATGAAAGTGCCGCTGTTCGCTTAAGCTGTGGGACAATATCTGTAAAATATATGAATATTTATTTCCATAAATGCACAGAATAAATGCGAAATCACGGCAGGAGGCGCAGATATGGGCAGAAACAGCTTTGCGGAGGAATTTATAAAGGCGTTCGTGATATTTCTCGCAGGCGGATTCATCTATGGCATTATCGAGATCATATACCGGGGACACACTCACCCGTCAATGTTCGTGCTCGGAGGACTGTGCCTGCTGTGGATAGGCGGGTTCGACAGCTTTTTCGTAAAGACTCCTCCTCTCTGGGCGCAGCTGATCGCGGGCGGTATATTCATCACAGCCGCGGAATTTGCCTGCGGAATGATCTTCAATATCGCGCTGGGGCTGAGAGTGTGGGATTATTCAAAGATCCCGCTTAACATAATGGGACAGATCTGCCCGCCGTATTTCTTCGCATGGGTGATACTCTCACTTCCTGCGGTAATGACCGAGAACGCGATTCGGAGCGCATTCGGACGGAGTGCTGATTAATACTGAATTTAATCCCACAGGCTGTGACACTTTTAATATAAATCATAATTTGTGGGGGAATTTGCGGAGGGCTTTCCGGTCGCCCTCCGCACCTCCTTCGGGTGGGGACTCCGTCCCCACGCCCCTGAAATGCGGGGCTTTCCGGTCGCCCCGCGCCCTTCGGGTGGGGCTTCGCCCCACGTTCCAAACAGGTGGGGTGTGGGGAGCTCTGCTCCCCACATATAGGAATAATTCCCCCCTCCCCTTTAGGGGAGGGGCCGGGGGTAGGGCTCTGCAAATTATGATTTATCTTAGTAAAAATCAACCGAATGATGTGACAGAACCATTCCAAATATAGTATAAACCATATTTTTCCTGCCAATAATCCTTCCGGAAACAAGAGATACAGTACCCATGGGTTTCTGTAGTTTGAAATGAAGACATTGGAAGGCAGGTACTTATGACACGAAAAGAAAAGATCATCGACATATCAATGCTGCTGGGAACGGCGATCGCGGTAATTGCAGCTATGTTCGCCGGGTTCGCAAAAGAATGCGACGAATTGAGGGAAAACACGTTCCGGCTCCATATCATCGCAAACTCGGACTCAGTGAGAGATCAGCAGATAAAATACGCGCTGAGAGACTGTATAATCTCAGACCTCGGCGGGATATTCACCTCATGCGGCTCAAAGAACGAGACAAAAGCGGTCGCCGAGCGAAATCTTGCGTATATCGGTCAGCGGGTGAACGAGTTCCTCGTTGAAAAAGGCGTGGAGCAGACCGCCACGTGCAGCGTGGAGAATACGATGTTCCCGACCCGTGTATATGAGGATTTCACGCTTCCGGCCGGGAATTACGACGCACTTTGTATCGTTATCGGCGAGGGAAAGGGAAGAAACTGGTGGTGCGTGCTCTACCCGGACGTCTGCCTGCGCGCTTCCGGCATACAAAAAAGCGTCCTCCCGCAGAGAACGCTTTATGAAAGCAATAAGCGCGCGTCGCGCATGACCGCCGACAGCCTGAAAGCCGAACGCGGCCAGATCGAATACAGGTTCGCTCTGTATGATCTCATAATGGCGCTTTTCGGAAAACGATCTTAAAGAGGCCGCCTCAGTTCAGCCTGAACGCACCGTATATAAGATCGCCCTTATCGCCGTGGACTATCTGACAGATAGTGGTCATGTTTCTCGAAAACATGATCCCGCCCGCAGCGTATGCGCCTTCGGTGACAATAAGGCTTCCCATTCCCGCAAACAGCATAGCTCCGTCGGAACGCACAGCGGTCATATATTCTCCGCCGCAGCCCGACAGTGTGCTGGAGCCGCTTTCGGATGAGATCACCAGTCTTTCCGACGATGACGCAACAGCATATCCGCTGTCGTTTGCGATATTTGCATTGCTGAGCACAAGCTTTACCGGCTCGGCCGTCGATACCGATATACAACCGTTGTAGTTTCCGCTTATGATATACACTCCGCCTTCGGAGATCATGACTCCGTCCACGCCGAACCATGCTCCCGAGCCGTTAATGAACACCTCGTCGCCCAGTTCTATATGGCACTCTCTGTTGCGTACATCTTCGTCAACAAAGGCGCTGTATGGTTCCGCCGAAACTCTGTAAACGTCCGCTTCGCCGCTGAACGCACAGCCGGAGACGGACAAGGCTGCAAGCAATATATATAATGATCTGATAGGTTTCATCACGATACACACATTAAATAACAGTCGTGGGCTCTGTCGGTCACAGCCGGAAACAGAGCTCCTGTTTTCTGACCGCTTTCTGCAGCTTTTTATAATTCTTATTTGTATCTCCCCCGCCGGAGGCAGGGGAGATACAAAAGTAAATTCTGCATTTTTATCTTAAAATATTGAAAAGCGGTTTCCCTAACTGAGACCATAATACCACGTTAATGTGAAAATCAAATGACAGATAATTGTTTAATCTACAAATTTTCCGTTTATAATTACAAATTCCGGCTTTTCGGTGATGTCGAAAACTTCTCCCCTGAACGCAGTAAGATCGGCGTCTTTTCCGGCCTCGATGCTTCCAACGCGGTCGTCTATGCCGCATATCCTTGCGGGGATTATCGTTATCGCGCGGATCGCGTCGTTCTTTGAGAGTCCCCCGCGCACGGCTATCCCGGCAGTAACGGGGAGATACTGTATCGGAGTTTCGGGGTGATCGGTGCATATCGCGAATTCCACGCCTTTTTTGTGGAGCTTCGCGGCATTTTCTATATTCTGGTTCACAAGTTCGGGCTTGCATCTGTCCGCAAACAGCGGTCCTATAACGCACTGCGAGCGCTCGTCCTTGAGTTCATCTGCGATCATCCAGCCGTCGGTGGCGTGGATAAGCACATAATCGAGCGAGAATTCCTTTGCAATGCGTATCGCGGTGAACATATCGTCCTGCCTGTGGCAATGGAAATGCGCCTTTATCTGCCGTTTCAGCAGCGGCAGAAGCGCTTCGCATTTCATATCCGGGTCGGGACGGGTCGTCTCGTCGTCGGTCCCTTTGGTGCGTTCGTAGTTTTCGAGGTCTTCCATATACCGGCGCGCTTTGTAGAGCTGCTCGCGTATCATAGCCGCGGTAGCCATGCGGGTCACGGGAGCCTCGTCCCTGTCTTTGTAAGTCGATTTCGGATTTTCGCCCAGTGCGAATTTTATCGAAACGGGGTCTTTTATTATTAACTTGTCAACGCGTGTGCTGCCGTAGGTTTTGAGCGCTACGAAGCTTCCGCCTATCGCGTTTGCGCTCCCGACACC
Source organism: uncultured Clostridia bacterium (assembly GCA_947166515.1). GTDB lineage: Bacteria > Bacillota > Clostridia > Oscillospirales > Ruminococcaceae > Ruminiclostridium_E. The sequence goes on along the minus strand of CAMVEM010000009.1, from coordinate 10,834 downwards.
GGTTACAGCGGTGCCGATACCGGCTCTCGCCGCTTCGGAAAAGCACAGGTCCGCCGCGTTTATCGAGTCTATCGCCCGGAGATGCGGAGTGCAGGGGTCGGTGTCTTCATTCACGTCGTCGCCCTCGAAGCCGAGGCCGTTCTCGCAAATACCGATGTGGCAGTGTGCATCAACAAATGCGGGATAAACAGTAAGCCCCGATGCGTCGATAACATCGCCGGAATCGAGACTTCCCGCAAAATCCTCCATATTGCCGACCGCGGTGATTACGCCGCCGCTGGTTTCGATGTAGCCGCACTCGATAATGCCGTTATCGTCCGAGGCGGTGAATATTCGTGCGTTGTAAATTATCATAGCTTCTTCTTAATAGCCTCAACAATGACGTTCGGAGTCCCGACCGCCTTTATTTTTATGTCAGCGCGCTCCGAATATACGGGATAGCGCTTATCGTACAGTTCTTTCACGGTCTCTTTCGGATTATTGTACGCAAGCGGACGGTTCGCGTCGCCCTTAATGCGCTCGTAGCAAGTCTCAAAACCCGCATCAAGGAATATCACAGTCCCGCTTTTTTTCGCCGTTTCTGCGGTATTGTCATTTATTATCGCGCCGCCGCCGAGCGCAGTAACGCTTCCGTCCGGCATATCCGCGATGTATTTCGCTTCAAGCAAGCGGAAATGCGGTTCACCGTGTTTTTCAAATATCTCGGGTATCGTCATTTTTTCATGCTCAACAATGTATGAATCAAGATCAAAGAAGCTCATCCCGAGCTCTTTCGCAAGCTGTTTTCCTATGCGGGACTTCCCGCACCCCATAAATCCGCACAAATAGATACGCACAGACAGACCTCCTTTGAGAGCAGTCGCTCCGCTTGAGATTGGGGGAAACCTTTTCTGAAGAAAAGGTTCTCCCCCAAACCCCTTTCCAAAAGACTTTACACATTTAATTATAAAGTCTGTGCTGTCAGATAAGCTTTTCTATGTCGGAGATAAGCTGCTTTAAGTCGTCCGGCGCGAATTTGCAGCCGTTCCATATCTCTTCCGCTGCCGCCGCCTGAAGCACCAGCATCGCCATTCCCGTCATAGCCTGTTTTCCGAGAGACGAAGCAGTTTTTGTGAGCAGCGTTTCCTTCGGGTTGTAAACAACATCGAAAACATAGTCCGCATGGTGAAGTATCTCCTCCGAGCAGGGCATGGCGTCCGTTTTCGGGAACATTCCCACCGGCGACGCGTTGATCATCAGGTCAAAGCCGGGGATATTCCCGCCGAAATCGGAGGCGGAAAGCGTTGTTCCCTTTATTTCAACGGTTTTCATGCGCGCGCGCGGCATTTTCGATTTTATCGAGGAAATGGTCTTCTCCGCGTCAACAAGGAATTCCGGCAGAACTGCCACTGTAACGTCGCCGCCCTTGTATGCAGTCTCCGCTGCGATCATCTTTCCGACTCCGCCGCAGCCGATAACAAGAACGTGCGAAGCAAGGTTCGCCCCGAGCATATCTATCGAACGTGAAAATCCGAACACATCGGTATTGTATCCGACTTTTTCCTCGCCGTTCTTAATGCAGTTTACCGAGCCGAAGCGTTCCGCAGACGCGTCGAGCCGTCCGCAGTACGGTATTATGCCGACTTTATGCGGTATCGTGATATTGAAACCGTCGAACTCCGACAATTTTGCGTAGCTGTTTTTCAGATCCTCGGGAGCAATATCGAGCAGCTCATAACTGCCGTCGATGCCGGCGAGTTCCAGAAGTCTCGTGTGTATCTGTGGGGACAGCGAATGTCCGAGCGGGTGACCTATAAGTGCAAATTTTTTCATAGTAAACCTTCTTTTTTCATCAGTGAGCAGCCTTTCAGGAGGGAGAGAGCTGGGGGTTTCCTCTTCCTGACCCCCGCATCTCATACATCTATTGCCTCTGCGGCGACGTCGTCGAGCGTTTTCTTGACCATACCGGCGAGCGCCTTGCCAGGCCCGCACTCGACAAATCTGTCGATGCCGGCCGCCTGCATTCCCGCAAGCTCGGAAGTGAACTTTACGGGCGAGTAGATGTGGCGCGAGAGTATGTTATGTATATCCGAGAAGTCGGTGAGCTGTGCTCCGAGCACATTCGACCAGAATGCCTTTTTCGGCTCGCCTATCTTAATATCCTTTATGAGCTCCGCGAATTCGAGCCCGGCTTCCTTCATATATTCGCTGTGGAACGCTGCGGCTACCGCGAGCGGAACTATGCGTTTCGCACCCTTTTCTTTGAGCAGCGCGGAAGCTTTTTCTATTCCCTCGTCGCTTCCGGCAATAACGGTCTGCACCTTTGTGTTGTAATTCACGGGAACAACATAATCTCCGCCGTCGGAGACTTCTTTGCAGACAGCTTCAACGACCGATGCGTCGGGGCCGAGTATCGCCGCCATTTTTCCGCCGTTTTTCTTAGCAGCCTTATCCATGCAGGCTGCACGGTGCTTTATTAATGTATATCCCGTTTCGGTATCGACAGCCTCCGACATTACGAGCGCCGCGTATTCGCCAAGGGAATGTCCCGCAACTGCTGTGAATTCTCCACCCTCGTTCAGGAATTTCCGCGCGCACATCAGCGACATTGTGAAGATAGCGGGCTGAGAGACGCTTGTCTCGGCGAGCTCCTCGGCCGTTCCCTCAAACATCGCTTTTTTGATATCAAATCCGAGTATATCCGCTCCGACCGCAAAAATATCATCATACGCAGCGGGGTCGGCATCGTATATCGCCTTTCCCATTCCGCTGTACTGGGAACCCTGACCCGAGAATAAGAGTGCTGTTGACATAGATATATTTCCTTTCTATCTGACTATATGTAAATAAAAATAGCAGAAATCTGCTTATTTAAATGCGAAGCGAGTCGCTTTCGCTTCCTTTCGCGTTCGAAAGGAAGCGGGGTCCGGGGCGGAGCCCCGATCTCAAGCGCAGCGGCAAGGGCGGAGCCCCGATCTCGAGCGCAGCGACAAATCTCGAGCCAACAAATGTGACAAATTTCAAAAAATTGTTTGTATAATATTGACAAAAACGCGCCGTGCTGATATAATATTTATAGGTATGCGGCGCTGTCCGCAAAATACGTTGATATTCAATGCAAAAACGTATCACTTTTATATTATATACTATTTCCCTGATAAAATCAATAGGTATCGGAGACTAAAATGCGAGGAATAAAAATTCTCGGTGCCGGAATGTATCTGCCGGAGACCGTCGCGAGCAACGACTGGTTCTCAACGATACTTGACACCAATGACGAATGGATATATTCAAGAACAGGCATAAGGGAGCGCCGTATCTCGGAATCCAAGCCGAACTGGCATATGGCGTGCGAGGCTTCAAGAGAAGCGATAAAAAACAGCGGAATTGATCCGTCGGAGATCGATCTTGTGCTTGCGGCGACCTGCTCGCCGGATTACTTCTATCCTGCGCTTTCGTGCATAGTTCAGCAGCAGACAGGCTGCGTGAACGCAGCGGCTTTCGACATAAACTCGGCGTGTACGGGATTTATAAACGCGCTTGATACTGCGTCGAGATTCCTGCTTGACGGCGACTATCGGAATATCCTGATAGTTGCGAGCGAGCGCCTCGCTCCTCACTGCGACTACACAGACCGCACGGCGAGCATACTGTTCGGCGACGGCGCGGGTGCCGCGGTGGTCACAAAAAACGACAAGCCTATGTATTCTTACCTCAGTGCAAAGGGCGATTTCTTCAACGCTTTGTATTGCAAGGTCGATCAGAGCCGCCTTAACTGCCCGCTTTTAAAGCCGGATACGATGCCGGAGGGGCTGATAGATACCGAGGCAAAGACGCATTTCATGCAGATGAACGGCAAGGCGGTTTATAAATTCGCTGTCGATGCCATGGAGACCGCAGTAAATAAGGTGCTCGAAAGATCGGGACTTAACAAAGGCGACATAGACCTGTATATCCCGCATCAGGCAAACGCGCGCATTATCGAAAGTGCGGTGAAGGGGCTGGAGCTTCCGACGGAAAAGGTGTATGTGAACCTCGAAAACCACGGCAACACTTCAAGCGCCTGCATCCCCACCTGCCTCGCAGAGCTTTCCGCTGACGGCAAAATAAAGGACGGCATGACTATCTGCCTCGTCGGCTTCGGCGCAGGCCTCACAAGCGGCGCTATTATCTTCACACAGTAAGGCTCTGCCTTTTTGAGACTGGGGCTCTGCCCCAGACCCCGCTACTTTTCGTACGCGAAAAGTAGCAAAAGCGACTCCCTGACGGAAAGCCAGATAATACATCTTGACCGAAAGGATAACAGATATGAAAACAAGAATTACCGAGCTCCTCGGAATAAAATACCCTATCTTACAGGGCGGTATGGCATGGGTGGCTGAAAGCACCCTCGCTGCCGCAGTTTCGAACGCGGGAGGCGCCGGGATAATCGCCGGCGGTGCCGCTCCGATAGATTATCTGCGCGATCAGATACGCCGCGCAAAATCCCTCACCGACAAGCCGTTCGGCGTGAATGTAATGCTCATGAGCCCCAACGCGGAAGACCTGGCGCAGCTCGTCATTGACGAGAAAGTTGCGTTTGTCACCACCGGCGCGGGCAATCCCGGCAAATATATGGAAGGCTGGAAAGCCGCCGGAATAAAGGTGATACCTGTTGTTCCCTCTGTAGCTCTCGCCAAGAGAATGGAGCGTTCCGGCGCAGACGCGGTCATCGCCGAAGGTACCGAGAGCGGCGGCCATATCGGCGAGAACACCACGATGTGCCTTGTTCCGCAGGTCGTTGACGCGGTGGAGATACCTGTTCTCGCAGCAGGCGGCATAGCGGACGGCAGAGGAATTGCCGCTTCGTTCATGCTCGGCGCGGAAGGCGTTCAGGTCGGAACACGTTTTCTTGCGAGCGAGGAATGTCAGATCCACAAGAACTATAAAGACCTCGTCATCGGCGCAAAGGACACCGACAGCATCGTAACCGGCCGTTTCACTGGTCATCCGTGCAGAAATGTAAAATCAAAGCTCGCAAAGAAGCTCCAGACCTTTGAAAAGGACGGCGGCACGCCCGAGGAATTCGAGAAGATCTCGGCGGGCTCGCTCAGAAAAGCGGTCGTTGACGGCGATCTTGAAGAAGGCTCGTTCATGTGCGGAGCTATTGCGGGCATGATAAACGATATAAAGCCGTGCAAGGACATCATCGAAGAGATGTTCGCGCAGGCGGAGAAGCTTCTGAAAATTAACTGACATTTTAATATCGCTGAGATTAGTTGATTCAAATGCGAAGCGAGTCGCTTTTGCTTCTTTTCGCGTCCGAAAAGAAGCGGGGTGCGGGGCAGAGCCCCGCTCTCAAAATCTCTCAAGGAGTTCTGAAAAAATATGGCAACAGCACTTATAACAGGCGCATCGCAGGGAATAGGCGAATGCATAGCAAAAAGACTTGCAAAGGACGGCTTTGACATCGCGGTAAACTATTATCCGAGCGATGAAAATACCGCAAAAGCTGAAAAGGTGGCGGAAGCCTGCCGCGCTTTCGGCGTAAAGGCGGAGATATTCGCCGCGGACGTATCGAAATTCGACCAGTGTGCGGATATGGTAAAAGCAGTGAAGGATACCTTCGGCGGCATAGACGCACTGATAAACAACGCCGGCATCACAAAGGACACGCTGCTCACGCTCATGAGCGAGGAACAGTATGACGCTGTCATAGCTGTCAACCAGAAGTCCGTGTTCAATATGATGAAGCCGACTATAAAGCTCATGATGAAACAGAAGCACGGTGCGATCGTGAATATGGCGTCGGTGGCGGGACTGTACGGAAATCCCGGACAGATAAACTACGCCGCGTCAAAGGCTGCGATAATCGGGATGACCAAGACAGCCGCTAAGGAAGTCGGTGCGAGAAATATCCGCGTAAACGCGGTGGCTCCGGGACTTATCAAGACCCCGATGACCGATATCCTGACAGACGAACAGAAGAAAAACATCTTCGAGCGCATAGCGCTCAAGCGTTTCGGCGAGGTGGAGGAGATAGCGTCGGTCGTATCGTTCCTTGTTTCCGACAGTGCATCCTACATCACCGGACAGACAATAGAGATAAGCGGCGGGCTTGAAATGTGATTTCCGTTTCGCGCATTTATCAAAAGAACAGGAGACAAAATGAGAAAAGTTGTTATCACCGGACTGGGAATACTCAGCCCCATAGGAAACACCGTCGATGAATTCCGTGCGAACCTTAAAGCCGGAAAGCACGGCTTTACGCTCGAACCGTGGTTCCCCACACAGTCGGAAGAAAAAAATGTCGTCGCGAGAGTGAAGAACTTCGATCCCGCGCCGTACATCGAAAAGAAAGAAGCAAGACGAACCGACCCGGTAACTCAGTACGCGGTCTATGCGTCAAAAAAAGCGCTTGAAGACGCGGGAACGGATTTCTCCGACATCGACCCCTATAAGCGCGGAGTAATAATCGCGAGCGGTATCGGCGGCATACAGACAACGGAAGAGCAGATACTCAACTATCATAATAAAGGAAACGGAAGAGTCTCGGTATTCACGATACCGATGATGATATCGAATATGGCGCCCGGAGATGTCGCTATAAAGACGGGCTTCAAAGGCGTTAACTACTCGGTAGTCTCGGCGTGCGCGTCATCTACCCACGCGATAGGCGAGGCGTTCAGAATGGTTAAGCACGGCTACCTCGACTGCGCGATAGCGGGCGGCACCGAAGCCTGCAGCATAGGATTCGCAATGGCGGGATTCAACAATATGCACGCAGTCACGAGAAGCACTGACCCCGACAGAGCGTCGATACCTTTTGATAAAGAGCGCTCGGGATTCGTTCTCGGCGACGGCTGCGGGATAGTGATACTTGAAGAATATGAGCACGCAGTAAAGCGCGGAGCCAAGATATACGCAGAGATCGCGGGATACGGAGCAACCTGTGACGCATATCACGAGACAAGTCCCGATCCCGAGGGCGAAGCGGGTGCAAAAGCGATAGAGTTCGCTGTCGCGGAAGCCGGAGTTTCCCCCGAAACAATAAACTATTGCAACGCTCACGGCACCTCCACCAACATGAACGACAAGACCGAGACTGCGGCGCTGAAGAAAGTCTTCGGAGATCATGCCTACAAAATGGCGATAAATTCCACAAAGTCGATGACGGGACATCTTCTCGGCGCAGCGGGCGGACTTGAAGCGGTAGCGGTATCGCTTCAGATGAAGGATAACTTCGTTCACCAGACAGTGGGACTTAAAGTTCCGGACGAGGAATGCGATCTCGATTACTGCAAGGACGGTATGCGAGAGATGAAGATAACGGGAGCGATAAGCAACTCGCTCGGATTCGGCGGACACAACGCAGCGCTGTGCTTCTTGCCGGTAGAATAAACTTCCGGAGGATCGTATGATAAACGACAACGACAAGCTCATTGAAGCAGCAAAGGAATATATACAGCTCATGAAGGACAGCGGACTGGGATATTTCCGCATTAAGGACGACAAATTCGAGATAGAACTGGGCGAGAAGCACCCGCACCACGCTCCGCCTTTTCCGCCTATGATGCCGGGACAGTTACCGCCGCAGCAGTGCGCTCAGGCGGCTGCTGAGATAACGCACGAGGACTGTGCGGAAAGCGGCAATGTTGTTGCTTCTCCGATAGTGGGAACGTTCTATGCGGCTCCGTCGCCCGAAAAACCGCCTTATGTGGCTGTCGGGAAGCAGGTACATAAGGGAGATGTGCTTTTCATAATCGAAAGCATGAAGCTTATGAACGAAGTAACGAGCGAATTTGACGGCGTTGTTGCCGAAATATTAGTAGAGGACGGCACAGCTGTTGAATTCGGCCAGCCGATAATGAGGATCGAATAATATGAAAATGGATATAGAGCAGATCAAGGAAATAATCCCGCACCGCGACCCGTTCCTGCTGATAGACGAGATAGAGGAGATCGAGCCGGGCGTGAAGGCGGTAGCGCTGAAGCACATCAAGGCTGACGATTTCTGGTTCAAGGGACATTTTCCGGATTATCCGGTAGTTCCGGGAGTTCTGATACTTGAAATGCTTGCGCAGACGGGAGCAGTGTCTATGCTGATGCTGCCGGAGAACAAGGGCAAGATCGGCTTTTTCGGCGGCGTTAAGGAAGCGAAGTTCCGCAGACAGGTAGTTCCGGGCGATACGCTGCGCCTTGAAGTCGAGATAATCAAGGTCAAGGGCCCTGTCGGAATAGGCAAGGGCATTGCCACCGTAAACGGCGAGAAAGCCTGCTCGGCAGAGATATCATTTGCCATAAAATAAGCAAAAACCTCTCGATATAAATGCGAAGCGAGTCGCTTTTGCTTCTTTTCGCGACGAAAAGAAGCGGGTGCAGGGCAGAGCCCTGCTCTCAAAAATCTCGAGCGAAGCGACAAAAGGACAGACATGATAGACAAGATACTTATAGCTAACCGGGGCGAGATCGCGCTCCGCATAATAAGAGCCTGCCGTGAGCTCGGCATTGAGACCGTGGCGGTATATTCCACCGCGGACAAAAATGCCCTTCACGCGCAGATAGCCGACCGCTCGGTCTGTATTGGCGGAGCGATGAGCACAGACAGCTACCTTAATACAAGGGCAATACTTGCAGCCTGCGAGATAACCGGCGCTCAGGCTATACACCCGGGCTTCGGATTTCTCTCCGAGAGCAGCAGGTTTGTCCGCTTATGCAACAAATGCGGCATAAAGTGGATAGGCCCCGGAGCTGACGCAATGGACGCAATGGGCGACAAGGCGAACGCGAAAGCTACCATGATAAAGGCGGGGGTTCCTGTTGTAAAAGGCTCGGACGGCGTTGTTGAAAGCATCGACGATGCAAAAAAGATAGCCGCTGAGATAGGCTATCCCGTACTCGTAAAAGCAAGCGCAGGCGGCGGCGGGCGCGGGATCCGTCTCGCAAACAGCGAAGCTGAGCTCGAAGACGCAATGACTGCCGCAAAGCAGGAAGCGCTGCGATTCTTCGGAAACGATGATGTCTATATCGAGAAGTTTATTGTAAATCCGCGCCATATCGAGATACAGATACTTGCCGACGAGCACGGCAATGTGATACATCTCGGCGAGCGCGACTGCTCATGCCAGCGCCGTCATCAGAAGGTGCTGGAGGAATCCCCGAGCCCTATAATGACACCGGAGCTCCGCGAAAAAATGGGCGAAGCTGCCGTAAAAGCGGCGAAAGCCTGCGGATATACCAACGCGGGAACAGTCGAGTTCCTCGTTGATAAGGACAAAAATTTCTACTTCATGGAAATGAATGCGCGCATCCAGGTCGAGCATCCCGTTACCGAAATGGCTGCGGGCATTGATCTTGTGAAGCAGCAGATACTTATTGCAAGCGGACTCACGCTTGACATAAAGCAGGAAGACGTTAAGCTCACCGGTCACGTTATAGAGTGCCGCATAAATGCCGAGGACCCGAAGAACAACTTCCGTCCCTCTCCCGGTCGCATCGAGTCAATACACACGCCCGGCGGATTCGGCGTAAGAATAGATACCGCAGCATATCAAGGCTATGAGATACCGCAGTATTATGACAATATGATAGCAAAGCTCATCGTCAAAGGCCGCGACAGAGACGAAGCCATTACGAAGATGAAGGTCGCGCTCGGAGAGATGCTCATAGAGGGCGTTCAGACGAATATCGACTATCAGCTCAGCCTGCTGCGCGATAAGGATTTCCAGAGCGGTAATTTCGATATAGGATTTCTCGACCGCAAGAAGCTGGTGTGAGAAATCGCTGCGCTTGAGATTTTGGCCGCTGCGCTTGAGAGCGGGGCTTTGCCCCGCACCCCACTTCCTTTCGTACGCGAAAGGAAGCGAAAGCGACTCGCTTCGCATTGTAATTTAAAGCTTGTTCTTCTTCGATAAGCTATCACATTCAGGATGGACTATTATGGCAATAGAAGATCTTTTCAAGGTCGTTAAAGACCGTTCAAAGGCCGATGTAAAGCCTAAAGAACCAAAGCAGAAAAAACAGACCGGCGTCGAGATACCGAAAGGCCTGTTGTTCAAATGCCCGAGATGCGGGACTGTCGTATATCGGGACGATTTTGAACGCAACAGATCGGTGTGCTCCGCCTGTAACTACCATTCGCGCATAGGATTCCGCGAGCGCCTCGAAATGACTGCCGACAAGGACACGTTCACCGAGCTCGACTCGGGACTCACAACGCTGAACCCTATCGGCTTCCCCGATTATGAGGAGAAAATTGCCGAGCTGCGAAGAAGCTGCGGTATAAACGAGGCCGTAATTACCGGCGTGTGCAGCATACACCGCTATAAGACCGTCATCGGTATCATGGACAGCAATTTCATGATGGCCAGCATGGGAAGCGTAGTGGGCGAAAAAATAACCCGCGCCTTCGAATACGCTACGGAGAATAAGCTCCCGGTCGTGCTTTTCACTGCTTCGGGCGGCGCAAGAATGCAGGAGGGTATCATCTCGCTTATGCAGATGGCAAAGACCTCCGGCGCCATAGCGCGCCACAGCGAGGCAGGACAGCTCTATGTCTCGGTAATGACGGATCCCACAACAGGCGGCGTTACCGCATCGTTCGCGAGTCTCGGCGACATAATCATCGCAGAACCCAAGGTGCTAATAGGCTTTGCAGGAAGACGCGTGATACAGGGAACGATCAAGCAGCAGCTCCCGGATGATTTCCAGTCCGCCGAGTTCATGCTTGAAAACGGCTTCGTGGATATGATCGTTGAGCGTAAATTCATGCGCCCGACGCTCTCCAAGATATTCAGAACGCATAACTATACCCGTGACGAGGAATACAGGGGAGGTGCCGCGAAATGAGCGAACTTACCGCAACGGAAAGACTGGC
>CAMVEM010000008.1 GCA_947166515.1 uncultured Clostridia bacterium | reverse complement strand
ACATTTTGTTTTGAGAAATTACTTGATCATCTTTATTGAAGCATTCTCAAAATATATTTAACCATTTCTATTATATCATACTTTCATACCAATGTCAATTGACAGTTTGTCAACAGACATGAATACACCATAACGGTAAACAGCTCGTCGTCGGAAATCATGAAATTCATAAAGTAAAAGTACGGATTTTCGCTGCAGAACAAATTGGAGACACTCAGGATCTCATAATAATCAAGAGCACTTGAGTCATATTCCCATTTGACCGGAGAGTTGGCATTAAAATGAATTGTAATGACTTTCTTCTCGAAATCCATGTCACTTTCTATCAGGCGCAGGGCAAAATCGTACAGTTCCTGATAAGCCGCGCCTTTTCTCATAGTGCCGAGGTAATTGTAATAGTACCGTCCGCTCGCTCTTTTGGCGGCTTTCACACTCTCCTGCAAAATATCGCCGCTGTCATCGGCAGCATAAGCGGGAAGCGTGATAAATGCTGTCATCAAAAGCGACAGAAATGCCGAAATAATTTTTTTAATTCTATCCTCCTGAGGAAATCTTTTGAAAATACTGTCTGCGGAATGCAAACTTTTTGTGGGCTAACCACTTACAATACAATTATAACATTTATTGTCCTGAAAGTAAATTATCAATCTGGTAATATCGGAATTTCCAGATTGGTAATTGACTTTTTTATTGTAATGCTATATAATAATATCACAGAGAAATGGATCCCTGAATTTTAATTGATTTGAAAATGCAGATAACATATATATCTTCGGAGGCTCTCTGCGGTCAGAGCAGGGAACTTGCGGAGATTAATACATCAAAGGCGATAACGTGAGAATAGCAGGAGGGAACGATAGGTGATATCAAGGCTTACCCTTAACAAGAATGTGCTGCAATTTGATATAGATTCTTGTGAGATCAGTGTGAAAGAATATATTGACACTATCGAAAAATACTGCAGGCTATGCAGGGCAAAAGAAAGCGTCAAACGTAATCTCGAACTTGCTTTTGAGGAGCTTGTCAAAAACAATATATTGCAATTTGTCGAGCATAACGACGACGACGGGCTTCCGGTCACTGTCATAGTGGAGAAGTACGGATTATTTGCTTCTCCTCAAATGACAATAACATACGGCGGAGACAAGTATGACCCCGTGTCCGAAGGCGATGAGCTTTCTGCGCTTATTTCAAGAAAGCTGTTAAAGTCTGTAAAGCATATATTTACAGACAGAAATATTGTAACTGTAAAATTCTGACATTCGGACGAGTGGAGCACAAACGGAGATACTCTGAGCTGCAGACAGATAATGAAGAAAGGATGAGTAGCATGAAAAAAGGAATCGGTATAAATACCACCGCAGTGATCGCCGCTGTGGTATTTATGGGAATCCTTACAACAGCAATAGCCAGTATCGGATATAAGCTTTATTATGACAATGTAATGGACAACTATGTGTCCTATACGAAAACTGTCGTTGAATATGCATCCCGTGCAGCGGAAGAGTATTCTTTCGGTGATATGGTCGCCGCACGTGAAATGCCCGACGGATATGAGAAATTCAGATCCGAGCTTAATAAGATCAAGGACTGTTCCAATATAGAATATCTTTATGCCATATATTTTGAAGACATCTATGACATATACAGCCTGCATTATGCGATCAATGCCAAGACACAGGAGGAATTGTCTTCGGGCAGACCGCTGTCGGAAATATACAGCTATATGGGAAAACCATGTGAACAGGGCGCGTTTGCGGATGATACTCTTCTGATACTCCAGAAAGCTGTAAAAGAAAAAAATCGTAGCACCGGCACAATGGAAGGTTATTCAGAAGGATACGGATATATGCTGAACGGTTATCATGTGATATATGACAGCAATGATAACGCGGTCGGGCTTATCTGCGTCGAAATAAATATCAATAAGATAAACGAATGTGTTCAGCGTTATATAACTCTGGTCATAATAACAGCATTTGTTCTGGCTGCCATTACCATTATACTGTATTTGTTCTACATCCGCCGTCATCTCATCAAGCCTATCCTGAGCATAGAGAAGAGCAGCGAAGCATTTGTTAAACAAATTCAAAACAATGCTGCGCCTGAGGATCTTATCTATGAAAAAGTCAGCATAAGGTCGGGCAACGAGCTTCATCTGCTTGCTGATAATGTGCAAAGCCTTGCCGACAGCGTGGCATCATATATGAATAATCTGAAAACAGTGACCGCCGATCGGGAACGCATCAGCGCGGAACTGAACACTGCGACGATGATACAGCAAAGCATGCTTCCGCATGTTTTTCCGCCTTTTCCGGACAGGAAGGAATTTGATCTGTTTGCGTCAATGACTCCCGCAAGAGAAGTCGGCGGTGATTTCTATGATTTCTTCCTTATTGACGACGATCATCTTGGCATAGTAATGGCTGATGTCAGCGGAAAGGGAGTGCCCGCGGCGTTGTTTATGATGGTCTCGAAGGTCATAATACAGAGCTGTGCCATGCTCGGAAGATCCGCAGGAGAAACGCTCACGAAAACCAACGAGGCGATCTGTTCAAACAATCAGGCAGGTATGTTCGTAACTGTGTGGTTCGGTATCCTTGAAATATCCACGGGCAGGATCACGGCGGCAAACGGCGGTCATGAATATCCCGCGATCATGAAAGCAAACGGGGAATTTGAGCTTATTAGAAAAAAATCAGGATTAGTTGTCGGAGGTCTTCCCGAAATAAGGTACAAGGAATACGAAATCGCGCTTGAACCGGGAGATAAACTGTTCCTGTACACTGACGGAGTTCCCGAAGCAAAAGACAAGGATAAGAATATGTTTGGCCTTGATCGTATGCTTGACACACTGAATGAGGATAAAGGTGCTTCTCCGGAAAAAATACTGGCAAATGTCAGAAACGCTGTGAATGCGTTTGTAAAGGACGCTGAACAGTTTGACGATATGACGATGCTGTGTATAGAATATAAAGGAGCGGATCATGAAACTGATTAAAAATGAACTTGAAATCGAAGCTGAGGCTGTTAAATTAAGAACGGTCATATCGTTTATAGACGAACAGCTTGAAGCCGTCGGCTGCCCTATGAAAACACAGCTCCAGATCGAGCTCGCAGTCGAGGAAATATTTGTGAATATCGCAAGTTACGCCTATGCGCCCGGAACCGGTACAGTACAGATAAAAACGGTCATATCCGGAGAGCCGCCCGTGGCTGAGATCACATTCATCGATCACGGCGTGCGGTATGATCCTCTTTCGAGGGACGACCCGAATGTCAAGCTTCCTCCGAGTGAGAGGAAGATAGGTGGTCTCGGGATATTCCTCACCAAAAAGAATATGGATAATGTTTCGTATGAATATCGTGACGGGTGCAATATACTTGTTATGAGAAAACTGCTCATAAATCAATAAATGTATGAATGGGAGAAATCCCCTGAAAATAATCAAAAAGGAGTTATTACTATGGAAGATCTTATCATCAGAAGAAAGCAGGAAAATAACGTGCTGACGGTATTTGCGGAGGGCAGGATCGACAATCAGAACTCGCCACAGTTCAGCGAAGAGGTAAAACCGTATCTGAACGATGTGAACAAGCTTGTGTTTGATCTTGAAAAACTCATCTACATATCATCCGCGGGACTTCGTGTGTTACTCGATGTTTTTAAATGTATGACCGAAAACGCCGTAACCGATCTTGTGATCAGAAAGCCCACTGAAATTGTGTTTGAAGCGTTGGAGGTTACCGGAATAGCAGATCTGTACAATATCGAAAACTGAAAAGTACTGAACGGAACATGTGATAATAATTGATCCGACTCCGGGTCGGATTTACTAAGGGAGTAAATATTATGGATGAACTGACAATAAAAAAACAGAAAGAACATGATGTGCTGACAGTGTTTGCGGAGGGCAGGATAGATACTGACACTACGCCCAAGTTTGACGCAGAAGTAAGTCCTTCGCTTGACGGCATTACAAAACTTGTACTTGATTTCGAAAAGGTAAGCTATATTTCTTCCTCGGCACTGCGTGTAATTCTTAAATTACAAAGGAAAATGGGTGAAGTCAATGGCAGACTCATCATCAGAAAACCGACTGATCTTGTTACCGAGGTGCTTGAGGTTACAGGCTTTTTGGACATACTGAATATTGAGAAATAAACAGATTCAAAAGGAGCAGAAAATGAATGATCTTATTCTTACCAAAACAAAAGACAATGACGTTCTGACAGTAGTAGCCAACGGCAGGATAGATGCCGACAATTCATCCGAATTCCGGGAGGAAATAAAGTGCTCGCTGGACGGGATCACAAAAATTGTTTTTGATTTTCAGGACCTGACATATATATCATCTGCGGGGCTCAGGGTATTGCTTGATCTTTATAAATTGTTCAAGAATAAGATGCCGGGTTACTCTGACATTGTTATCAGAAAACCAACGGAAACAGTATATGAAACGCTGGATGTTACAGGTTATGTTGATATACTGACAATTGAAATGTAAAATATAAGAGGTAATGTATGAAAACGGATGTTTACAAATTTGAAAAGGCTGTAACCGGTTTAGCGGGCATAAACACGCTCGCGGAGAAAGCTGCACAATACTGTGGCCTTGACGAAAAGCAGACGCTCAAGCTTATGCTTCTTTGTGAAGAACTTGTGGGTATGCTGCCCAACCTGTTGATATATGGAAAGGGAGAATTCTGGATAGAAGCAGAAAACAAGAGTTTTGAGATCCACTCGGTAGTTGAAGCGGAAGACCTTCTTTCGAGTCTTGACAGAGAGGAAATACTGAAAGTCTCAAAGTCCGGAAGGAATGCCGCGGCAGTCGGGATCATGAACAAGATAAAGATCGCTGCCGAGGTCATGCTGGCAAATTATGCCCTTTCAAATGGTGTGAGCGGAGATGTCGTTTATGATCCGGCTCCTCTTGATTTTATAGAAATGGGAGCGTATCAGGATCCTGTCGGTTATTCAAGCGAATGGTCGCTGCTTTCATACAAGAAAAAGGCGGAGAATAACCCTGCAAAATGGGATGAACTCGAACGTTCAATAATTGCAAAACTTGCCGATGATGTTACTGTAGGCATAATCAGCGGAAAAGTAGAGATAACGGTCAAGAAGAAGTTCTGATCCAAAAAAAATTTTTTTGATGTTGAGAGAAGGAGAATAAATGGGAAAAGCTCTTGCTATAAAGATCTATGAAGCTGTTATTTCCGTAATGCCCATATCTTTGATAGTGCTGATAACGGCATATACTCCGCTTGTGACGCTTACAACGGAAGAAATGACAGTATTCGGTATCTCCGCGTTTTTCCTGATACTCGGTATTGCACTGTTCAATCTCGGCGCGGATATGGCTATGACGCCTATGGGCGAGCACGTCGGAGAGGGCCTTACCAAATCCCGGAAAATTGGAGTACTGCTTGCGGTAAGCTTTGTTATGGGACTTCTGATAACTATAGCCGAGCCCGATCTTTCTGTGCTCGCGGGACAGGTAAGCGCGGTAATGGACGGCACAATGCTGATAGGCTTCGTCGGGGTAGGCGTCGGTGTATTCCTGCTTCTCGGAGTTCTGAAAATAGTTCTGAAAAAGGATATAACACCATTTCTGCTGTTTTTCTATATGATGCTGTTTGCTGTGGCGGCAATGCTTCTTGAGCAGTCGAAAGGTGCGCTGCTGCCGCTGGGATTTGATTCCGGCGGCGTCACGACCGGACCTATCACGGTGCCATTTATCATGGCGCTCGGTATAGGCATATCAATGACGATAGGCGGCAGAAATTCTGACGAAAACAGCTTCGGGCTTATCGCGCTGTGTTCGGTAGGTCCCGTAATCGCGGTGATGATGCTGTCTCTTTTCTCCCATGGCGAGGGGCTTACATATGAGATACCGGATTATTCGGTAAAAGCGCATCTCGGTGAAAAGCTGCTTGATACATTTATTGAGATAATGACCGATGTTGGCAATTCGCTCATCTTACTGATAATATCTTTTACGATCCTGCAATTAGCTGTTTTGAAGCTCCCGAAAAAAAAGCTGGTACAGATCTTCATAGGTATCTGCAACACCTTTGTCGGACTTGTTATTTTCTTAGCTGCCGCGACCATAGGATTTATGCCGATAGGCTATAAGCTCGGATATCAGCTTGCGGAGAGCGGGAATATCCCGTTGACGGTATTTGCGTTCGTCATCGGTATGGTGGTAGTTCTCGCGGAGCCCGCAGTGCATGTCCTGAACAAGCAGGTCGAGGATGTGACAACCGGCTCGGTCACAAAGCGTCAAATGTTGCTTGCGCTGTCGATCGGTGTAGGCGTATCTATCGGACTTTCCGTAATACGCATAATTTTCGGTTTCTCCGTGCTCTACTATCTGATACCCGGCTACCTTGTTTCGTTGGGACTTTCGTTCTTCGTCCCTAAACTCTATACCGCGATCGCGTTCGATTCCGGCGGAGTTGCCAGCGGTCCTCTCACATCGAGCTTTATACTTCCGCTCGCGATAGGCGCGTGCATGGCTCTGAACGGTTCCGAAAATGTGCTTTCGAGCGCGTTCGGAGTAGTTGCCATGGTAGCTATGACCCCGCTGATAACAATACAGGCTCTCGGTTTCAAGGCTGTAGTGTCAGAGCGTGTGAGAAGACGCGTTGCAATGAACCGTATTATGTCATCCGACGATATGCAGATACTATATTTTGATTAAGGGGGCTTCATTTTGAATAGTAAAGGCTCTGATACAAACAATAAAGCTCCGATAAAGCTGGAGCTCCTGATAACGATAGTTGAAAAAAACAAATCCGAATTCTATGCCGACCTCATACAGTCATACGAAGTGAATTTTCAGCTGACAATGCCTGCGCGCGGTACAGCAAAGGCGGACATCCTCGATTATCTCGGCGTCGCCGATACCGATAAGGCTGTGATATTCAGTGTTGTGCGTTCCGATAAGCTCGATGACCTGACGTACATGCTCGGGCAGAAATTTCGCAAGATAAGGGGAGGAAAAGGCGTAGCGGTATCCGTACCTTTTTCGAGTATTATAGGTACATCGGTGTACGCCTTTCTGTGCAATGCCACAAATACGGTAAACGGGGGATTTGCTAAATGAGCGACAATAAATATGAAATGATATTCTGTATCATAAATGCCGGATTTTCCGAGACCGTAATGGACGCGGCAAGAGAAGCAGGCGCCCGCGGCGGCACTGTAATACGCGCCCGCGGTACTGCGGGAAAAGAAGCCGAGGAGCTGTTCAAGATCACGGTGCATCCTGACAAGGAAGTTGTTATGATACTTGTTCCTGCGGATATAAAGGATGCTGTAATGACAGCAGTTTACAGCGCGTCAGGAATGAATGCTGAGGGACAAGGTATAGCCTTTTCGCTCCCTGTCAACAAAACAGTCGGGCTGCAATAGTCTGACTTGAATAAGCACTGCGCGATGTTAAGATCCGGATGATATATACCTGACACAAAAAGGCCGTACACCGGTAATGATGTGCGGCCTTTTATATTGCCCATGGTTATAACTGTCAACGCGCTCTTATCTGCGCTTTCTTGAAACAACACAGAGCATTGCGGCGCCTGCTGCGAGCAAAACCGAGAAACCTATACCAACGCCGGTCTTGGGATTGGTATTTTCATCCTTTTCCGTCGGAATAGAATACCCAGTATCCTTCATGCTTTGTGTACTCACCGTCGCTGTCTGTATGTGCTTCCCATATGAGGGTTTGTCAAAAGATTTAAAAATCAAAGTGAATAATAAGCAATTATCATAAAAAAGTACTCGACAAGTGACCGATCGTTCGCTATAATATAGATAAAGTGAACGGACGGTCACATTTGCGATGCGGGAGGTAATTATGGCTAAAGATACAAGAGACAGAATTCTTATGGCGGCACTTGAACAGTTCTCACAGAACGGCTATGCAGGCACAAATATCCGGGAACTCACCGCATCTCTCGGACTTGCCAAATCATCAATGTACAAGCATTTTCTGACCGGAACGAAGGAAATGTTCACTTGCATCTTTGAGGGAATGATGAACAAAGGCCTGCTGAAAAAGACGATCCGGAAATGCTCGCACTTGAGTACACCGCGCCGGTCTCCGCGCTCATTCACCTGTGCAGCCGCGAGCCGGAGAAAACCGACGACGCAATAGCGCAGATAGAAGCGTTCAGCAGACATTTTATCAAGACCTACGGGATGGATCAGATATGAAAAAAATAGGACTTATCGGCGGTACAGGCCCCGAATCGACGGTTATGTATTACAAAGATGATAACACGAAAGTAATGAAAATAATAGGAGGACAGACGCAATGAAAATATATCTTTACGGCATGATCTGTGGTTCGAACAGCTTCAAGCTTAATGCATTTCTGAAGCCCGACGAGTACAGCGAGATTGAGCAGTGTGCACGCTTTATCGGCGGTGAGACCGGCACCTGCGCGACTGTGCTGTCATCCCTCGGCGCGGATATCAGGATTGACGGTACACATATTGGGAGAAGCACGGCACAGCTCGCGCGGGATTTCTACAAAAATAAAACTGTCGATCTCAGCTCATTGACCTTTGACGACAGTTTTGAGGGACTTGAAGACTATGTTCTTATTTCCGGCAGTGACCGCACTCCGTTCGGCAGGTTCGGTCATTTCTTCGGGGAATACTACAACGGCGGCGTGAAGCAATGGAACCCGCCGAAAGAGCGCGATATTGAATGGTGTGACTTTGCTGCGATCGACGCCTTCTTCGGTGAGGATTCACAGGCTGCTGCTGAAATGTGCGTGCGGCTCGGAAAGCCCTATGTTACAATCGACTGCAAATACGACAGCTATATCCACCGTCACGCGGCCGTTGATGTCATCTCCGGCGACGGACTTAAAATGCACTATGGCGATGTGAGCCGCGAGGAAATGTTCACTCGCTATGCAGAAAATACAGACGGGCTGACTATCATAACAAACGGCGGTAACGCACTTTTTTACGGCAGAAAAGGCGAGCCTGTCAGGACATTTCAGCCGTTTCGCGTTGATGTCGCAAGCACGCTCGGCGCGGGAGATACATTCAAAGCAGGATGCGCCTACGCGTTGGCAAAGGGTATGAGCGACAATGACCTTGTGCGGTTTGCAAGTGCCTGCGCGGGTGTCGCAATATCACGGTATCCCATGCAGCTCGACCCGCCCCGCTTGCAGGAGATAGAAAGCTTGCTCAGATTCCATATCAGAGAAACCAACAGTTAATAACAAGGCTCCCGATCGTTAGTTCTTACGATAAGGAAATAACCCAAACAGGAGTAAAATACTAATGAAAAAGCACCGGATACTCAAAGTAGTAATCATTACCTTCACAACCTTAATTTTGCTTGAATTAATTGCAAGTATTATTCTCGTTTTTTATGCCCTTAAAAGCTATGACGGCATGGAAAGCATCCCGGATGCTCCGAGGGTCGTCAGCGATGAAGTGAAAGCGATAACCGAACGCAATATCAACGATATCACAGAGCGTACACAGCGCTGGCTTGATGAAACAGAGATCAAAGAGATCAGTATTGTATCCTATGACGACGCAAAAATGTATGCAGATCTGGTCACTTCAAAAAACAGTCACCGCTGGGTGATACTGCTTCACGGTTACAAACGGACAAGGGAAAAGGTACACAATTATGCAAGCTTTTATGCGCAACAGGGATTCAACATCGTTATGCCCGATCTGCGCGGTCACGGAAAAAGCGAAGGCTCATTTATCGGAATGGGCTGGCTGGACAGATTTGATATCATAAAATGGACAGAGTATATCGTATCACTGGATCCGGATGCCGAGATAGTACTGCACGGCATCTCGATGGGTGCAGCTGCGGCGATGATGACATCCGGAGAGAACCTGTGTGAAAATGTGAAAGCTATTGTTGCAGACAGTGGATATACTTCGGTATGGGAGCAATTTGCAAATGTAACGAAAAGCTATACTGGATTACCGGAATTTCCCCTGATGTATACTGCAAGTTTTTCCGCAAAGCTGATAGCGGGATACTCTTATTCGGAAGCGTCCTCAATAGAACAAGTAAAGAAATCTCAGTTTCCGATCTTGTTTATTCAAGGAAAAGGGGATACATTTGTAAATCCAGAAATGGCGGAACAGCTATACAAAGCACATCCGAACGGCGAATTACTGATGATTGATGAAGCTGCTCATGGTCAGGCAATGTATTATGCACCGGAACGGTATTTCAGGACAGTATTCGAGTTTATTGACAAGTACACAGGCTAACAATAAATAGGACGAGGGATTATCCTGAACCGAAGCCTGCGTTTATGCAGATATAGATTAAGAGGAATGTTTATGATAGTAAAAGCTGAGTATAACGATTTGCAGGAAATACTGATTCTTCCGCGCATTTGCAGGGATTCTGCTGCTCCGTTTTAAAAGCGAGTTTGATGAAAAAAGGTATCTCTGTCATCATAGCGTGGCTCATATATTTATAAGCGACATGCTTGTGCGGATAAGGGAAGCCTGCTTTATTCAAAGTTTGCTTCATTATTAGCGAGCTTTTGTACGAATCCCAGACTTCGTCATGTTTTGAAGAAACGAACAGGATCGGTGCCTTTATTCTTTCTATTGGTATCACTGTTTCGGGCGTTATCTTCTTGCCGCGGTTAAATGAAATGATATGCAATTCTTTATGTTTCAGAAACATTCTGATGATGTTGAACTTACGTGCACGATACGGAGCAAACGGCAGTTCTTTGCCGCGCCAGCTCCAGCACGATGTCCCGGACAGACCTTTGTTCTTACCGCTGCCAGACAGTCCTTCACTTACGAAAAATGAGGGAACAGCTCCTAAAAAGTCAAATAAGTTTTTACTGCCCGGAATGAACAATTCAAGCCCGACCGCATTGAGATCGTCAGCCATCCCGGCGCTGAGCCGGCGACGAATTTTTATTCCAATTATTGACAAATACATAGCAAAATGATATAATATAGCAGAACAATTATAGTAAAGTCGGAGGTGAATAAGGTGGCAAACGGCGACAGTTGCGGGTCAAACGGACGACGACGCGGATATATCTTAATTGACAGTGCGGCGGTACCGACAATGCCGCTTTATTGACTGTGAGATAAAATATCCGTGAGCCTGTGTTTGGCCTGTCATTCACAGGCATTTTTATGTCCTTTTGTCCCTCCCTGCAAAAATTTAAAAAAGGAGGACAAAACCAATGGAAAACAAGGAGATTACAGTATCGACAGAAGTTGTCACAAGCCCCGATTATGTTACGGAGATAACTGCGATAATACGCGGAAATGATTCTCCGAAAGCGATGATGAGCCGGCTTGTGCGGCAGGCAGAGGTGGGTACTCTGATACCTTTGTTTTTTAAAAAGATAAAGGTCGATCCTGCGGTAGCGTCTGGTCCGCTTATAACAACAGTAAATGACCTTATGGCGGTAGTTTCCTACTACGGTCTGAGCTGGCTCCTGCTGCTGAATTTGATGCATCTGGGCGGGTGACCGCGTTATAGGTGTTCGTAAAACCTAAGCTATAAAAGCTGATTAATTATGGATCTATTATTTGATCTGATAGTTGAATGTGCGGTATGTCTGATATCCGACAATGAGATCGACAATCTGGCTGATCCCGACAGGGCTAAAAATATGTCCAAGGGCATGAGAGCTGTTGTTCTCACGGTGTCTCTGCTGGTATTAGTCGTGGTGGAAGGATTTTTATTGATCGCAGGAATAATAAATCTGACACAAGGCGAATTAATACCTGGTTTGATACTTACGTTTCTGGGAGCTGCAGTTCTGGTCTATTGCGCTGTGAGGTTTATCCTGACATTTAAAAAGAAAAGTAAAAACCAATACTCATATATGATAAGGAGATATCATCATGATCGACAAAATAACAGTTATCGAACAAAGTGCCGTACGTATCGGAGCGGATAAGACAGTTTATTTTGATCCGTTCCATATACCGGATGAACCTCACGACGCGGATATGATCTTCATAACGCACGAGCATTATGATCATTTCTCACCCGAGGATATAGCCCGCGTTTCAAATGACAATACGGTTTACATTGCGCCAGCAAGTATGTCAAAAGCATTTGGCGGCGAGGGTATCCCCGACAGTCGGGTAACGTATCTTGAGCCCGGCGGGAGCTGCTCCGTTCAGGGTGTGGAAGTTGAAGCTGTAGCCGCGTACAACATCATGAAGCCGTTCCACCCGAAAGGAAAGGGCTGGCTTGGGTATGTCATAACGCTGGAAGGTACCCGGATATATGTCTGCGGCGACACGGACAACACACATGAGGCGCAGACGGTAAAGTGTGATATAATATGTGTACCGATCGGCGGATTTTACACCATGAACGCGAAGAGCGCCGCAGAGCTTGTAAAAATAATAAAGCCCGGGACGGCTATACCGATACACTACGGCTCGATAGTCGGAAAACCTGCCGACGCGGACGAGTTTGAAAGTTTTGTCGGCGGCGCATCGAAGGTCATAAAGAAAATAATATTCCGATAAAAACAAGGCACGAAGAGTATTTTCCGTGCCTTTGTATTTAAATACCTATCCTTATCGTAAGCCTGCTGTTTTCATACTCCGCCCTGATAGTTCCGCCCATGCGTTCGACAAGTGTACGGGCGATAGAAAGTCCGAGACCGGTGGAATTCCGTGCGGCTTCTACGGTATAAAACCTGTCAAAGAGCTGTTCCACCTCGACGGCGGACAGCCCTTTTGCTGTATTAGAGAATGTTATTTCTCCGGTATCCGAAAGTGTGATGTCAAGATCGCCGTCGCTGTATTTTACTGCATTATTAAGCAGATTTGAGAATATCCTTGACATATCCGATCTGTTTGCAGTTCGCATGATGCGTACATCGGTCAGTTTTATTTCCGGAACTATACCTTTTTCGGTAAGAACGGGATAAAAACTGCTTATGCTTTCCTGCAGCACCTGATTGATAAATAATTCCTCGGTCGCAGTCTCTTCGTTTGAAACGATAACGGAATATCTGAACAATTCCTCTGTAAGCTGCTTCATGGTCTCAGTCCGTTCTTCAATCACATTCAGATAGTTCCTTATCTCGGTGATATCGTCGGCCTTTTTCAGCATGTAAAGATTTCCGGAGATAGCGGTAAGCGGCGTGCGAAGGTCATGGGAGATATTTGTTACGGCGTTTTTCAGTTCCGTATTTCCGAGATGATACTGGAGATGCTCTTCTCTTAAGATCTTAAGCTGAGTGTTGATGCCTGACGCAAGATAGCGCATATCCTTATCGCGGGATGAGATATCGATCACGGTATTTGTATCGGTCTGCATCTTGTCTGCAAACGCGTCCGCGATCTCATGCGCCGTTTTTTTCAGCAGTATTATCTTTATCACCGCCGCAGCCAGTAATATGCCGAGAAGACCGTAGATCATACAAATACCTCCTTAAAAAACAAGGTCTCCGGAAGCGCGGACCGGCCGTGCTTCCGGAAAAAATAAGCTCACTTGATGTCTGTCTTTCTGAAATAGAGCATGCCTATCAGATATATGACCGCGATCTCAAGGATCACAGCGCCTATAGCCGGCAGCGGATCAAATGTCATCGAGGCAATTGTTTCGGAAATACTCATGCCCTCTGATGCTGCCAGAATAGGATTCGGAACAGAAGCGTCACTGAAATAATTGATGTTCATGCATACAACCGAAGGGAAGAAATAAAGCAGCGCTTTCGGTGTGCCGTCGAACGACATAACGCCCATAGCTATTACTATAAGTATCTGGCTGCTGAGATAGTTCGCGAGAAAGCTCATCGCACCTTTTAACATCACACATATAAACTGTGATATGGTAGCGAACAGCATTACGAGCAAAGAGGATATGACAAGTCCGAGAACGATGTTTTCCCAGCAGACCATGTTTGAGTTGCCGGCAATGGCTGCCGTGCATAAAATGCTCAGCGAAAGTATCAGATAAAGTACGAGCGCAAAAACGCTGGATGCCGCCCAGTCTGCAAAGAAAACGCTGCTGCGCTTGTGGCCGACCGTGATCTGATTCCTGATAGTGCCGTTTGTGAAAAACGGATAATTGAACAAGGCTATGACAACACCGATATATATCGGGAAGATCAGAGACGATGCTATGACCGGTATCTGATAAACTATGAGAAGTTCTCTGAAAACGAGTCCGAGCACAACTCCCATGACCAGCATAACAGCCATAAGTATCTGGAAGATACGCCATTTAAACAGTCTGTTGAAATATGCATTTACAAGCTTAAGCATGATCGGCACCTCCCACCATTGAGAGATAGAAGCTCTCAAGACTTTCATCATGTTCTTCGACCGTGAGCACCTCGCAGTTATCCTTTGCGAGCGCGAGCGAGAGCTGCGTGATATTCGGCTTCGCATATACATCGGCGTGTTTGTCGTCGATTATGGTGTACTCAAGCTGCATATCATCGAGCACCTTCGCGAGCACAGTCGTGTCGGTAACATTCAGACGCATACACTTGCGGCAGACCGCCTCAAGCTCTTCGGCGCTCATCTCGCGGACAATCCTGCCCTTGTCGATGAAGCCGAAATATGTGGCGAGCTTTGCAAGTTCATCAAGAATATGCGAGGAGATAAGCACCGTTATCTTGCGTTCTTTGTTGAGACGGAGTATAAGCTCACGTATCTCAACGATACCCTGGGGGTCAAGTCCGTTGATAGGCTCATCAAGCACAAGGAAATCGGGGTTGCCGCAGAGTGAAACGGCTATGCCCAGACGCTGGCGCATGCCGAGAGAGAAGTTCTTTGCTTTTTTCTTACCGGTATCTTCAAGTCCGACCAGCTTCAGTATTTCGTCGATGCCGTCAAAGCTCGGAAGTCCTAAAATGCGGTATTGCTGTTTAAGATTTTCCACCGCTGTCATTTCGGTGTATATCGACGGAGTTTCGATCACAGCGCCGATACGGCGTCTTGACTTTAATATCGACTTGTCGGTGTTCTTTATGCCATAGAGCTCATAGCCGCCTTCCGTGGGGTTCTGCAGCCCGCAGACAAGACGGATAAGTGTTGTTTTTCCCGCGCCGTTCTTTCCTATAAATCCGTAGATCGAGCCCTTCGGTACATTCATTGTAAGACCGTTGAGTGCCATAAAGTTCTTATATTGTTTGCACAGTCCGGTTGTTTTCAGAATATACTCCACAAGGTCATCACCTTTCCTTTCTGAAAACAGTATATTATGAAATAGTTAAGAAAACGGTTAAGAAAACAGTAAAGAAATAGTTAAGATTTATCGTTCAGCATGAAACCTATTCCCCACACCGAGGAAATATACTCTTTACCTGTGAGTATCTTCAGTTTCTTGCGCAGATTATATATATGTATCTTGAGTGAGTCTTCGGTACAGTCCGGCGTATCCATGCTGATGCGATCAAGAATCGTGAGCTTCGCCACGACCTGTTCGGGATTGTGTATAAGCAGTTTCAGAATGGCGAACTCTGTTCTTGTCAGCTTCTGCTCTTTGCCGTTTGAGATCACAATATGTCTGTCGGTGTCAAGGGTGATGTCCTTATATGTGATAAGCATTTTATTGGCTGCTGTCTCATTTTTCCGGAGCTGGACCGTGATCCTTGCGAGAAGCTCCTTCATGTCGAACGGCTTTGTGATATAGTCTGCGGCGCCGCCGATAAGCAGATCGACCTTGTTCGTCACATCTGCCTTTGCGCTCACAACTATAACGGGTATATCCTTTATCTGCGGAAGCACCTCTTCACCTGACAATCCGGGTAGCATAAGGTCGAGCAGTACCAGATCGGGCTTGCTGTGCGATAAAAGCATGAGCGCTTCTGTTCCGGAATATGCCTGTGATACGGTATATCCTTCCGATTTCAGCGCTTTTGAGACAATATCATTGATATGGGCATCGTCATCTATGATAAGTATGTTCGGCATTAACTCACCTCATATTGTTTTCCTGATGAAAATTATTTCCCGAAGACAGCCGGGAAAATGTAATAATATAATATCATATACAGATCGGGGGAATTTGCAATATCAGAACAAGAAGCCCCTGTCGTTTTCCGGCTGCGGCAATACGACCTGATGCATTGCGAGAAACATTGTCAGGTGACGCTGTGTCGTTATGTCCTGAACAATATCTACCGCGTATAATCCATGAAGTTGAAGCCTATGCTCTGGTAAACATCGCGGGCGGTCGGAAGCGAGAAGATATTTGCGAAAATAAGGTTGTAGATATCATCACCGAGAAAAACAGCGAACAGTATCACGGCTGTCACAAGGAAAACCTTTTTCGGAAGCTTCACCGCAAGATAATATATCCCCGGCAGTATGACATAAACGAGAAACAGCCCCATTAACCCGAACATAATAACGCTGCGCAGACACACAAACCCGTATATGCTCCCGAAACCGAGTATCTCGGTATCGTAGTCCCAGTATTTGAGGCCGGTGATAAGATATACTCCGAGCCCGGCGAAAAATTCAAGGATACCGGTGGATACAAAGCTTATGATAAATACAAGCAGCGGTTTTTTCCTCAGCTTAAAGGTCAGGAACCATATCATAAGTGAGCCGTAGGCGTATATATTTATCCACGGAAGAAAGTTTCCTCCGCGCCAGTAGAATTTATCGAATCCGCCGTTTATCCAGTAGAATATGAATTCATACACCCAGCCGAAAATGCCGCTTATCACAACGGCAAGAAGTACTATGCCGATGAACAGGCTTTTCTCCGGCTTTATTCCGGAATCAAGATAATCATTGTAGAATTTCTTCATATATTACTGCCCCTCCGATGTTATATGCCCGGCATTGCATTCCGTCAGGCATCTTTGAGCCTAAATGTATTATAGCACAGATATATTCATCTTTCAACCCCCGTGAAGCTCTTTCTCCTCTTTATTAGTTACAGTTCAATGCATTAAGTGAAAGACGAGGTAAGGCACCTGTTTTCGATACTGCTCGATAATGCTGTTAAATACTGCGACAACGGCGGTACGATAAACATAAAGCTCGAAAAAAGACGCCATATCACGCTAAATATCCAGAACAACTTCACCGGGGCGTCCGGTATCCAGCTCGACCGCTTATTCGACAGATTTTACCGCTCGGATAAAGCGCGCACAGCCGGAAGCGGGCACGGCATAGGCCTTTCGCTTGCACGCTCGATAGTGTCAAAGCATAAGGGCGACATTACCGCTTACTGCAAGGATAAGGACCATATAGGATTTAAGGTGGTTCTGAAATGAGATGATACACGATCGGCATACCAACAGGTCGTGTTTTTTTCAGAAAAAATACATAATTATCACATAAAAATTTAGTATCGCTTTATTCAGTTGTATTATTATAATTTCAGAAAGAACAATTCCCGAATAAAAACAGGAGGTACTGTGATAACAGCGGCAATGTGATACTGCTCGGCGTGTCTGCGCTTGTGCTGATCGTCGGACTTGCGTTTGCGGCATTGTTCAAGAGATAGTATTTCAGATGTATATTAATAATCCCTCCGGTATGAATTCCGGAGGGACTTTTTTCATTCAGCGTTGTTGATATATGAATCCGGCGAAAGGCTTATAACAGGTATCGGGTGATTCTTTACATCCTGAATGACAAAACGTATCTGAAAAACAAATTCTGCGAAACAAACAACGATCGTCAGCTTTTCTTTTCCTGTTCCTTTTTCAGTATCCTTAATTTGATCGATGAAAAGATCAGAACAGGGATCGAAATAAGATCAACAGCACCCAGTATCCGCGTGACAATGTCCGGCAGCTCTATTGACGTCATGTTGCAGACTGCGATGATGATTGTGATGCATGAAATAGCCATAAGGCTCGCTGTCCACATAATCCTGTACTTTTTATCCATAGTGTTATTTTCCTTTTGTTAAACTCTGCCCATTTCCGGCTGATATTTATTTGACAATACAAGTTTTAAAATCTATGTCCCGTGTCAGACAGTTTTCTGTCCTGTCAAGAAACGCTTTTATCTCTTCGTTGTTTTTCAGCTCTTTCAGCCGTTCGAGCCTGTTGTACCACAGCGGTTTCAGGCAGCGGTAAAGCATCAGAGTCGTGTCTTTTTCGATGTCTGAAAAATGATAATACTCACTTGCAACTTTTAACATATCGCATATCACGCCGATCTCTTTATCAAAGTCGGCATCGTAGTTTTCGCGCATAAGATAGTTCAGAAATACATCTTTCCCGCAAAGATTGAAGTCGCAGATGCCGACAAATCTTTTGTTTTCGTCAACAAGAATATTTGTTGAGTTAAGGTCTGCCTGAAATACAGATGTTGGGAGCTTTTTGTAGATCGGTTCCAGCGCAGCTCTGTTTTCAGTCCAAAGCTCCCATATCCTCTGCACCTGTTCACGGAACATATCGGGCAGGGTATCAGCATATTCCTTCCATTTCAGAGCGTTTTCAAGCACTTCATCGACCTCATCGCTCGGGCAGAATGTCTCGAACAGGCAGTATGCAGACGGATATTCCGTATAGTCGAAGTGTTTTGCGGCAATCTTTGCAGTCATGCGCCAGATGTCTTTTCTGTATCTGTCATAACAAGAACATTTATTATCGCTTTTGCCGTCGAATCTTTCTTCAAGCAGTGCATATTTTGAATATTCCTCGGCATACGCAACACATCTGTGTCCTTTATGATCTACAGTCGGGAAGCCGCCTGTTTTATCGCATAATATTATCGGGCAGTAATATCCGAGCGCAAGGTATTCCTCTACTGTTTTCTGCCACATTCTTATCTTTCCGGGAAAAGTGAAATCATTATCGGCAAGCTTTATTACCAGCTTGTTTCCCGATCCTGTTTCAGCAATGATAGTTTCTCTGAAATCACTGTCTTCTCTGCTTGTGTTTATATGCCGGCATGATATCAAAGCATCATCAGAAAACATACGAAAAATGTTTTCTGTTTCTTTGGTTGGAGTTTCCCATTTATCCATTAAATCACCTGTGATAGTTTATTCGCTTTTCTTAAGATATCTTTTCAGTTCACCGACTCTTGCTTCCATATCGTGATAACCGAGCCAGTAAAGGTTTCCGAGCTTTTCCATATCACCGTCAAACCGCTTTACGGTGACAGGTTCGGACGGTTCTATAAGAAATATCGAGTCTTCCTTTGCTTTTTGTTCAAGCATATCCGCAGTTTTATTGAAATCTTCGTTTGTTGAATTAAGGCTTTCTAAAAATAGCGGGTATTTTCTGTACCATATCTTTGCAATCTTTGAAGTTCCCGGTTTTCTGCGGTAACTTGCTTCACGCGTCTTTACCACTACGATCTTTTTCTCTCCCGAGTTTTCTGCCCATGAGTACGGGATCTTCTCTGCGCAGCCTCCGTCAAGATATGGGACTCCGTCTATCATCACCGGGCGGGAGACATAGGGAACTGTTGCGGATGCCTGGATAGCGCGGAATATATCGCACTTTCCTTTTTCAAAGTGTTTTATCCGCCCTGTAGTAATGTCGGTCGCCGTTACTATCAACTTTCGTGCTGGGTCCATAAGACGCTTCTTATCAAGGGACATCTTTTCAAGAATATCAGTGAACAGATATGTAAATCCTGTGATGCCGTGATCGCGCCGCATTGCTCCCATACCGCAATAATTGCTGTCATGTCTGTAAGTCAGATCGATACGCGCTGACAAGCCTATCTGGCCGGATACATAGCCGACAGCCGAGAGGGCTCCGGCAGAGACTCCGACTACATTCGATATGTTTATATCATTCATCATCATACAGTCGAGAACACCGACTGTATAAAGTCCCTTCCAGCCTCCGCCTTCAAGCACAAGGCAGCCTTCTGACAGTTTTTCGCTTGCCGTGCCGGTCGGGAGCCTGTCAAGACCTTTATAAACTCGTTTGCTCATAATTGTTATATCCTTAGTTCCTTAAAAATATTTTTTCTGTTTTGTATAGGTGATCTGAAAAGTCATAAGTCGTGATTTCATTTTCAGACAATTATATCATAAAATCAGATTTTTTGCAACATTTATATGACTTATTTCTCCGATATGAGAAGCCTTTTGCAGGTCGCGTCAATACCTATTGCGCCGAGCGGTGCGGTAATGATTATCGCAAGCACCGCCACCGACAACACAGCGTTCCCGCACGGCAGCCCGAGGGCCAGCGGTACCGACCCGATAGCCGCCTGCACCGTAGCTTTCGGGAGATAGGCGATAACGCAGAACAGACGTTCCTTTGCGCCCAGTTCTGTACCTATAAGACAGATGAGAACTCCGACAGCCCGGAAGGCGAGAGCAATAAAAATCATCGCCAATGCTGACACTCCCGCTGAGAGTGTGTAACGGATATCGACAGCAGCGCCGACAAGTACGAACAGAACGGCTTCGGCTGGTATCCACAGTTTGCCGAATTTTTCCGAGATCCGCGACGATACAGCCTTGTCGCTTTTTATTTTTATCACACAAGCCATGGCAGTCACCGCGAGAAGTCCGGATACCGCAATGATACCCGTGAGCATAGTCTCGGCTGAAATCAGCAGAAACGCGACTGCGAGAATGATTATGACTTTCAATGTGTTTCGTATTTTGAGACCTTTTTTGTATGCAAACTCAAACAGCAGAAACAGAGCAAACCCCGCTGCGACTCCGAGCAGTACTCCGAGGACTATCGAGATCGGGATATTGGCAAAGTCAAGCGCGCTTACCGTTCCGCCCTGTGCCATTGTAACGAATGTCGAAAACAGGACAATAACGAAGATGTCGTCGCAGGAAGCTCCCGCGAGTATCAGCTGCGGTATGCTCTTGTCCGTGCCTTGCTTTTCTTCGATCAGCTTCACCATTCGCGGGACAACGACAGCGGGGGAGACCGCAGCGAGAACCGCTCCCATGACAGCAGCTTCGGTAAGCGTAAGCCCGAAGAACATCGGCGCGAAGCAAATATATCCGACTATCTCAGAGCAGGCGGGCAGGAATGCCATAAGCACCGCCGGTCTGCCGACTTTTTTCAGGTCAGACAGATTCAGCGATAAGCCGGCTTTTATTAGTATTATGATAAGCGCAATACGGCGAAGATCACTTGAAATTCCAAGTATTGACGGGTCGAGCAGATCAAGGACGTACGGGCCGACTATTATCCCGGAAGCGAGCATACCTATGATACGCGGCAGCTTTATTGCTTTGAATATAGCGGCTGATGACAGCCCGACAAGAAAAATAATAGCAAGTGAAAGTAACATAAATGCCTCCGTAAAATTTAAAAAGGCCGACAGTATCTGCATAAAAATGCAGATGCCATCAGCCTGAAAAAGCGGTTCCGGAAGATCCGAGGGAGGTCGTCATTCCCTTTATTTGCCTATTATATCACAAAAAGCCGGTATTGTCAAGGCTTGATTTTCGGAGTAGTAACAAATAGAGTTTTATATTCAAAATTGATATCTACAACTTGAGGAATTTTATTGTTTCTGTCTCCCCCGCCTCCGGCGGGGGAGACAGAAACGTGAAACTAATTTTTCAGCTAAAGTTGTGAATTGTGATTGCAAAATAGCAGAGAGTATGATATAATATATCTGTGATTTTTGCTTTACAATACGATGCGGCAAATAGGAATTTAAGGAGTTGTCGTTTATGAAGATCGATTTCAGAAAAGCGGATATTTCAGATGCAGAAATACTGATAGATATCTATAATTCTGCGTTTTATAGTGATTATGTAAAATATGGTGAATGTCCTGCGTATGGGAAGACAAAAGAAATGATGGAGGAATCCATTATTAATTACCCCAAATTCGTTATTCTGTCTGATAACAAGCCGGTTGGCTGCGTCTCGTGCAAAAAGGTGGAAGCAGGAACATATGAAGTCGGCTGTTTGTGTGTTGTTCCGGAGTATCAGGGTAAAGGGATCGGAACACAGGCTATTAAGTTTGTAACATCGTACTACGATGACTGGGATAGATTTACCTTGATCACACCCATAGATAAAAAAGAAAATGTAAAGTTTTATACAGAAAAATGTGGATTTGAAATAGTGTCTGCTGAAATGGACGGAAGTGTTATGGTATATCGATTCGTTCTGAAAATGTAAACTATAGCATTTCTCATCAGAATATGACTGACATAATACAATAAAAAATCTAAGGCGTTTTTATGGTTAAAAAAGAACATTATTATTGATAGCCGGGATAGTCTGGCTTATAGCCGGCGTAAATGTTGCGAGGTTGGGGATCATCTCGTATCTTGCTATAGAGCAGCAATGGTATTGGTATCTGTCGTCGGTCGCCGTATTTGCGGCGTTCGGACTGATGTCTTTCAGAATGAGCTGGAAACACACAAAAAGAATTCTGGGTTATGAAAAGGAACGTCAGCCCTTCTGGAAATTTTTCGATATAAAAGCATATATCATTATGGCGGTAATGATGGGCGGCGGAATCGGGCTGCGTGCTGCCGGAGTATTCCCGGATGTTTTTGTCGCTTTTTCTATACGGGACTTGGATGTGCGCTTGCGTTAGCGGGAGTTCTGTTTATAAAGAATTTCATAGTATGCCGGAATGAAAACAGTGAGCGCATACAAGAGACAAATTAATATAACTTAACGGAGCATTATGAAAACTAAAAGAATTTTGTTGCCGGCGATCATGGCATCTGTAATATGCATTGGCTTTTGTTCCTGCGACGGAAAAAACACAAGTGAAACAAGTACCATCACAACCACTGCAACATATAATTATTATCCTGACGAACAACCTGTCGGATGCTATAAGCGATACGCTATTTCCAAGGACGGCGGGACATATGAAGAAATGCTGGAATTGCGGGATATTGGAAAAAGGGGCTATCTGGTCCTGAAAGAGGACTGGACTGCTTATTTTGAGCTTGACGGAGAAAGGACCGAATATACATACGACAGAAGGAATCTTTATTTAAAGGACGACACGGAAAAAGCAAACGGTTTTTCGTATGTTCACATAAACGGCAGACTTATTGTTAATTACGGAACAACAATAGAGCAATACATGATACTTACAGATGACGAGCTCGCGCAGTATAATAAAGGATAAACCGATGTTTTATTTTTCAGATACTATTCGCAGAGAAATGCGGGATTTGAATAGACAATAGATCAATTATGATCTGCGAACCGGAATCAAAAGTGTATCATTACGGCGGAAAAAGCGAGACAGAAATTAAGAGGATAATTTATGGACAGTATTCAGCAGGCTGCAATAAAAAAGAAATCATTTGAACTGAATTATAACGGCGGGACAATATGGTGCGAACATTTAGACGGAATGGGCGCGTCCGAGGATGAAGTGTTAGCTAAATTCGCCGAAGATAAAAGGCTGTTTTCACGGCCCTCCGTCTCATCGTTTATGATAATTGATCTGGATAAAACAGAAATAACCGGGCAGATAGTGAGAACAATAACTGACGCTGTTATGGAGAGTAAAAAAGTGTTCAGAAAGATCGTGTTTGTCGGTGTGGAAAAGCATTGGCAAAAGCAGATCGGCGTAATAAACAAAAAGGGGATAGCTGTCAGATTTATCGACGATTACGAGAAAGCAAAAGAATGGGTCATTTCGGAAAAATACGGTTTTTAGAGGTACCCTATAGGCAATACTGTAACGGCACTACCGCACAAATAGGCGCACGCATCTTGCTTGCATATTATTCCGTCATCTTGCGCAGAAATTTCTTGACCTGCGCGAGCAAGCCTGCGTCATTTCTGTACAAAGTGTAAATCAGACTCGTCTTGATTTTTCGCAATGGATATGATATAATAAAAATCGAATTATTCCACAATTAAAGGTGGCTGAAATATATGAACATGACAGTCGAACTGTTCGATAACATTATCAACACTTCGCAGGACTGTGTTTTCTGGAAGGACAAGGATCGCCGTTTTCTCGGAGTCAATCAGGCGTTCCTTGATTTCTACGGTTTTGAGTCGGCGGAAATCCTGATAGGCAAAACCGACGAGGACATGGGCTGGCACAGCGACCCGGAGCCGTATAAGAACGATGAGCTTCGCGTGCTTTCGGGAGAATCCACGCACAAGATACACGGAAAGTGCTTTATCCGCGGTGAGGAACGCGACATAATTGCATCAAAGCGACCGCTTTATGAAGGAGATAAGATCGTCGGACTCGTCGGCAGCTTCATTGACATCACCGATGTACTCAGAAGACAGAACCGCGCGGACGGCCTGCAGATCGTATATACTGTCGAAAAGCTCAGAAAGTATCCGTATTTCGACAGGCTCCTTGACGACACGACTCTTGATGAGATACTTGATCCGCTGACAGGGATACTTAACCGCGTGAACGCTGTGAACTATGTTCATTCGCTCATTTCAAGCGGCACACCGTTCTCGTTCGCAATAGTCGATCTTGACAACTTCAAGTTCATCAACGACACCTTCGGCCACAGCGCGGGCGATACAGTGCTCAAAGCAGTAACAAGATCTCTCGGAGATTTTCTCGGTTCAGACGGAATTGTCGGGCGCTTCGGCGGCGACGAACTGCTTATGGTCGATCTTCGCGACACCGACTATGCTGCAGATCAGCAGTTCTTCAAGGACTTATATGAAAACAACAATGTGCTCCGGCAGAATGTGCGTTTAGAATCCGGAAGCACCTATGTCACCTGCACATCAGGCTGCGCGTGCTTCCCGACAGATGCAGGCAATTTCGGCGATCTTTTTGCGCTGATAGACAAAACCCTCTATCTCGGAAAAAGCCGGGGCCGCAACTGTTATGTGATCTATAACGCTGAAAAGCACCGCGATATTGAGATAAAAAAGCTCGTAAGGCACAACATTTACGATGATATGATGAATCTGCATAAGCTGTTTGAACGCGGAAATACTCTGCGCGAAAAGGTAAGATCGGTTCTCACATTTCTTACCGACAGTCTTCAGATACCGGATCTGTACTTCGTAAACAAGGAACACCGAATGAAGTCGTTGGTTGACGAGCAGCTTGATATCAGCGTCTCCGGCATCGATGATCTCACCTGCGAAGACTTATATACCGCAAGCACTAACGCCGATCTTGAAACAGCCTGTCCCGCTCTGTACAATGTTATGAAAGAACGCATGCTCGAATCGGTCATGATCGTTAGAGTCGGCAGCAGTACAGCAACAGACGGCTGGCTTATCTGCGGAGTAAAACGGCGTTTTCGTATCTGGCAGGAAAACGAGTGCGCGATAATGTACTTTCTTTCAAATCTGATACACGGAGAACTGCGGCTTGCGGAGAAGCTGTAGTTTGTTGAAAATGTCCTCTTAAGACAGTTAAACGGGGTGATATGTATGCAGTTCAAAAAAGGCTGTTACTGGAAAGCCTGCTTCGATGAAGAAAACGACCGCTATACAGCCGAATACGGCGATAGCCGCAATTATAACCTGTACGAGATAACGAAAGAGATATATGATAAGCTTGACGAAAGCATTTCCTACGACGATGCGGTCAGGGCTATCTATAAAGAGGGACGGCATCTGTACATGTCGGTCGATGACCGCTGCGGTCCGCCCTACACTATCGTTTTTGACCACGACTACGAAACTATCGCTCCATGGGCGAATGTTGTCGAAAACGGTAAGGTCTGGCCGGATGAGCTTACAGATGCGGCGGTGGAAATATTTGAGTCTGAAAAACAGAACCGCGAGCAAAGAAGAAAAAGACGGGAACAGAAGAATAACGATTAATGTACACCAATTGAGATCGGAACGTGTTATATGGGACTTCTGGGCGCAATGATAAAAACCTCCGGCGGCAATATAGCCGACAGGACGAAAATAGAACATATACAGGAAAAAAGGCTGAAAAAGCTGGTTAGATTTGCAAGGGCAAACAGTCCGTTTTACCAGAAGCTGTACGCGGGGATAGGTGACGATTTTCGGTTGGAAGACCTTCCGGTCACAAGCAAGCCGCAGATGATGTCTGATTTTGATTCTGTTGTTACCGACAGAAATATCACGATGAGCAGGATAGATGAATTTACCTCCGACATCGAAAACGTCGGACGGATGATAGACGGAAAGTATCTTATTTTCAGAACATCAGGCTCTACCGGAAATCCCGCCGTCGTTCTGTACGACAAACAGAATATCGACGTATCGTCCGCTGTTGCCGCGTTTCGCACTTTCGCAAGAAAAGAAGACTACAGCGCATTTATGAAACACGGCAAGAAAACAGCGGGAGTTTTCGCAAATTACGGATTTTATCTTGCCTGTGGGATGTCGCGGTATCTACAGCTTAAAATGCCGCGCCAAAAAACAAAGATCACGGTCGATGTAAATGCTCCGCAGGAACAGATAGTTGCACAGCTCAACGAATTCATGCCTTCGATGCTGAGCGGTTATCCTTCAAATCTTTCGCTTCTTGCCGACTGTGAGGAACTTAAGATAAGCCCCGATGTTATCATAACAGGCGGCGAACTGCTTACCGGCGAGATAAGAAAAAAGCTGTCCGGGCGCTTCGGCTGTTATGTTCAGACGCATTATTCCTGCACCGAAGCGGGCGAGATAGCCTGCGAATGCTCCGAAGGTCATCTTCACATAAACGAAGACTGGGTGATAGTCGAACCCGTCGATAAAGAAAACAATCCCGTCAGTTATGGCGCGCAATCTGACAAGGCTCTTATCACGAATCTGTCGAATTATGTCCAGCCGTTCATACGCTATGAGCTTACAGACCGCATTGTCTTACATAATGAGAAATGTGCATGTGGGAGAAACACTCATTGGCTTGAGATAGAGGGCAGAACAGACGATATACTGCGATTTGAAAACGGCGTGCAGATAGCGCCGATGTCGCTTTACAAAATACTTGAGGAGGTAAAGTCGATACGCAGATTCCAGCTTGTACAGAAAGCAGTAAACAAGCTTGAATTAAGACTGGCTACCGAAGATACGAACGCAGCGTATGAAAGCGCAAGGCGCGATCTTCTGTCATTTTTTGAAAGTAAAGGCTTGTCCGGCATTGAGATCACTTTGTCTGATATGCCGCCTCAGGCAAATAAAATAAGCGGAAAATTCAAGCATATTTATTCTGAACTGTCATAAACGCAGGGGCGATATATGGACAAGTATTTAAAAAAGATACCGCTGATAGCGGGCATATTGTTTCTGCTGACTGCCGTGGCTGCAGTCGCGATCGCATGGATATCCGATATCCACAGATTTGACCTGAGCATTTCGTTTTCGTCTTATGTGGGACTCAGTTGTTTTACCTCGATAATGTATTTCATTTCGGCAGTGATCATGATCGCACTGCTGATTTATTACATAGCGAAAATAAAAATGAACCTGCTCAAAAGAATCGTATATGCGATAGTTATGCTATGTGTTTTCGGAACTGCATTTTTCCCGTTCAACTTTTACAGCGAGAATCCGACTTCTGTAACAATCAATCTGCACAACGATTTCGCGATAGCCCTGATGCTCGTTACGACAGCCTCGTTTATTTGTTCCATTATATTCGCAAAAAGCAGGAAGCAGCGTATCATCAACATTGCTTCAATAGGATATGCGACCCTGTTTATAGTGCTGTATTATGTACGCTTCAAGCCGTTGTTTCAGACATTTTTCATCTGGGAGAACCTTTTTATCGTTCTGCTGCTTATTGAATTTCAGGCAGAGCAGTATGATGATGCAGTATAGTGAACATAAACACTTTGCGCTGTGACAGTAATCGGTTGTTTTTCATAATTAATAATTCACAATTCTCAACTATAATGGACAAATCCCCGAAAGGCAGGGTCAGAAACTGCTTTCCGGGGGATTTTGTTATAAAATCACATTCTTTGCTTGATTTTTGCGTGAAAATATGTTATAATAAAATCCGTATGATTATACGTTTTTGTCAGGAGCATTTAAAGGCACCGAGATTATAACTTTACTGGAGGTTGAATTATGGAAAACATCAAAGAAATCTCTGCTCGTATCCGTGAATTGCGTGAAGTGTGTGATTACACTCAGGAAAAGCTTGCCGGTGAACTCGGCATTGCTGCTGAAGTTTATGCAGGCTATGAGGAGAACGGAGATTTTCCGATAAGCGTCATCTATGAGATCGCTAACAAATTCAAAGTCGATTTCAACGAACTTATTACCGGCGAACCAAGTCGTATAGATACTTATCAGGTCGTCCGGCGCGGACAGGGAAGAACGGTAAGCCGTTTTCCCGGATATCGTTTCAAGGATCTGGCCTTCCGCTATGCGGACAAGATCATGCAGCCTCTTCTTGTTACTCTTGAACCTTCCGACGAGCCGGCTGAGCTGGTTACTCATACCGGTCAGGAATTCAACCTCGTCCTCAAGGGCAGCGTAGATGTTATTTTTGAGGACAAGGTGATCAATCTGAATGAGGGCGATTCTATCTACTTCAACCCTTCATATCCTCACGGTCAGCGCTGCCACGGCGATACCAAGGCAAGATTCCTGACTATGATCGCTGAATGATCTGCTGAACTTATCTGATAAAGGAGAGAATTGTTATAATGCTTTTAGACCGCTATCTTCCCCGTATAGAATTCGATTCTTACGAGGATTTCGTAGAAAACTACCGTGTAAACATCCCCGATAATTTCAATTTCGGATGGGACATCGTTGACGAATGGGCTAAGCAGGAGCCTGAAAAAAAGGCTATGCTCTGGCTGAGCCACGACAAACAGGAACGTACTTTCACTTTCACCGATATATCTAAGCTCTCGAATCAGACCTGCCACTATTTTCGCAGTCTCGGACTAAAAAAAGGAGATGTCGTTCTTCTTATTCTCCGCCGCCGCTGGGAATACTGGGTAATAGCCACGGCTCTGCATAAGCTTGGAATCATCCTTATCCCGGGTAATCTTCTCTTTACTACACATGATATCGCCTACCGCGGAAATATGGCCGGAATATCTGCTATTATTGCCTGTGATGACGAATATATCCGCACTCAGATCGACGGCGCCGCTCCCGAGATAAAAACTTTACGCAAGAAAATTGCTGTTGCCGAGCCCCGTGACGGCTGGGATTTCTTCGAGGACGAGATCGCAAAGTATCCTGATACTTTTGAGCGTCCTGCTGACGACCAGGCTACGAAAGCTACCGATATAATGCTGATATATTTCACTTCCGGCTCTACCGGAATGCCTAAAATGGTCTGCCATAACTTCACATACCCTCTCGGTCATATCGTTACCGCAAAATACTGGCATCAGGTGCAGGAAAACAAGCTCCACATGTCTATTTCGGATTCAGGCTGGGCTAAATTCGGCTGGGGCAAGATCTACGGTCAGTGGATATGCGGTGCTGTACAATTTGTTTACGACTTTACCGGACGCTTCGACGCAAAAGATATGCTCTCTGTCATAAGCAAGTACAAGCTCACTACGTTCTGCGCTCCGCCTACTATGTACCGTTTCATGCTGCAGGAGGATATGACTCAGTACGACCTCTCAACTATCGAGAACTTCTGCAATGCCGGCGAACCGCTTAACCCTGAGGTGTTCAACCGTATCTATGAACTTACAGGCAAAAAAATGCGTGAAGGTTTCGGCCAGACGGAAGGCTCTGTACTAATAGCCAACTTCCCGTGGATAGATCCTAAACCGGGTTCGACCGGAAAGCCTTCTCCGCTTTATAATATCCACCTTCTCCGTCCGGACGGAACGGAAACCGAAGACGGTGAAGAAGGAAGCATCATGGCCTGCGGTATAGACAAACATCATCCTACCGGACTTTTCTGCGGATATTACAAGGATCCTGATCTGACAAAGGCTGTACTTGGCGGCGCAAACTATGATACCGGCGACGTTGCATGGCGCGATTCCCATGGATATTACTGGTTTGTGGGCAGGAACGACGATGTTATCAAATGCTCCGGATACCGCATCGGGCCATTCGAGGTAGAAAGCGCACTGCTCACTCACCCTGCTGTGGTTGAATCCGCTATAACCGGCGCTCCGGATCCTATAAGAGGTCAGATCGTAAAGGCTACTGTAGTTCTTGCAAAGGGCTACACTCCTTCACCTGAGCTTACTAAGGAGCTGCAGGATCACGTTAAGCGTGAGACCGCTCCTTACAAGTACCCGCGTGTTATCGAATATGTTGACGAGCTTCCTAAAACTCTCGGCGGTAAGATAAAGCGTGCTCAGATAAGACACCATGATGAGGAAAACGCAAAATAAACATTGCATTAAAATGCAATGCAGACTGTCAAAGAAGTCGCTTGCGCTTGAGAATTTCAGAGAAACGCTACGCTTGAGATCGGGGCTCTGCTTTGCCCGCTTTATTAGCGCACCTTGTGTGCGCTTTTTGGCGGGCATTCGCTGCATCATGCAGCGACCCAAACCCCGCTGCTTTTCGGACGCGACGCAGCATGATGCTGCGGTAGCTGATGCCAGAAGAGCGCATGGATGCGCGCATATAAGCATCAGCGAAAAGTAAGTGCAAAAGCGACTCGCTTCGCAAATTAAATAACAAGTTACTACTTTTTTGACAAACAGCATTGCATTAAAATGCAAAGATTATTCTGACAAAGAGAGAACGAAACTGGATCAGGCAGATGACAGAAAATCTGAATATGTGTTTCTTGGTATAATTCTTTTGCTTTGCATAAAGCATTCTGCCCGTACCTGATCCGGGACTCGTCAGAACAGTACTGTCGCGGGCAGCAAGGACAAATAGTGACATCAAAGACATAAAAGAGGCTGTCTTATCGTACGATGCAGGAATGATGCGTATCAATGAGCGCACATGAAATGACAGGTACAGGAAAGGGCTGAAAATATGAAGAAGAGCGGTAATTTCGCCGCGATCATAATTATAGCGGTCATGCTTATCGCCGTAATCGCAATGGAGCTTACGCTTGTTTTCCATATGACTTCGGAACAGACCATGGAGTCGGGAAGATACTCTCTCGAAAGTATAAGCGGTGAACTTGAGAGCACAATAAACGAAGCGGAGAACTTCACTTTTAGGACTGCAGTCTCGCTTCAACCTTATATCAGCGATAAAGAAAAACTGTCTGCGCTTATCTATGACAAGATAGCGTCGCTGGATGAAGAAAATGTCGGCGCTTTTAACATCTATATCGCCGGAAAAGACTGGAGCATACTGCCGGGCCTCGCAAACCCCGAAAATTTCAATCCTGTCAGCAGAGACTGGTATAAAGGTGCCGCCAAAAACAAAGGTCAGGTTTACATCACGCCGCCTTATGTTGACGTTGTGACCGGAAATATGTGCTACACCGTTTCGGTCATGCTTGATGACGGAGATACAGTCCTGAGCGTCGATTATACCATGGACAGCATACAGTCTCACGTTGCGAAAATGACGGAACGCGGTCTGCATAATGCTGTTATAGTCACCGAGGACGGAATAATCGCAGGGTGTACCGAAGAATCATATATCGGCGATCTTCTCAACTCAAAGCTCCCCGAATATTCGGCAGTCTTTTATCTCGCCAAGACGAGCGACGAAGTCGTGACGCATCGTATAAAATCCGGCTTGTTTTATGAGAATCTGTTCGCAGCAGGTTCATCCGCAGGCTGGTATCTCATTGTAAGCCAGAGCGATTGGGAGCTTTACCGCAATTCATATATACAGCTTGCAATAACGCTTGTGCTTACACTTGCGCTGACCGCTGTGATAATAGTTCTCTATGTCGCTGCATCGCGCAACAGACGCAAGGCGGAAGATGCGCTCAGATCAAAAGACGAGTTTCTTGCAGGTATCAAGGGAGAGCTTGAAACGCCTCTCAGAAAGATACTCAGCAGGTCGGATTCAAGAAATTATCCCGACAACGATACTGCGGACGAACGATTCAGCGTCATACATGATTCGGTCGAGCAGCTTTCGTACCAGATACAGCAGATACTTTCGTATTCGAACATAGTCAAGAACGATGCAAAGAAAGAGGAAAAGAAGCGCAACGTCAAAAAAGGCTATACTTTCAGGATAAGCAAGCGTTTCAGAAATATCATACTCACTCTTCTTCTGATTGTTCTGGGGATCACGATAACCACGACCATGCTTCTGAGCAGAAGCCTTGCAAGGGTCGAAATGGCCAATGATGTAAGCAGTTATGAAAATCAGCTGTCGGAGTGGGTCAACAAACAGAAGAGCATACTCGATATGCTTGCGGGCATCATCGCCACAAATTCCGATATGCTCAATGATTATGACAGGACGATCCAATTCCTCGATAAAATAGCGTCAAGATACCCTGAGATATCGGTGCTTTATATGGCGAACCCTGATCTGACGCCTACGGTCTATATGAACAACGGCTGGAAGCCTGAGGACGGCTGGCGTGTTGAGGAGCGCCAGTGGTATAAGGATACTCTTGCGACTGAAGACGGCTGGAGCATATCAGCACCTTATTACGACGAGCAGACAGGCTTTTACTGTGTGACTATTTCCGAGCAGGTAAATGACTCGGCGACAGGCGAATTCTTAGGTAATCTCGGTATAGATTTCTACATGGATAAGCTGACAGATATTCTCAGCACAAGCTATTCAGAGAAAGGCTACGCTTTTCTTACCGATGCGAGCGGAAATATAATCAATCACCCGTACGGTACATATCAGATGTCGGAGAGCAACAAGGTAAATGTTTCCGAACTCAGATGCAGCGAGCTGAATCCTGACGGCCAGAGCACAATGGTATATCAGGATTATGACGGTTCGGTAAGGATATTCACCGCCAAGCGCAGCGATAAATCAAACTTTGTCATATATAAGGCGACGGATATCTGGGTAGTCTATGGCAGAGGATTCATTGTGGGAATGATCTGCCTGGTGAGCGTGCTTCTTTGTATAATAATTGTTTACAGGCTGCTCACAAAGCTTATCCGCTGGCAGGAAGGTGTGAACCGACGTATGAAGGAAGCGGCGGAATCCGCAACTGCAGCGGGTGCCGCGAAGGGAAAATTCTTAGCGCAGATGTCGCATGAGATACGTACGCCCATTAATGCCGTACTCGGCATGAATGAGATGATACTGAACGAATCACACGATCGGAACATCCTGGAATATTCAAGCAATATACAGACAGCGGGTAAAACTCTTCTGTCGCTTATAAACAGCATTCTCGACTTCTCAAAGATCGAGGACGGAAAAATGGAGCTCGTCACTG
The DNA here is from genome assembly GCA_947166515.1 of uncultured Clostridia bacterium. GTDB lineage: Bacteria > Bacillota > Clostridia > Oscillospirales > Ruminococcaceae > Ruminiclostridium_E. Next base: position 1,341 of record CAMVEM010000008.1, on the reverse strand, counting down.
CGGAATATGACTCCATTTCCGTTATCAACAATCTTCTGAACTCCGTTTCGTCACGCGCAAAAGAAAAAGGATTGGAGTTCAATGAGAACATAGACGAAAACCTTCCCTGCAAGCTTATCGGTGATGATGTCCGTCTGACGCAGGTCATTATGAACCTGCTGACAAATGCCGTAAAATATACCGAAAAAGGTTCCGTCCTGCTCACTATATCCTGTGTCGAAAGAAGCGAAAAGGATCTTAAACTTCTGGTTTCAGTAAAGGATACCGGTATAGGCATACGCGAGGAGGATATGGATAAGCTGTTCGAGTCGTTCTCGCGCCTTGATGAGACACGAAACCGCAACATCGAGGGTACCGGTCTCGGCATGGCAATAGTCACAAAGCTTCTCGAACTCATGAACAGCAAGCTTAAGGTCGAGAGCGTCTATGGCGTAGGCTCCACTTTCTCGTTCGAGATAGTCCAGGGCATTGCCGACAGCAAATCCATAGGAAATGTGCGCGAAAGACGCGGAGCAGTTGCAGTAGGAAAAGTGCGTGAGAGACCCGTCTTCCCGGATGCAGAAGTGCTTGTTACCGACGATAATGAGATGAACCTTAAAGTAGCGAAGAACCTGCTTAAGCTCTTCGGTGTATCGCCTGATCTTGCGGCTTCGGGTGAGAAGACCATAGAAATGATGCGCAAAAAGCATTATGATATAGTCTTCCTGGATCACATGATGCCGAAGATGGACGGTATTGAGACGCTTAAGCGGCTTAAAGACGAATCTCTTGTCTCCGAGGATACAGTCGTTGTAGCACTTACCGCGAATGCTGTAAACGGCGCTAAAGAGAAGTATCTCAGTGCGGGCTTTGACGATTATCTTTCCAAGCCTATCGAGACAGACGCTCTTGAGGAAAAGCTCGCGCGTTATCTGCTGAGAAACAGACCTGCAGCCAGAAACGAGGTCGTGGTCAAGGCTGAGACTGAGACTGAGATCAAGCCTGAGACCGAGGTCAAGACTGAGGCAAAAAAAATTGATGATGAAGTCATGGAATTCACTCCGGAAGATAACTTCGGGGCAATAGAGTTAATGCCGGAGAATACGCATGTGATCTCAGGCTGCTCCCAAAGCACACTGAACGACCTCTCTGCAGGTGTTTATCCGTGAGGGTCAGCTGCTATCTCGCGCTTAGCCTTTTTAGGCAGGAGATCGACTAACTTGCCGCCTCTTAACGGTTCCATGATGAATATGGAAAGTCCCTTTTCGCTGGCTGCCTTGATGCCTTCTCTCCCTGCCTGTGTGAACTCGTCGAAATAGTTGTACTGGACAAGGCAGAAATCCCAGTCGTAAGCGTTGAGAA
>CAMVEM010000007.1 GCA_947166515.1 uncultured Clostridia bacterium | reverse complement strand
CCGTAGCCGCTCTCGTTTCCGAGCGACCAGAATATCACACACGGGTGGTTGATATCGCGCGTTACGAGAAGCCGCTCGCGGTCAAGTATAGCCTCTCTGAACTGCGGGTCTTTTGCGATCATCGCGATACCGTTGTAGCCGTTCTCCCATGACCATTTGAGGTCGTTATATACATTCACGCAGCCGTGGCTTTCAAGATCAGCTTCGTCTATGACGTACAGTCCGAGCTCGTCGCACATAGCGTAGAACTCCGGCGCATTCGGATAGTGCGAGGTTCGCACGGCGTTGATGTTGTGGAGCTTCATCATTTTAAGATCGCGGCGCATCTTTGCCTTATCTGCGTAATATCCGGTATCCGGATAGCTGTCATGGCGGTTCACGCCGAACAGTTTTATATGTTTCCCGTTGAGCTTTACTATCCCTTCTGTAATTTCGATCTTACGGAATCCGACACGCTCGCCGATAAGCTCGGAATCTGTCTCGATCTCAAGTCTGTACAGATACGGCGATTCTGCAGACCACAGCTTTACATCGCCGACCGTGCGCTCAAAGGCTCCTCCGTCCGGGACTTCACCCTCGCATATCAGCTTTTCACCGTCGTACAGGCGCAGCTTCGCGGCTGCACCCTGTACGGAAAAGCGGAACCTGCCGTCGCTGTCGGCTGTGATACGATAGTTTTCAATACGTTTTTCGGAGCGCGAGAGCACATAAACGTCGCGGAAAATTCCGGAAAGTCTGAACTTGTCCTGGTCTTCGAGATATGTTCCGTCGCACCATTTAAGTACTGCAGCAGTTATGCGGTTTTCGCCCTCGGTCAGCAGGTCGGTGATGTCAAATTCCGACGTGTGGTGAGCGACCTGCGAATAACCCGCGAACTTGCCGTTGATGTACAGATAAAAGCAGCTGTCAACGCCCTCGAAGCAGAGTATCTTCCGCATTCCGTCGGGCTTGTAAGTGTAATTCCTGCCATACACTCCGACGGGGATATCGTCCGGCACAAACGGCGGGTCGAACGGTATCGGATAGCACACATTGGTGTACTGCGCCTTGTCGTAGCCGTGAAACTGCCAGTTTGACGGCACGGGTATCTTTGCCGCGCTTTTCACTGAAATGAAGTCGTCGGGCATATCAATAATGCTGTCGTAGTAAATGAAGTCCCAGTCACCGTTCAGCAGTTCAAAAAACTGCGAGTTTTCACGCTCCGCAAAAGCGTCCTGACCTTTTGCAAACGGTATGAAATATACGTGGTCGGGGAGCGTCCCGATGTGAAGTTTCTGCGGGTCCTCATGGAATATCATTTCACTTCTGGGCGAGCCCTTTTCTGAAATATCCGGAATATACATTTTTTCTCCTTTCACTTATCAAACGCCCGGCGGTATATCCCGATAAACGAGATAGCCGGCTCTGTTCTCGAATCTGTTATCCTAAGCCTTATGCAGTCCGTCTCAATGCCGTCAAGCGGAACGATGCGCTTATAGCCTACCGTCGTACTTCGGCACACTTCGCGGAAGCATCCGCTTACAGATACGTCCACGGCGAAGCTCCCGATACGCTGGCTCATAAGGATATTTTCTTTTATCACAAGATATCCGAGCTTTTCTTTTTGCTTAAATTTAATCATAATGTCTGCGTTGCTCGATGTCGGCATATAGAAGCTTTCATAGCTGTCCTCAATGACATTTTTTATACCGAAGCCCTGCTTTGCGCTCTCGCAGGAAAGTTCCGCACCGGGAACAAGGTTTTCTGCAAACGCCGCTTTCAGAAAACCACCGAGCTCTGCGAGCCTGCGTACATCGTTATCATGCAGCAGTCCGTCAGTTGCGGGAGGAATATTGAGCAGGAACGTGCAGTTCCCGCCGACCGAGCGTATATAGATATCCGCGAGCTCGTGAAGAGACTTCACTTTGTCATTCTCGCTCTCGTGCCAGAACCAGCCGGGACGGATAGATGTGTTGACTTCGGCAGGATACCATATCAGGTCTTTCTCATTTGCGAGCATGTGCCGACTGCCGAGGTCGCTGTCGCGGGCGTCAACACGGCGCTGACGGAACTCGTCGCTGTCCTCGTGCTGACTTTTCTCGGAGATTATCTCGCTGTCACGTGCTCTTTCGGGGACAACGCTCCATTCTGCCTGCCTTGTATGCCCCGCTTCATTTCCGCACCAGCGTATATCGGGTCCGCATACCGAGATGCACGCATCGGGCTGTAATGCCCGTATCACTGCGTAGTATCTTTCCCAGTCGTAGTACTGCTTTTTCCCGTTCGGACCCTCGCCGCAGGCTCCGTCGAACCATACCGAGAACACATCTCCATAATTTGTGAGCAGCTCGGCGAGCTGCCCGACAAAGAAATCGTCATACGCTTTTCCGCTTCCGTACAGCGGGCAATTCCTGTCCCACGGAGACAGATATACGCCGAACTTTATGCCGCCTTTTCTGCACGCGTCCGAAACTTCGCGGACGATATCCTTCCCATAAGGGCTGTGCATGACGTTATGTCCGGTCAGCTTTGTGTCCCAGAGGCAGAAGCCGTCGTGATGCTTACAGGTGAGTATAAGGCCTCTCATTCCCGCAGACTTGACGGCATTGACCCACTGCTTCGCGTCAAGTGCGAGCGGAGCGAATATATCCGGCGATTCGGTACCGTCGCCCCATTCCTTGTCCGTGAACGTGTTCACGGTAAAGTGAATGAACGCGTAGAATTCAAGCTGCTGGAATTTTATCTGTCTTTCGGAAGGAACTGTTTTTATCAATTCTCTGTCAAGTTCCATATCCCGCGCCTCCGCATATAATGATTTTATCATATTATAAATGACATTGACAAATAAGTCAATAGATGATATTATTATGATATAACGATATGAACTTTTTGTCAGACTTTTTTTGAGGAGAAACTATGTTTTATTATCACTATCCGATAATCGGACGAGAGAGCAGACTTCCGATTTATCTTGTCAGCATAGGTATGCATGACTGTCAGCCTCTTACAAGGCGCGGCACCGAGTATGCATATCCTCAGCTTTTCTATACCACGAAGGGAAGCGGCATTCTTTGCGCTGACGGCACCGAAACAGAGATAAGAGCCGGTATGGGATTCTTTCTCCCTGCGTCCTGTCCGCACGAGTACTATCCCGTCGGTGATGTCTGGGACAATCACTGGATAATTCCGGGCGGATATGCCTGTGAAACGATGCTTGCTGATATGGGCTTTGATAAACCGAAGGTATTTTCGCTCGACAGCACCGAACGCCTTGACCGATTTTTCTCGGAAATGCACAAAGCTCTTCAGTATGACCGCGTTAACGGCAACCTGCGGGCTTCGGGATATCTGTATGATTTTCTCATAGAGTTCGACCGCGCTGTCGGTCATGAAGGAGCTGCTGTTCAACCCGATCCGGCATTGATAAAATGCATAGATATGATAGACCGGAATTATTCACGGCAGATAACCATGGACGAGCTCTGTGCGATAACGGGATTTTCAAAACAGCATATATGCCGGCTTTTCCGCAGAGCATTGAATTCGCGCCCCATGGAATATATCGCAAAGCGCAGGATACAAGCTGCAAAGGAACTGCTTTCAGGTACGCAAATGACGACCGAGGACATTGCCGAAAAAGTAGGGTTTGGGTCAAGCAGCTATTTCTGTAAACTTTTCAAACGGTATGAGGGAATATCGCCAACGCAGTTCAGGAGGCCTGCTCTATAACGCTGCAGGTTTGTGAAGTACAGATATACAGTTGTTGCAAATACAGTGAAACTATGGTATAATACATAGCAAATGAAGCACGGAATATGCGGGTGAAACAAGTGAGCTTATTTGAAAGTACAAAAAATACAAGTATTGCTGATACGAAAAGAGAATTTGGACCCATGTGCTTTGGGGGATTGCTTATTTTGCAGTTCTGTGATATAATATATAGATTATACTGACTATTCTGCAGCGGATAGTTGAAGTAATGAGTGGAAAATCCATGAGATCATAGTAGATTAACGCCTTATGACCGGATAATAGAAAAGGAAATAATACAATGCATTCATTAAGAACAAGAATAACAGTTACAATGCTTTGCGTGATACTTGCGGCTCTTGTGCTCGTTACAGTACTCAGCGCGATCTTCATAATCAGTACCGAGAGCCACAAATCCGACCAGCTTCTCATGATGCTGTGCGAGTCGGGAGAGCGGAGCCTTGATTATTATTTTGACAGCGTTCAGAACTCGGTATTAAGGGTAACATCTTTTGTGGAAGAAGATCTTGAAGGCCTGGAAGACGACCAGCTTGAGAAGCACATGGAAAAAGCCCGTGATTATTTCGGCTTGATGGCGTCAAAGACAAAAGGTGTCCTTACCTACTATTACCGTATTGATCCGTCTGTCTCGTCCTCGGTTGAGGGATTCTGGTACATTGATCTTACCGGAGAGGGATTTGTAGAACACAAGGTCACCGATATAACACAATATGATCTTGAGGATACGTCAAAACTTGTATGGTTTACCGTTCCGAAACACGAAGGCAGGCCTATCTGGCTCCCGCCGTATATTACCGATAATCTTGATGTGCGCGTTATATCCTACGATGCGCCCGTATATTGGAAGGGCCGGTTCCTCGGAGTCGTAGGTATAGAAGTTGACTATTCGACAATGGCGTCTGAGGTTGACAGTATCAGGTTCTTCGAAAACGGCTATGCATTTCTGAGCGATGACGACGGAAAGATCTTCTATCATCCCCGTATCGATGTTACTGACGCGAATTCGGACATAACGCTTGATTTCCCGTTTAATACTACGAACGACAACACTCTGGTGCGATATAAATACAATGGAGAAGAAAAAGAGGTTGTATGGCGTACACTGAGCAACGGTATGCGGCTTAATGTCACGGTCCCTGTGTCGGAAACCATGGGCGGCTGGCAGGGTCTTATTCTGAACATCGCTATGGGTGCTGTGGTAGTGCTCGTGGCGTCGAGCCTCTTCTTTATGGCCTATACGAGACGCATAACAAAGCCGCTTGAACAGCTTACACATGCAGCGGAGCAGGTTGAAAACGGAAACTACAGCTTAGACCTTACATACGACGCGGACGATGAGCTCGGCCGTCTCACAAGGTCGTTCAAAAAACTTGCGGATAATGTAAATGCTCATATCTCCGAACTTAACGGGCAGGTGTTTGTAGATGCGCTTACTAATCTGAAAAATAAGGGAGCTTTCTCAAAAGCCATAGATGAACTGCAGGAGCAGATAAATTACGGAACGAAAGATCTGAAATTTGCGATCGGCATATTTGACTGTGACACACTCAAGGTGATAAACGACCAGTTCGGACATGATAAGGGCGATGTATATCTTAAAACTGCCTCCCATACGATCGCGGAAGTATTCAAGCAAAGTCCGGCGTTCAGGATCGGCGGAGATGAGTTTGCTGTCATTCTGAAGAATGAGGATTATGATAACATAGAATCGCTTGTGAAAGAGTTCGACAGGACTGCGGATGAGAACAATACCGCGGTTGGTGAATCGTGGGAGCAGGTGCTTGTATCAAAGGGATTTGCCGTTTATGACCCGTCCCAAGATCATACAGTCCTTGAAGTGATACAGCGTGCCGATAAACTGATGTACGGCAATAAATGGGACAGAAAAGCGGCTGCTATCAAAAAGAATTCTTCGAAAAAGGAATCTGATTCGAATCTGAAATAAGTATTTACAGGGAACCTCTAAAACATGAAAGGAGTTTTTCCATGACAAAGAAAATAAAGTCTTTATGTGCAGCGCTGCTTGCCTGCTGTATGATCTGCGGATGTTCCGGCAGTGAGGAGCCGCCGGTGCAGAACGTACCAGTCAGGACGGAAAGTGATGTGGATTCGCCGGACGATGAAAACTACATAGCGCAGCTAACTCCCGGAAAGGATTTCTACGGGTATATAAACGCCGCGGAGATCATGAAAATGGATCTCAGGCAGGATCAGTCCTATACAGGAACATGGTCTATGATGATTGAAGAGTCCAGGGAGCATCAGAATGAGATCATAAAAGAAATAGCGGGAAGCGATAAGGAATATGCTCCCGGAAGCAACGAGCAGCTCATTCACGATCTTTACTGGCAGATCTATCACATGGTGGAAAACGAGAAGAAGGATTCCGAAGAAGAAGATACCGAGTTTATTGAAGGCTTTATTAAAAAGATAGAAGCTGTAACCAGCACAGAAGAGCTTATCTCACTGTGGCATGAACTTGCATCGGGAAGCGGCCTGATCTCGTTTTATAGCGCGTCAGTGCTCAATAATGCGTTCGATTCGAGCGAAAAGGTACTTTATTTCACCTTCGTTCCTCTCACAGCGCTTGACGAGCTGAAGGACAACAGCGTCAAAGCAACACAGTCAAGGGATGATTTCGTCTCTTATCTCAGGCTTTGCGGCGTACCGGCGGATGAAGCAAAGGAACGCGCGACCAGATTGATATACATGTATTATGAGCTTACAGGATACTGCGATCCTCTTATGCTGAGCGGCGAAGCGGAACTTTATGATAATTTCAATATCCTTACCCGCGAGGATTGTTCGTCAATGCTGAAAAACATTACCTTTGAGCAGCTGATCCGCTCTGTCGGATATGACGGTAAGCTTCCGGACAAAATAGTCGTCGGCGATCCAGGTCAGCTTGTCGGTGCGGATTCGCTCATTAACAGCGAACATCTGCGCGAATGGAAGGATGTATGTCTGATAAATCTTCTGAAAAATTATCCGATACTTCTTCCGGTAAAGTATAGCCTGGTCGGTTTTGACGGTATCGATCCGGAATCTACAGCCCTCGATTATGTCAGAAGTTTTCTTAATAGAGAGATCAGCGAGATATATGCTCAGAAATATTTCAACGAGAGAAAAAGAGAGATCATCAGTAAAATGTGCGACGACATGGTCGCTGAGTACCGCAGGCTGATAAACGGCGCCGACTGGCTGACCGATAACGGAAAAGCTTATCTTATCCAGAAACTTGATAATATGAAGTTCTTTATCGGAACAGACGAGCCTCACGAGGTCGATCCGGCAGACGCAGAAATGATAGGAAGCACGCTTCTGAAAACAGTATATAATTATGATAGGATCAGCAGGCAGAAGGGATATAATGAGCTTTTCTCCGGTAAGCCTTTCAACGGGTTTGACGGTATGACTCCTTCAACGGTGAATGCCTGCTATATACCAGCACAGAATGACGTCGTTATAACCGCAGCTATTCTTAACAAAAGGCTGTTTGATGAGGATGCGGATTATGCATGGAATCTCGGAGGGATAGGCTCGATCATCGGACATGAGATATCTCACGCTTTTGACAGCTATGGCGTTAAATTTGACGCTTACGGAAACTATCGTCCCGACGCTATGCCGAAAGAGGATATACAGGCGTTCAAGAAACTGCAGGACAAGGCGATAGCATATTACAGCAAGTTTAAAGTTCTCGGCTCTCCGCTTGACGGAAAGCTCACTCTCGGAGAGAATCTTGCGGATATAAGCGGAGTTCAGTGTGCGCTCTCGATAGCGGGAGATCTTGAAAGCAAAAAGACGGTATTTGAAAGCTATGCGAGGTGGAGAATAATGCTCATGACAGATATAAAGGCAAAAGAGTATCTGGCCACAGACGTCCATTCGCCCGACAGTGTAAGAGTAAATGCCGTTGTGCCGCTTTTTGATGAGTTTTATGAGATATACGGAGTAAAAGAGGGAGATTCTATGTACGTTGCGCCCGAAGACAGGATACGGAGGTGGTAATAAATGCTTCTGAAGTATACACTTAAGAATATTATTTCCAAGCCCGGCAGACTTATTGTGCTGATACTGTGTCTTACAGTAGCTTGTCTTGCGGGATTTCTCGCTCTTGATTTCGGCAGTTCGATAAAGGATACGATAAATCAGATGTCCTCGGTATATGGCGGAGACTACATCATTCTTTACTGGGGAAGCGAGGGTGTAACAGACGCGATATTCGAAGGCACCGATCTTTCAAAGGTCTGCTTTATCGGAGGCAAGACCGTTAAAAAGCGTGAGATAACAAGAAAACAAAAGCTTTATGATTATGCAATCACCGAGGAGATCAATATAGCGTCATACGCCGATCTCAATAAAGCGCGGGCCCAAAAGCTGATACATACGGATTACGACCCGAAGGAAGGCGAGATCGGGATAAGCAAGAAATATAGTGAAAAGTACGGATACAATATCGGCGATAAGATCACTTTATATGATAACAACGGAGATCCCACCGACCTCACCGTAGCACATATTTATGAAAAAGAAGCAACTATCGGCGAGCTTTCGGGATTAATATCGAAAGAAGACTCCATAAAGCTTACAAACAGTAGCGTGTACAAAGGCGGAATAGTTGATGTCCCGGACGATTACAGAGAAGAATTTGAACGCATAATGGAAGAAAAGCATCCGAATGTGATGATAACAAGGACTTATGCGAGCGAGGGAATTATCGAAACAATAAACAATTTCACCTATGTGCTTTATCTTGTGTTCGTGCTTGTCTTTGTCCTTGTTATATTCGTGACCGTAAGCTTTACAGAGAAGATAATAACGGAGAGAATGAGCGTTATCGGAACACTCAGAAGCATAGGAATGTCTATGCGCAAGACCACAGCCATACTGCTGTTTGAAAATGTCGTTTACGGACTTATCGGAAGTGCGATTGCGCTTGTGGTGTATCTGGTCCTGAGAGATCAGGTCCTGAGAACGATGGCGGTATCGATGAACGGAAGCTCTGATATCGGACAGATAAATATACTGAACTGCCTTATAATAATTGCTTTTGCAATATTGCTGCAGGTGCTTGTACCTATGTCCGAGGTCGCAAAGGCGGTAAGAACTTCTATCAGAGACATCATATTCGACAGCCGTGACGGTGAATACAAGCTGTCATACATCAAAACTGTCGCAGGAGTCGTACTCATCATTGCTGGGCTTGTATGCGGCTTTCTGCTGAAGAATCTTGTGGCGTCGATAATAGCCGTGCTTCTGCTGATAGTTGGTGCGGGACTTTCCGTACAGTTTGTGGTAAGAAAAACAACTTACGCACTTTCAAAGGTGTTCGGTTCGGCCAGAATGCCTGTCGCTGAGCTTGCGGCAGTCGAAACTGGAAGCAAAAAGCCCAATTCGAGCAATGCGGTGCTTGCTGTTGCGGCGGTTACGGCTGCGGCGACAATATTCCTTATCGGAAACTCAATGATAACCGCTTTTGAAAGGGAAGACTACAATACCGATATCATAGTAAGCGGCACTAACGGCAAAACGAAGAGTTATGAATACCTCAAAGATATCGATAATGTTTCCGGCGTGGAATACAATTATGAGGTCATTGACAACGTATCTTTCGGCGGCAGGGAAGTGCTTATGAGAGTATTATCACTTCCTGATAACAAACAGTACAGGGTATATGGAGACCTTCCGACCGAGCTCGCGGTGGACGAATGCGCACTTGATCCGACTATGGCAAATAAAGCGGGTCTCAGTGAAGGAGATATTCTTGAGATCACGTTCAACAACACCGGAGTTTTCCCGATGAAGAAAAGTCTGCGCGTCGTAAAGGCTCTGAAATACGGACAGTTCATGGGCACTGGAACGATAATTGTGTCGAATCAGTTATACAGGGAGCTGTACAGCGATTACGTATCGTCGATATTCATAACCACCGACGATCCGGTAAATGTTAAGGCAGATATTGAAGATTCTCTGACGCACGCTGAAACGGTAGAGACAAGGGCTGAACACATCAGCAAAAAAGAGGAAGATACCGGAAAAATAAGACTCGTTATCATTGCAATAATGGCTGCGGCGATCGTCCTTACGATGATAGGAATTTCCGGAAATCAGATCATCGGATTCGCAAGCCGCAAAAAGGAATATGCTATGCTCCATTCCTGCGCTTGTCCGAGAAGCAGCATAATAAAAATGATACTTGCGGAGAACGCCATGCTTTTCGGAGTGTCGTGCATAGTCGCGGCAGTGCTGTGTATCCCGGTAACGCTGCTCGTTTCGCGGATATTTATCCTGACAGACTCGGGCATATTGGTGACCGTACAGTATCACATGCTGTTCTTATGTATTTTTGCGCTATGGCTCATAACAATGCTGACATCTCTTTCACCGATAAACAGTCTGAGAAAGATGAATACTGCAACGGAAATGAAGTACGAATAAGGAGGAAAACGAAATGGAAGAAGCAATTCTTAAGGTCGAGAATGTCAGCAAAACATTTGGTAAAGGCGAGGCTATGAATAAGGTGCTCGATAATGTCTCGCTTGAGATACACAAGGGTGAATTCGCGTCGCTCATGGGCTCGTCGGGAAGCGGAAAGTCAACGCTTCTGTACCTTATAGGCGGCCTTGATACCGATTATGAGGGAAGCATCTATATAAGCGGTCAGAAAATGACCGGAATGAAAGAAAGCGAGATGTCCAGGCTCAGGCTTGCAAAAATAGGATTCATATTCCAGTTTTACAATCTTGTGCAGAACCTTTCTGTTGAGGACAATATCCTTCTTCCGATAAAAATGGCGAAGAAGAACGTTCCCGGCTACAAGGAAAAGCTCGAAGAGATCCTTGAGATCACAGGTCTTACCGAAAAAAGAAAGCAGAAGCCGTCACAGCTTTCCGGTGGTCAGCAGCAGAGAGTTTCAATTGCAAGAGCTGTACTTTCCGAACCTGAGATACTGCTTGCGGACGAGCCTACCGGAAATCTCGACAGTAAGACTACCATAGAGATAATGGAGCTTTTCAAGCGTATCAACCAGGAAAAGGGAATAACTTTCTTACAGGTAACTCACTCACAGGAAACCGCCGAATACGGCAATAGGATAATCCGCCTCGACAGCGGACGGCTTGTGGGTTAAGTTGAACATAACCGGAAAACAATAATAAAAGAACGCCCGTGAGGAAAATCCCCGCGGGCGTTGTTACTATTATTGATTTATGATTTCTTAACTTTCTGAGCTGACGACTTGATGGTGATCTTTATGGATTTTCCAATGCCGTCATTGGCTGAGATAGTGAGTGTTGCACTTCCGGGCTTATATAGATATACTCTGAAAACAGCATAGTCTTTATCATAGTCATAATGATCAAAGATTATTGTTGCTTTTGAAGGATCGCTGCTCTTGAACTGATATGCAGTCTCATTATCGTCAAAAACAAGACCATCAAATTTTACCCTGACTTGGGTGGTAAAAGTAGATTCAAAATAACCGTTTTCATCCACCGGCAAAGGAACAACAGTGATCTTGTTTCCAGCTATTTTAGATTCATAGTTGCCATTCTTATCAATAAAGTTTGGTGTTAAGTTTGTGATCTTACTGTAAGTCCAATATGGCATGTATACCGTATAGTAATCGGAAACATAGCCTGTGCCGTCGGTTGTCTTAGCTCTTATATTGAGGCAGGGCAAATCAAACGTATATGTCTGTCCGTTAGAAGTGAACTCCCAATTATGAGTTGTAAAATAGTCGTCCACGAACTTGCCAACAGTTTTCTTGAGTGTGAGTTTGCCATTCTTCGCGATAGTGACATAATTTCCTTTTTTAAACTGGTCGGTTGCATTGTACCATGCGTAACGTACAAACTCATCGTTTGAATCATAGACAGAATATCTCATCCATACATCATATTCATACTCAGGCGTTGATATTGTTGGTTTGCCATAGCTGGTGCCAAGCATACCGAGAAGCTGAATGCTGCCGCCCGGAGCCAGGATCCACTGCTTATTCTTTGTCTTAAGTACGATATCGGAAGCAGGAACAATTACGGTAACTGAAAGAGTGACCTTCTGCTTGTTGCCGTCCGCCATAGCAAATGTCAGCTTTGCGGTACCTGCGCCGACAGCAAGGATCTTTCCGTCTTTATATTTAACTGCTTTTTCGTTCGAGCTTGTTACAGTATAATCGGACAGCTCCGTTGCGCCGGCTGATGTGGTTATAGTCGGAATGAGCTCGTTTTCTTTGAAGTCTGTTGTGCCGATATCCACAGTGTACATTCTCACGCTCTTGTAATCGCCGTTCTTTTCGAATGCGGGAGCGTTTACACTCTCGTTAAGTGCATCGCCTGCGAAGCTGAGTCTCATGCTTGTTAAAGCCGCCGAAGTCGTTACGTCGAAGGAACCTGTTATCTCTTCATTGTCTGCTGCTGTAGCAACTACTTTGAATGTTTTGCCTGCAGCTACGGTCGCAGCTACAGTGACCTTGCCGCTTTTGCTGATAGCAACGCCTTCGGGTGCACCCTTCAGGCTCCATGTGACTTTCTTGCTGCGTGAATTATCGGTTCTTGTTGCTTTATATGTCGCGTTCTTGCCTGCTGCGATCTTTGCCTGTCCTGTGATCTCTATATTGCCGGAAAGCACCTTATTCACTGTTACAGCGACAGTTACGACCTTGCTGCGTGTGCCGGCGGGGCTTACATAAGCAGCTTTTACCTTGAAGCTCTGCGATGTGGTATATTCAGTAGGATCTATTGCGGTGCCGAGCTTAGCGGTGAATGTACTTGTGTTGCTAACAACACCGTCTTTATAAGCGGGATCTTTGCCGTTCACACTGAATATAGCTATATCACCGATCGCGCCTTCGGGAGCATCAACGCAAAGTTTCTCGCCTTCTTCAAGAGTTACCGAAGTTCCGACCACGGTCTTTACTTTGCCGTCAGCGGATATCTTGCTGACAACGGGGATATTGAGTGCGTTGTCTTTTGAGCTGTCGGGCATCATAGCCGCAGCATTTACCATACCTGCGCCTAAAGTTTTATCGGAAAGCTTTGTCGCGGTCTTCTTGAGAACAGTCAGCATCGTGTCCGGATCAACGTGTCCCACTGCGCTCATATAAAGCGCGCAGGCTCCCGCGACTACCGGTGTCGCCTGAGATGTTCCATTCATGAGCGTGTACCAGTCATTGTGGTCCTCGACCGCAAACTCTTCTTCTGAATCATCATGGCCGTTCCAGGTGGAATATATATCCATACCGGGTGCTGCGATGTCGATATGAGAACCATAGTTTGAGAACCAGGTTTTTGAGAGATCCTGATTAAGAGCAGCTACTGTTATAACGTGATCGTATCCGCCGGGGTATTCTATAGCATTGGAACAATCATTTCCTGCTGCCGCAACAACGGTTACACCTACACTATACAGATAATCATATATCATCTGCATATAAGCATTATAATTGCAACCGCCTATACTTAAATTAATAATATCAGCTCTGGGTTCACCCATAGTTGCGTCATCATTAGCTCCGGCAACGTACATCAAGGCAGACATCTGAGCACTGGCCAGACAGTAGCATCCTCCATAAATACCAATGAAGATCGGCAAGCCTAAGATATTTACTCCGGGAGCTATGCCGGCGCCGCCAACGCCGTTATTGAGCGTCGCGCCAATAATACCCGCTACGTGAGTACCATGTCCGGAAATGTCTAAAGCCTCCGTTGGTTTGCCGTTTAAATCAACAAGGTCAAAGGCATCGGTAACGTTGACAGAGTGACCCTTAAGGTCCTCGTGCTGATCGTTGACACCGGTATCAATAACAGCTACAGTGATATCGCTGCTGCCTGTTGTGGTCTTCCATGCTTCGAAAGTACCGATCGCGCTGTGCATCCACTGATAGCCGCTTTTTTCAGTGCCTTCAGCTTCGGGATCATATGCGTCTTTCTTATAGAAACGATATCTCGGATAAAGTGCGGGATCATTGTAATCTATTGCTACATATCCCGAATCCTTTGTGACTGTGCTGACTGCGGACTGATCGAAGTCTTCCTCGATCTCCGGCGATCTCAGCTCTGTATCATCAAATGTGGTTATGTAGTTTGCGCTGACGAGCGGCATATTATATGCCGGCTCGGAGCCGACAGCAACAGCTTCGGCAACAGTAGTGCCTTCGGAAAGCAAGGCTGTAGCTACTCTGTACTGATACGATACGAGAGTGGCATTGTATGCTTCCGCTACCGTAAGCGCTTCTTCTTTAGTGTCAGCAAGATAAACGATCTGATTCGCAACATAATCGACGTTGGGAGTCATATTCTCAAGTGCGCCGATCGTTTTCTGCTGTTTAACCTTCAGCTCGACCTCACGGGCAGTCTGGGAATAGTCTGCGGGCATTCCTTTGAATTTGGTACGTATTTCTGCGAGATAGACTTCTTCGGTATTATCAGCATTGTCAGCATTTTCTGCATAAACCGGTAAAGCCTGTGTAACCAGCATCGCTGCACATAGAAAGATTGATATCAACCGTTTCCTTTTCATAGTAAACCTCTCATTTTAACAGATTAGTATATAAATATACCAAAAATATTATACTACTTTTTGGCTGTATTGTCAACCTTTGTTAATAAAATAACTTTCAGGTGTAAATTTGTTTTTACTGCGATTTTAAAGCAGATGTGCAGAAATTGATAATTATGCTGCAAATATCTTGAAAAAAATACCTGATTGTGATAAAATGAAAATGGATCGGTCAAATCTCAGTTTAAACCTGTTCATTATTATTTTACAGAGGAATATTACGCTATGACCTATAAAATAATTGATCTGATAGAACCCGACAATGGCTGTGAAGGCTTTCTGCTCGGCGAAGAGCCTATGGTAACACTGATACTATCATCTGACAGCGGAGCTGAAAGGAAAGTGCAGCTGCCGGATATGCTCGCTTATAGACTGAAATGGGATGTCGGGGTAACGGTGTCCGATGAAGATATCGAAAAAAACTGTAAAACAGTTTAAAAATACAAATACAGGAGGATTCCACTATGCGCAACTTCGACTACATGACCCCCACAAGACTTATCTTCGGAAAAGGCGTTGTTTCGAAGCTCCCGGAGGTAATGAGCAAGTATGGGAAAAAGATACTTCTTACATACGGCGGCGGAAGTATCAAAAAAATCGGTCTATATGACAAGGTAAAGGAGCTGTTGGCGGACTGCGAGATATACGAACTGCCCGGTATCCAGCCCAATCCGAAGTATGATCCGAGCGTTCTCGACGGCGTAAAGCTCTGTAAGAAACATAATGTTGACGTTATTCTTTCGGTCGGCGGCGGCAGCGTTCTCGACTGTTCAAAGGCTATTGCGGCGGGAGCAAAGTATGACGGCGACCCGTGGGATCTGATATCTTACAAGGTAAAAGCGAAAGCTGCGCTGCCTATCGTTGATATCATTACACTTGCGGCGACGGGAAGTGAATATGACTGCGGCGGTGTTATTTCACGCACTGAGACTAATGATAAGATCGGATATATGGATCCGCTTCTTTTCCCTGAGGTGTCGTTCCTTGACCCGACATACACATTTACCGTTCCGAAGAAACAGATCGCGGCAGGCTGCGCGGACGCAATGAATCACATCATGGAACAGTATTTCTGCGAAGAATCGACGCTGCTCAATGACGGCTTTATGGAGGCCGGTTTGAAGAGCCTTATGGTGAATGCCCGCAAGTGCCTTGAGAACCCGGAAGATTATAACGCAAGAGCCGAGATGATGCTCGACTGCACTTATGGCTGCAACGGAATATACTCGCTTGGAAGCAGTCCGACCGGCTGGCCATGTCACGGTATGGAACACGCTCTTTCAGCATACTATGACATAACGCACGGCGAGGGCCTTGCAATAATCACTCCCCGCTGGATGAAGCATATCCTGAGTGAGAAGACTGTTGACCGCTTCGTCAAGTACGGCGTAAATGTGTTCGGAATTGACAGCACGCTTGACAGATTCGATATTGCAAACAAGGCTATCGACGAAACATATCGCTTCTTTGAATCTATCGGAATCCCGATGCACCTGAAAGACGTTGGTATCGACGAGAGCCGTATCGGCGAAATGGCGCACCATGTTGCAGAGAACGAGGGTCTTGAAAAAGCGTGGGCTCCGCTTATGGAAAAGGACATTGCAGAGATATTCACTGCGTCGCTGTAATGTACAGACAATAAAAGGTGATAAATCATGAATGTTATAAAAAAACTTACAGCTGTTCTGATGGCGTCAGTGCTGAGTTTTACCGCAGTAAGCTGCGGTAATGATACGACCGCCCAAACCGTCAGCACGAGCAAAACATCGGTATCCGGGAGCACAACTTCCGCGCCTGAGCCGGTCAAGTCTGACGCTCATGTGTATATTGAGGGAACAAAGTTCATGGTCGGCGGTAAGGAGATCTGGTTCAGCGGCGGAAATACCCCGTGGTTCACCTGGAACGATTTTGACGGTCATATGGACGAAGCGGTATGGGATAAGACCTTCGCAGATCTCGCCTCAGACCATATCAACTGCACAAGGATATGGGTAAACTGCAACGGCGACTCTATTGTTGATGTTGATTACGACGGTGAAATAGATCATGTGAACAAAGCGCACTGGCGCGATCTTGACAAGCTGTTTGCGATCGCGGAAAAATATAAGGTATATGTCATGCCGACTCTGCTTTCGTTCGATCACTTCAAGTACAAGTACTGGCAGACATTGCTTAAATCAAAGGAATTGTGCGACCAGTACGCAGAGCTTTATGTCAGTGAGTTCTGCTCGCGATATAAGGACTGTGATTATATAATGGGCATCGACATAATGAACGAGCCGGACTGGGTTTTTGAGAACGAGGAATGCGGTAAGATAAGCTGGGATAACATATCCTATCTTCTCGGCAAATGTGCAGATACGATACACAAGAACAGCGATCTGCTCGTTACTGTGGGTACGGCTATGATAAAATATAATTCCGACAGTATCCAGGGAAACAAGGTTTCCGACGAGTATCTTAAGAAGCTCACAGGGCTCGATGGCGCGTATCTTGACTTTTACAGCGTGCACTATTATGACTGGATGCGCTCGATATGGGGATTCCCGTGCAGTATGACTCCCGCGGAATACGGGCTGCCGACTGACAAGCCCTGTATGATCGGCGAGACAGCGAATGACGACGAAGACAAGTGCAAAATGTCATTGTCGGATAAATACAAGTCTATGTACGACAAGGGCTGGAACGGTATTCTTGTCTGGATGGAGCCTCGCAAGGGAGAAGAACCGATGTGGTATCGCTACGATCTGACGCAGAAAGCAACTAACGATCTTTATGCATATATTCCCGAAAAGATCGATCCGCTCGGAGCGTGGGATACTTTGCCGGATGCGGCGTGAAGCAAAAAAAGATCGAAGGATAATTGATGCGTGATCGTCTTTTGTGTCGATCATCAGAACGCTGAAGAATGGGTGATCTGATGAAACTAAGGTCAAAAACGAATATCCTTTTTATAGCTGCGATCATTGTTGCTTCGCTGCTTCTCGGCGGCTGTGCTTCACAGGGTCAGATACTTGACGGCGACGGTATGGTGCGCAGCTTTGCTCAGATCTCGCAGGAAGAAGCAAAGAAAATGATGCAGACAGATGACGGTCATATTATCGTTGACGTGCGCAGACAGGACGAATTCGATGAGGGGCATATCCCGGGTGCGATATGCATTCCGAACGAAAGCATATAAGATACGAAGCCCGCGGGACTTCCCGATCTTGACCAGGTGATACTTGTGTATTGCAGGAGCGGAAGAAGAAGCAAAGAAGCGGCTCAAAAGCTCTTTGATATGGGATATACCCATGTGTATGAGTTCGGCGGGATCATAGACTGGACGAGTGAAACAGTTAAGAAAGAAGAGTAATTAACGGACTTATTATCCGGGGCACATAATAAAAAGCCTGTCGCTTTTGAAACGACGGGCTTTTTTATATTCTCGATCGGTCCGGATCATCAGATCATTCAATACCGTTCGCCTTCATATATTCAAGGTTTCTGCTTATCAGCTCGCAGCGCTGCTTTACGCAGTCAACGCTTCTGAGCGGATCGGACGGCGTGGAGAATGTGTAGTCTATAAGCCTGTCTAATGTTGTGGAGGCAACGTGCAGTCTTGTGTCCGACGAAGCGTAGTAGATATAGACTTCGTTCTTATCGTTGACGACAGCTCCATTTGTGAATACGACGTTCGAGACATCGCCGACTCTCTCCGATCCGTGCGGTGCAATGAACAGGCCTGACGGTTCCGCAATGAGCTTTGACGGATCATCGGGCGCAGTTGCAAAAACATAGATCACATAGCGCAGTCCTGCGGCTGTGTTGCGCACTCCGTGAGCAATGTGTATCCAGCCCTTCGGCGTTTTTATCGGCACGGCGCCCGCACCGTTCTTGACCTCGGTGATAGTATGGTATCTGCGCGGCGAGATGACTTTTTCCTCGGTGCAGATAACCGGATCTGTAATGTCTTCTACAAGCCCGAAGCAAACACCGCCGCCGGAACCTGTGCTTATAAAATCGTCCTGCGGGCGTGTGTAGAACGCGTATTTTCCGTCAACAAATTCGGGGTGCAGCACGACATTTCTCTGCTGCGGGGATTTTGATTTAAGATTCGGAAGTCTTTCCCACGTTTCGAGATCTTTCGTGCGGACTATGCCGGCCTGCGCGTTTGCAGCGGAAAGGTCGTTTGATTCCGTATCCTTGCTTTCGGAGCAGAACACACCGTATATCCAGCCGTCCTCGTGCTTTGTGAGGCGCATATCATAGACGTTGGTCTCCTCGGCGCAGGTATCGGGGAGTCTCACGGGATAGTCGTGAAAGCGGAAGCCGTCAACGGGGCTGTCGCTCTCAGCCACAGCGAAGAAGGATTTTCTGTCGCTTCCCTCGACACGCGCTGCAAGATAATACTTACCGTTCATGTACAGCGCGCCGCTGTTGAACACAGCGTTGATGCCGAGGCGTTCCATGAAGAATGGATTGGTCTCCGGGTTCATGTCATATCTCCAGAAAAGCGGAGTATGCGCCGCGGTGAGCACCGGGTAAGCATATCGGGTGAATATACCGTTGTATTGATCTGTCGCTTGGTTTTTTCTTGATATCAGAGCCTCATATTTTTTTTGCTCTCTTCTGAGATTTGCTGTAAATTCATTATTCATTTTTCAAGTCCTTTCCGGCGCTGCCTTTTGCTTTTTAATATTATAACACAATTCACATACAGAGTCAATTAATAATCCGAAATAAAAAAAGCTCCGATTATGACGTTTTAGCTATTGAAAACGAATCTGTTATATGATATAATCTTGTTGGAATATCCCGGCGCTCAGGTCGGAATTCAGCTTCGGATATGATCTGACAGCGCGATATACGCTGCCGATCTGAGAAGAAAGAGTCAATGCGGAGGGCTTATATGGACAGAAGGTATCTCGAACTGCTTGCAAAAGAATATCCGACGATAGAGAGCGTAGCTGCTGAAATGGTCAATCTTTCCGCTGTCCGGAGTCTTCCGAAAGGCACCGAATACTTTTTCAGCGATATGCACGGGGAATACGAGGCGTTCCTCCACATGCTCAGAAGCGCGTCGGGAATGATAAAGAACAAGATCGACATGGTGCTCGGCAAGACTGTCCCGAACGCCGAGCGTGAGCGTCTCGCTACTCTTATATATTACCCTGATAAGGAGCTGAAACGGCTCACGGCTTCGGGTGATATCGACGATGAATGGCGCAGTCTCACAATCTACCGCCTTATCATAGTGCTTGAAGCTGTTTCCGCAAAATATACCCGTTCCCGCGTCCGCAAAAGCATACCCGAGGATATGGTGTACATTCTCGACGAGCTGCTTAATGTTACAGACGATGTGAACAAGGATTTTTACTATGACGAGATCATAAACACGATCCTCGAAACGGGAATTGCCGAGAGCTTTATCGCGTCCCTGTGCAGGACGATACAGTCTCTCTCGATAGATATGCTTCATATTATCGGCGATATCTACGACCGCGGACCCCGCGCGGATATCATAATGGACGAGCTGATGAAGTTCCATGACATCGATATTCAGTGGGGCAATCACGACATTTCGTGGATGGGTGCGGCTGCGGGAAATCAGGCGCTTATTGCCAATGTTATCCGCATCTCCATGCGCTATAACAACTTCGATATTCTGGAGGACGGCTACGGGCTCAATCTCCGCGCTCTCGCAGTTTTCGCAGCCGAGACCTACAAGGACGACGACTGCGCGATCTTTATGCCGAGCACGCTCGACGACAACGTCTACGACCCTGTTGACACAAAGCTCGTCGCGAAGATGCACAAGGCGATAACTGTGATACAGCTCAAACTCGAAGGCCAGCTAATGGAGAAGTACCCGGAGTGGGAAATGCGCGGCCGGGTAGTATTCAAGCATGTCAACTTTACGAACGGAACAGTTGAGATAAACGGCAAAATATACAAGCTGAAGGACAGCAGCTTCCCGACAGTTGACCCTGACGACCCGCTTAAACTATCCGACGGCGAGCGCGAGCTAATGTCAGTGCTCTCCGCGTCATTCCGCCACAGCGAGAAGCTGCACCGTCACATACGCTTCCTGTATGCTCACGGCTCGATGTACAAGATATGCAACGGAAACGTCATGTTCCACGGCTGCATACCGCTCGACGAAAACGGAGACTATCAGAGCCTCTGGATAGACGTTGCGGAATACAGCGGACGCGAGCTTCTCGACAAGCTCGACGATATCGTGAACAAGGCGTATTTCCTGCACAGCGGTGCGGAAAAGGAATACGCGCGCGACTTCATGCTGTACCTGTGGTGCGGGTCGAAGTCCCCGCTTTACGGCAAGGACAAAATGGCGTTCTTCGAACGGTATTTTCTTGATGACAAGGAGCTGCACGAGGAGCATTACAACTCGTACTACACTTTTGCGGAAAAACCTGAGATGTGCAGAAAGCTGCTCGGGCTGTTTGTCGGAGACGTGGACAAAGGTCACATCATCAACGGCCATGTCCCGGTAAAGATCAAGAACGGCGAACAACCTGTCAAGGCGGAGGGGCGGCTGTTCGTCATAGACGGCGGCATCTCGAAAGCGTATCAGAAGACTACCGGCATCGCGGGCTATACGCTGATATTCGATTCGCACAGTCTTAACCTTGCGGAGCATTATCCATTCATCGCGGGTGAGAGCGAGCATACGCCGAACATTCATCTTGTGGAGCGCCTTGATCGCCGCGCAAACATTTCCGACACCGACAGAGGGCGCGAGATACTTGAACAGATAAACGAACTGCGCGAGCTTCTGGTCGCTTACCGTTCCGGCGAGATAAAGGAAAGCCAGCACAGAGTGAAGGATTAAAGAGGAATTTATATTTTCCTGCGTTTATGATCACGAGCGGGAACTGAGTTCGTCAGGCAGTGAAGCGGTGCCCGACATTGCAGGCCTGACATTTACAGGGGGGACAGCACGGATCAGTGCTGAAAGAGTTATGATAAAAGATAAGGCAAAAAATGTTATCAGGCTGCTTAAAAAGCCGCTGTACACGGGTAAACGTCTGGAGCATCACCTGGACGTCTGTGCAGTGTTAGGCGTGATAATGGCTGTGATCGGCAGTATCACAACAATTATGAACATAGTGCAGGATCGTGGCTTTATGACGTTCACAACAGCTGCGATAGTTCTTTCGGGAGTGGTTATAAGTATAAGCACAAAGTTTTTCAGAAACCTGCTCGCGGCTATCATTTCAGCTATGGTGGTATGTGTCTTCATATTTACATACTATGCAGTGAGCGGCAATAACGAGGGCTTTGCTATTCTCTGGACACTGATCGTACCGACTGCGATAAGCTATCTGGGCGGCGCAATGTATGGTATATCTATGTCAGTTTATTATGAGATACTTTTTGTGGTGCTGTTCTATACTCCGCTGAGAGAACATATGACTGAGCATTACTCACAGATATTCATTGAACGCTATCCGGTCCTGTTCCTGTGTTCTGCGCTCGTGAACTCGTTCGCTATGATAAATCATCACGTTTCGACTCTCGCACAGGAAGAGTATGAGGAAAAGCTCAGGGATGCCGTATCAGCCGCTGTAGCTGCGGAAAAAGCCAAGGGACACTTCCTTGCGCAGATGTCGCATGAGATACGCACACCGATAAACGCTGTGCTCGGAATGAACGAGATGATACTGCATAAGTCGCACGACAAAGAGATAATCGGTTATTCCGAGAATATAAGCTCGGCGGGCAGAACTCTGCTTTATCTGATAAACAGCATACTTGACTTCTCAAAGATCGAGGACGGCAAAATGGAGATCATTCCCGTTGAATATGATACAGCGGCATTTGTAAACAATCTTGTCAACTCGGTCAGCAACCGTGCCAAGGAGAAGGGACTTGAATTCAGGGTAGATATCGACGAGAGCATACCGTCGGGACTCAAAGGCGACGATGTGCGTTTTTCACAGGTAGTTATGAACCTGCTAACAAACGCCGTAAAGTACACCGAGAGAGGAAGCGTGACACTGTCCGTGAAGAATACCGGAAGGGAAGGCGGAGATGTGCTGATCTGCGTGTCTGTGAAGGATACCGGCATAGGCATAAGGCAGGAGGACATGAAGAAGCTTTTCGAGTCGTTCGAGAGACTTGACGAGATAAGAAACCGCAACATCGAAGGCACCGGCCTCGGTATGTCGATAGTTGCCGGACTGCTCGGAATGATGGGAAGCGAGCTTAAAGTGTCCAGCACCTATGGTGAGGGCTCTGAATTCTCGTTCACGATACGGCAGGAAGTCACGAATGAGGAGCCCATGGGCGATTATTCGGAGCGTGCTGCGAACAGTTCCGAACACAGCGGTGACATTATCGGCATTTACGCACCGAAGGCATCGGTGCTCGTGGTCGATGACAACGAGATGAACCTGAAGGTTGCAAAGGGGCTGCTCGGACTGAGCGGCATCGTGCCGGACCTTGCGGTGTCCGGAGCCGAGGCTCTGCGCGCAATGCGCGAAAAGCGGTACGATATAGTGTTCCTCGACCACATGATGCCTGTAATGGACGGTATAGAGACTCTGGCGAAGCTACGTGAGGAGGATCTTATACCGGATAACACAGTTGTTATAGCTCTGACAGCAAACGCTATCGCAGGCGCTAAGGAAAGCTATCTGAATGCAGGGTTTACCGATTATCTGTCAAAGCCTATCGAGATACCGTCGCTCGGAAGCAAGCTGCGCAGATATCTGCCCGCAGAGATCATAGAGGAACGCGATGAAACGTCAACCGCTCATGAGAACGACGACAACGTATCTGTGACTGTGGCCGGAGAAGATGAGTTCGAGGTGCTTGAGTTCGCTCCCGAGGACGGTTCACAGGGCTCCGAAAGTACCGGTGAGGGCAACGAGCAGAAGCTTGAAGCTCTTGCGGAAAAGGGATTTGCGGTAGAATCGGGTCTGGGTTATTGTGCGCACGACGCAGGTTTCTACATTGAAATGCTCGGTGACTTCGCAAAGTCGGCACCGGTAAAGATCGCCAATATCGCCGAAATGTACAAAGCCGGCGATGTGGCGGGTTATTCGGTGCTGGTACACGCGCTCAAAAGCACGTCGCTGACTGTCGGAGCGACGGAATTATCCCGAAAGGCGAAGGCTCTTGAAGCCGCCTCAAAGAACGGCGACGCGGAGTTTGTCCGCAGTAAACACGGAGAGCTTATGGCTCTGTATGATGAAACTGTCGCGGCGATAAACCGGATATTGTAATGGTAAGGGCGTTTTTTCGGCGTGTTGAATGGGAGACGCGGATAAAATAAGCAGTTATCAGGCGAATGTTTCTGAAATATTCGTCTGTTTTCTTTTTGCAGCGAGTTTTTTGTCAAGAAAAAAGACAGCTGAAAGACAATACCGCTTGCGCCGGATTTACTACCGCTTGCTCCAAAAGTATTGACTTGATAACAAACTGTGTTTATAATGAAGGTATAGTGTGCGTTTTTTACCCTTTTGCTCTTTTCGCAGCCTTAATGGGTGCAAAACAGTAATAAACGGCGACCTGATCTTATCGCTTCGGCGTAAGGGTCTTGACATATATAATTTTCTATCAGAAGGAGTTGATAAAATGTTCACATTCAAACGAACAGGAAAGGCAATATTAAGCTGGATACTCTGTATCGCCATGGTGATAGGTCTGCTGCCTGAAATGGCATTCAATGCAAGCGCAGCGTCACCTAAAGTAACGATAACCGGGTTCCACATGACCGATTCCAGCTGGACGGTAGACCCCGACACCTACGAGTTCCGGTCGCTTGACAGACAACCGTCTATCTCGATGGAATGGACAGCAACAGGACTTGAAGCCCTGTCCGGTAACAGCGAGTACAATGCGTATATTTATGTTACGCCGTACACGCTGAAAAAAACCAAGTCAATGCTTGAAGAAAATGCCAGGTTGAACGGCACGACCACCGAATATAGCCTCCGAGAGCTTGAACAGAGCGACACTGCCAATATGTGGATGGCCGGAGCTTTCGGCGACAGCATCAGTAATACAGGCGGCAGCTACAACGGTATGCTCAAGGACTTCTTCACGACAAAGAAGGATGCATGTCTGAACATGGGCGACACCGTTACTTATCAGCTTGTGATCGACAAGGTGGTAAGCACCAACCAGGGCTATGATGTAACGACTGTTGTGACGACCTCACTAACGCAGACGGTAACGGATTATTTCGTCGGTATGCCCTATATGACCGCTGATATGGATTACGGCATGAGAGCGTATACCGCAGAGCTTGCTTATAGCTGGAGCGACGCTCTTACGCTCACGCCGAGAAGCGGCTATTTCTATGAAGCGGATTTCTTTATCTGGCCGGAGGCAGCCGTAACCATGGGCGACCCCTATTCCGCCCAATTCGGCTACATCAACACGTTGTCATGGTCGGAGGAAATGGGCGACCGGGTTCTTATGCCGAACGGCGCATGGAATTCCGGCTATATGTACTGGTATGACAACACCGGCGAAATGCCCGACCCTATCACTCTCGCAGAGGGTTCGTGGGTAGTAATGGGTCTCGAAATTTACGAGTATAACAGCACGACCTATGAATCTACCGTTTATCGCCGCGCGCCCGCAGTTGAGTTCCAGATCTCCTCGGGAGGACCCACCGTCACTCAGCCTTCACTCAGTTCGCCCTCTCTCTCGATAAACGCTCCCGTCGCCAATGACGCAAGCGTTACAAAGATCGACGGCGATTTCACCTTTGATTCTCTCAAAAACGGAACGACAACGCTTACTTCCGGCACAGACTACACAGTAAGCGGCAACACCGTAACGATCAAGAAGGATTATCTCTCTTCTCTCGGTGCGGGTACGCACACGATAACATTCCACTACACTGGCGAGGTCAACGGCACTTCTCCGATCGACCCCACTCTCACGATAACGATAACGCAGCTGTGCAATCCCACCGTTACCGTGACGGGCTATGACGACGCGGATATCACCGCCGATACAACGATAGTGTGGAAAAACAGATACGGCTATACCGTATCGAACCCGTTCCCTGTACAGAGCGGCACTACATACACCTACACCGCGACTCCCGGCGACGCTCTGAAGATCGACGGCGTTCAGTATTACAAGGAAGCGACCGGCTCGGTAACTATCACCGAGGATAACCAGGCGGTAAATATCGCTCTCGGCCAGACCGGAACAGTCACCGCCGTTCCCAGGTCAAACGGGACGGAGATAACCGGCGGTTTTACGGTATGCTGGTACACAAAGGGCTATTACAACATGTATGAGTCCTCGACTGTCAGCAAGGACGCCGCGGGCGGAGGATATGACGATGACTATTACAGCATAGGTTACGGCAAGACCTCCCCGAAGGTAAATACCGGGACAGTCCTCTACTGCGATGTTATAATGTCCGGCGATAATGTTGACAAGTACGGCAATATCGAGAAAGCGCAGGTAACTGTCGGCTTCGGCAATTCCCCGCAGGACATCGCCGCAGGCGTAAAGAACAACATCACGCTTAATGTCACCGGCGAGGAAGGCCTCACTCTCACTTCCGATGATTACACCATAACATGGTATAAGAAGGAAGGCGAAGGCTATAAGAAGGTTTCGACAGGCGCAATGCTCTCGAATCTCGTGTCCTTAGTCGGCCAGTCTTTCTATTATGAGATCACGCCCCGTGACTATTACAGCTACACTAAAAGGGAGACAGTCTATAACTGGCTCAACTTCTGCGGCGTGGCGCTGTCCGAAGCGACAAAGGTAACAGTCGCCGAGGAAGCGCAGACAATTAATGTCGAGCTGAAAAAGATAGGCCTTGTTACCCTCTCCGGCACGGTCACAAATCTTGCTCAGGTCGGCAAGGACAATCTGACGTTCACCGTTACGCAGGATCCGTTCGCTGGATATCTGAACGCGTCGAGCTACTACTCCTACGGAAGCAAGTGGAGCGACCTTACCAAGAGCCTTACCGTTAATAATGACGGCACGTTCTCCATGCAGGTATGGAATTTCGGCGTTACCATGAAGATCGTGGAAAAGACCGGAAACTTCCGCAACTGTTACAAGACGATAAGCGCGGCGGACATCGAAAAGCCCGTCACGGTGACATTGTCTGCGGAAGACCTCCCGACATCCATTCCGCTGGAGATAACACAGATCTACCCCAACTGGAGAAGCGACACCGGCAGCAGTACTCAGGAGCTCTACATCGGCAGCTGGAGCAGCAACGAGGGTATCTTCAATGATATGGTCTTCACGCTGACGAACACGACAAAGGGTGCGGTCATCGACCCGAGCCTCTACAATGTCACGATATCCGAGGTACAGTTCACAGGCGACGTTTCGGCAGTCATCGAAATGGGCGACACGCTTACTCTGTCCTATACGATAGACGAGATCGCGGGCGAGGTCGCTCAGACAAGCGACAGCGTAAAGGTGCTTAAGGATTACTACCTTACCAATCTCGATTGGGAAGATCGCTGCTTTAATCTTTCGTACAAGGACTACGGCAACATCTACTACACGTCGCCCGACGGATATACAAGACACCTTATCGGCGCGTATGACGCGAACGGCGAGCTTGTTGCTTCTACAAATGATTCCTACAGCGGCTGGGTGAACTCCGTTCCCGCGGGCACGTACACGGTAGTGAATGTAAAGGCGAACAACTGGTTCAGTCTCCCTGCTACACTTGAAGGATTTGATGTCCTTTCGGAAAGTGAATACCTCAAGAAGACCGGCGTAGTTGTTCAGAACGGTGTTTGTACGACTGTAAACTTCGGCGCATCGCCCGATGTCGGCAGCCACCCGGCATTTACCGAAAATTCAAAGTTCGGCGAGGACACCGTCAAGACCACCGCCGAGGAATGGGCGCTTGTAAAACTTGCTTACGAGGTTGACCCCGCTATGGCAAAGGCCAACCCCGGCGCACAGTATGCCATTACGGTAAATGTAGGAACCGGATATGCCGGTACGGATACCACTCCTATAGTTCCGCGCTATGAAGCACGCGGATACGGAGATGTCCGGAGGGATAAATACATCAGCCTTTACTGTGACAACAAGCTCACGGAAAGCACCGTAAAGATAAACCAGCGCGATGCATGGCATTTACAAGCATTAAAGGGCTTTACTCTCTATACCGACAAGACCAGCGGCGTTATCTGGTTCTATTTACAGGCTGCAAAAGGCGGTGATTTCAACATAACCGCACAGGGCGCTCGGGTAAACGAATATAGTCAGGAAGTCAACGTCCAGTCCTTCGGCAATATGACGCTTTCCGTTTCGGCGGCAAGCG
The DNA here is from genome assembly GCA_947166515.1 of uncultured Clostridia bacterium. Taxonomy (GTDB): domain Bacteria; phylum Bacillota; class Clostridia; order Oscillospirales; family Ruminococcaceae; genus Ruminiclostridium_E. Next base: position 8,293 of record CAMVEM010000007.1, on the reverse strand, counting down.
GCGAACTCAACATCAATTCGGACTATCTGCTGATATCCGGGAAAAAAGCATATAAAAACAATGCGTGGCTTTATACGACTCCGGACTGTGAATCCGAACTGTATATGGACGGAGTAAAGATAGCACGATACCGTACATCGGGTACCGGTATTGCGTATTTCACTTTCCAGATAACGGATAGTAAGGTCGGAAGTGAAAATATAAGCACTTTCCTGGCAAAAGACCCGGCATGGACTGCGGCGGGCGAGCATGAGCTTTACGCCATAACCACAAAGAACGGTACGGAAACACGTTCCGCGACAACGACGATAACTGCCGTGACAGAGCAGAACTTCACTCCTGCGGTAATACGCTGTGTCGATGTCAAGCTGATAAGCGATAATGAAAACGACCCGTTCTCCGGCAGAATTTCAAACCTTTTTGACACATATAGCGATTATAGCGGTGTCAGATACATTTCCAATTATTACTACTCCCTGAACGACCAGGGTAACGTATTCACATACGAATTTACCGCAACGGTACCGGACGGCAACAACGTTGACAGTATGTACATCACCGTGACCGGTCAGGACGGCGAGGAATATATCACCGAACTAAAACGCGACGGAGATACAAACAAGTTCGTCGGCTCCGTTTCGGGCGAAAAGTTCCTTTTCACGAACTGGAGCGTGTCTGTCAAGTCCAAAGCTGATATTACGATAAAAGGCGATTACATCGGCGACGAGGACGCTTTCCTCGCGGCTTACGGCAATGTGAAGATAAACGACCCCGAGACGGGTGCGGAAATGACCGTTACACAGTATTATCAGCAGGAATACGACAAGCTGGCAAATACTTACCTTGAAGAACAGGAAAAGCTCGTTCAGGACAGACAGGAAGTTCTCGACATATTCTTTGAAGGCCTGAAGCAGTTTGACGATATGCTCGAGGGTAAGAACTTCGATTATTCGACATACGACGGCTCCGAGGAATCAATGAAGGCTCTGCAGGAGCATTTCGGCATCTATGAGACCACATACCTTGACGATGACGGTAACCCCACCGTTCCCGACAGCTTATGGAAGCCGGTACAGAAAACCAACAAGGTAGTATGGCCCAACGGTCAGATCATCTGGACAGACGAGACGTTTTTGCCTTATGCCGAAACGATCGGTTCCGACGGAAGAATAATACGCGCGACCACTACCGAAGAGGTCGATCCGACAACCAGACACCTTATATGTGTACAGTATGCCGTGGCTTTCCCGCTGGAAGGTGTGGAAGGCGATAAGGGTTATGTCTATATGCAGGGTATCGACTGCGGCGAGGTTTCGATCGATGTCCCAGCCATGAGTATAGCGGCACAGATTTACCCCTACAACGCAGGCGATGTATTACAGAAGCTCGGAAAAGGCGGCGACGGCTTCAAGTGGCCGACCATGAGCAAGGCGGGTATTAAGAGTTTAGGAAACAGCGGAAACATATTAAACGCTATCCATAAAAAAGTAGTCGGCACACAGACCCAATACGCCAAGTCACTGGCAGGTATTCGTGCCGGGCTTAATGTCGGCTATCAGTGGGAACACAGACAGCAGACAAAGGCAGAGATAAACGCACAGACAGCCATTGACGGACTGATCGACAGCGGAAAGCTCAGCGGCGATGACCTTGATCTTGCAAAGGATATCAAGAACGATATCGACGCTATCTGCAAGGCTACCGATACAGCCGACTTCGCAACGGCTATGAAGATCATGATGGAGAAGATCAACATAGTTGCCGAATCGTTGAACGAAGTCAAGGACACCGTCAATGACTTGATCGAAAATGGCTTTAAGGACTACCTGAAGCAGCAGGCAATAGATGAAGCCAGGGAAGCTATCGAAGACAAGACGGGTATAACTATCCCGACAGATTTAAAGGAAGCGTGCTGCGCGCTTCTCGAAGTGTACGCCTCCGGCAAGCTCAGCGAAGCGGAAAAGAGAGCTATCGAGCTTTATCTGAAGACGCAGGCTCTTGCAAAGAAGACACATACCAGAATACCGAATGATGCGAGTGGCAGCGGCGGCTCCGGCGTGACCGGCAGAAGCTCCGGCGGTTCCGTGAGAGCGACCCACGACCCCGAGGGTATAATCTACGAGGCGGTTCTCTCCAACCCCGTTGAGGGCGCAACAGCAACACTGTACGAGCGCGACCTTACGACAGGCGATGTTTCGCAGTGGAACGCCGAGGAATACGGACAGCTCAACCCGCAGGTGACGACAAACGCGGGCTGGTATCAGTGGTTCGTTCCCGAGGGCGAGTGGCAGGTAAGAGTTACCGCTCCCGAGGGCTCCGGACTTTCCGACAACACCAGCGCGGACAACGCCGCGGCAAATCTCGACGACGGCTCGACAGCGGGCTGGCTGCCGGTAATGCCGGTACAGCTCGGTATCAACATACCGCTCGTGTCGAAGAACGCTCCGACTGTCAAGAGTGTAACAGCAGCGGAGGACGGCATCGAGATCGAATTCAGCCTCTATATGGACGTTAAGACGCTCACCGACGATGTGTTCACACTGACGCTCGGCGGCGAGAACGTACCGTTCACAGTAAGCTTCGTGAATCTCGACAACGACCCGCTCGATCCGAACAACAAATCCTACGCAAGCAAGGTGAAGCTCATACCCGCGGCCGGACTCAAAGCTGGCAAGACCTACGCCGTGGCTGTCAGATCCGGAGTAAAGGCGTACAACGACAAGCTTCTCGCTGCGGATTACAGCTCCGAGGTCAGAACCGAGGGCCCGCAGATCGACGGTACCGAGATCACCATAGGCGCCGATAAGGATTTCAAGACTATCAATGACGCGCTTACAGAGATAAACAAGCTCATCAAGGCAAAGACAGCGGACAACGCGTATGTTTTCGTCGTAGATGAGGGCAACATTGAAGCAAAGGCTGTAACGCTTCCGAAATCCGACATAAAATTCGCGATAACCGGCGGAAAATTCACCATGAAGAGCCCGACGATCACAGCAAATTCAGATCTTTCGCTCTGGTGCGCGATCGAACCCGAAAAAGCAGGCAAGACGATCACAGTCAAGGCTGCCGCGGATAAGAAAGTGGTGGTTTACGGACTCGCGATCGAGACCGGAACGCTCACATTAAGCGGAACAAAGACTTCCGAATTCGTATTTGACACCGGTTCGGGGCTGAGAGTGCTGAGCTTCTCCGGAGCGAATGCTCAGATAGCGAAAGGCACGACAATTGAGCTCGACAATGGTAAATTCATTCCCGTAACGCTCACGGGTGACGGCGTTATCAATGCTCGCGAAGCTTCGACCGTAACGATAACCGATGCGGTCAATGCGGATATCATACTCAACCAGTACCTGGGCAAGAAAGCGTCCGTGCTTCTCCCGAAGCTCACGATCGGCACAGTGGGAACAGTGAAGCTCACAGTGAACGATCCTGACGGAGAACTCGCGGATATCAGCGGTATGACTGTTATCAATCTTTCAAAGAATGATACTGTCGCCGGCATCGACCAGAAGATCACGATAGTAAATACCATTGGTGAGGGTGAGGATGCGCTCCCGCTCAGCGCAGTTCAGTACAAGAAGGAAGTACGCGCAGAATATCTTGACGCCCTGACGCTGACAATCGACGGTAAAGATAGTAATTATTCGTCGTTTGAGAAGATCGGTGATGCCATGGCTGCAAACGCAAAGACTAACGCACAGTCAGTCTATACGATAAAGCTGAACGTTGCCACGAGCCTTACGAAGCTCACTCTCCCGTCGAAAGCAGCAAGCCTCACTATCGACGGAAACGGAAAGGCGCTGACTTTCATAGGTGTGACCTCACTTGCGCCGAAATATGCGTTCACGCTGAAAGACATCACGATAAAGGCACTGACCAAGGCTGGCGCGGATTCGGCGTTCACTGTAAACTCCACGACCGGAAATACCGTGATCAACGCTCTCGGATTTGACGGAAAGACGCTTTCGATAAAAGGCGGTTCCAAGAACACGCTGACTCTCGGAGCATGTGCACCTGTTGATACGCTCTCGGGCTTTGAGACTATCATGCTGGAAGCGCCTCTTACAGTCACAAAGACGCTGACAGCAACAAATATCACGCTCAATGCAGGCGCAGATCTTACGATCGGTACAGGAGCTGCGGCGACAGTAAAGAAGATACTGCGCGGAACAGACGGAGCAAAAATAACGCTCGCCGACTCGTACAAATCACTTACATTAAGCGGCTCGGTAGAGGGTGAAAAGATAAAGCTTGTATCGGCAAAAACGCTCGAAGATAAGGTGATCATCAAATCCAAGCTTGACCTCTCCGGAAAGTTCGATATAAGCGGAATAGCTCCTGTTCCGCAGGGAGATTATACCTACGATCTTATAACCAAGAGCGGCAGCGTATATCTGAAAGCGTACACGATCGATCTGAACGGTAAGAAATACGCATTCTGGGAAGACGCGATCAATGCGATAAACAGCGGCACGACCGATTACGAGCTCTCGCTTCTCGCAGACGTGAATATCGGCGGCGCGCTTAAAGTTCCCGCAAAGGGCAAGTTTGCAAGTCTTACGATCATCGGAAATGGCAACAAGCTGACATTTACGGGTACTTCGGCAAGTCTGAAGGGAACTACCACTTTCAGTAACATTAAGCTTAATGCGGTTAAGGTAGTAAAAGGAACAGAAACTCCTGTAGCATACAAATTCACTGTTCCCAAAGGATCTACACTGACATTTGAGAATGTCACATCATTTGCTCCGGTAACTGCTACCGGTGGCACAGTCAACGGCGAAGTAACATTGATCAATGCAGCATGACAATACAGCAGCGCAGGGCGAAAGCTCTGCGCTGTTGCTTTTTTATCAGAACTTTTCCGGATGTGATGTGTCTGCGTAAAAAAACGGAATTGAATTGACTTTTGAGAATAATTATGATAAAATTACTACGGTAATATACAATACACAAACTGTTGTTACTGTCTGAAAACTACTTGCTGAGAGAGGAACGGTCAATGTTTCAGAAAACCTTTGAGATATCAACAAAAGAAGAAGCCGTAAATGTAGCGCAGACTCTGCGCGGGATACCGGAGACTGCGGCTGCCGCACAGGCGCTTCTGCAGGTGTATGTGTTCAGCTACTCATATGATGAGACATTCGAGATAATAAGTCCTGTGCTTGAAGCATTTCCCGGGCTTATCGTAAAGGGAATGTCGATGTATTCCGCGAATCCGCCTGATATAGACGGGGAAATCCTTGTCTTTGACGACAGACCGGTGCTTCGTCTCGGTTTCTACTTTTTTGAAAGTTCTGCAGTGCGTATTCTCAGCTTTGAAATTGATGATAAAGACCCGGACGATGTAGTCGAAGCTGCACGCAGAGAGATCGCCTCCACACCGAATATCAGAGGCGTGGACGTGACACTCGCGGGTTTCGCGCTTCACACATCAAGAATGCTCGGAATGCTGACTGCGGGATTTGAAGATATCCCGTTCTTCGGTACAATGGCTGATGTCAACTACATATCCGAGCGACAGACTGAACCGTTCATTTTCAGCAACGATCGGATATATACGCATGGAGTGGTATTTCTGCTCCTTTCCGGAGAAGACCTTCATATTGAAGCGCAGTATATTTTCGGCTGGAAGCCTATTGGCAAGGCTATGGCCATAAAGCAGTCGGACACTGAGCTGACTGTCGGAGATACTGTAGTTTCGCTTATCGACGGGGTCGAGCCGGAAAAGATATATCATAAATATCTCGGCATTCGTCTGGATGAATTCCTGACGATAAACTGCTGCGAATTTCCTCTGGTCGTTGAGCGTGACGGGCTTCTTATCGGAAGAACGCCATATTCCTGCAACGAAAAGGGCGAACTTATATTTATCGGTTCTATCTGTCCGGGGGAGAGCGTGCGTTTTTCCTATACGGTGCGCAGCGACCTTATCAAAAATACTGAGGCCAGCAGCCTTGATATGCGCGAATTTGCACCGCAGGCAGTGGAGCTCTTCGTATGCGGGAACCGCGGCATCATGCTGAGAAAAGAATCCACTATCGAGATCGACTGTTTCAGGCGTTTTGCGCCGGAACTGCAGTTCTGCAGCGCAGCAGGTGAAATATACTTTCATCACGGCCGCGGAGATCTGCTCAACAGCGCGCTCGTCGCGATAGGAATGCGTGAGGGCGAACCTCGCGAGATAACGGAAAACTCGGGACAAAGCTGTAAGGTGATACATGCACACAGCGAAAGAATAATACCGCTGTCTGAACGCGTGCTGACCTTTATGCGTTCTATGAGCGGCGATATCGTGGAATACGCACGCGACGCGCAGCGAGCTAATGAAGCAAAATCGTCTTTCCTTGCCAATATGTCGCATGATATACGCACCCCGATAACTGCTGTACTCGGAATGAATGAGATGATACTAAGAGAGAGCGCGGAGGAAGACACGCTGACCTATGCCACGGATATCAAGATCGCGGGAAACACTCTGCTCGGGCTTATAAACGACATACTTGATTTCTCGAAGATAGAATCCGGAAAGCTCGACCTTATCCCGGTGGATTACGACCTCGCGTCAGTTCTCAACGACCTTATGAACATGATACAGACGCGTGCTGACGCGAAGGGACTTGCGCTTATACCGGAGATCGACGGTAATATCCCGAAGCTGCTGCACGGTGATGAGATCCGCATAAAGCAGATAATAACAAACATTCTCACTAATGCTGTAAAATATACCGAAAAAGGCTCGGTCACATTCAGAATGGGCTACGAGCGCATGCAGGACGACGATAACAGCATAATGCTGAATGTCAGCATCAGCGATACCGGAATTGGCATAAAGCAGGAGGATATCCCGAAGCTTTTCGTTGAGTTTGAACGCATAGAGGAAAACCGCAACCGCAGTATCGAGGGGACCGGACTCGGAATGAACATCACACAGCGGCTGCTCGCGATGATGAACAGCAGGCTTGACGTGCAGAGCAAGTACGGAAAAGGCTCGTCCTTTTCGTTCTCGCTAAAGCAGCAGGTAGTGAAGTGGGAGCCTGTAGGTGATTATGCGGAAGCTTTCCGCCGTTCGTTAGCAGGCAGGAAGAAGTACAAGGAGCGTTTCACTGCGCCCGACGCGCATATTCTTGTTATTGACGATACACCGATGAATCTGCAGGTGTTCAGAAACCTTCTGAAAACAACGCTTGTGAAGATAGACACAGCCGTAAGCGGCGACGAAGGACTTGAACTTGCGCGGAAAAATAAGTATGACATTATATTCATAGACCATATGATGCCGCATAAGGACGGTATCGAAATTCTCAGGGAACTGAAAGAGCAAGAAAACGTCAACAGCGGCACTCCCACAGTCTGCCTGACCGCGAATGCAATATCGGGAGCACGTGAAAAATATCTTGCGGCCGGATTTGACGATTATCTGACCAAGCCGATAGAGCCGAAGCAGCTGGAACAGATGATAATGGGATATCTGCCGGAAGAAAAGCTCGTGCAGTTCGCGGAGCCGGTGAATATCGGAAAGCCGTCGGGTGTTCCGGGAAAATCGACCGTGCTTGTCGTCGATGATGATGAACTGATACGCAGAACAGCCGAGAATATCCTCAAATCCGAGTATGGCGTTATCTGCGCCGACAACGGAAAGGCTGCCATAGAAGCTGCGGAGCGTGAACGTCCCGACCTCGTACTGCTCGACATAAATCTCGGCGGCATGGACGGATTTGAAGTCCTGCAGAAGCTCAAAAAGAGTGAGGCTGCGTGCGATATCCCTGTTATGTTCATTACCGGTGACACCGGCGAAGACAGCGAAGTAAGGGGATTCCGCGAGGGCGCGTCCGATTATGTACGCAAGCCGTTTGTTCCCGAAGTGCTTTTACAGCGCACCAAGCGCGTTATCGACCTGTATCACTATCAGTCGGGACTTATCAGCGAGGTCGGAAGACAGACCGCAAGAGCTGACCGGCTGTCGCTGGAAATGATGATCGCACTGTCAAAGACAGTTGACGCGAAAGACCACTATACGAACGGACATTCCGGACGAGTCGCGGAATATTCTGCCGAGATCGCGCGGCGTATGGGTAAGAGCGAAGCCGAGCAGGAAAAGATCTACGAAATGGGACTTATGCATGACATCGGCAAGATCGGCGTAAGTGAAGAGATAATCAACAAGACTTCTCGCCTTACCGATGAGGAATTTGCGCAGATAAAGAAGCATACGGTGATCGGAAGCGATATTCTCGGCACGATAACCGAAATGCCCGACCTTGCAGTCGGTGCTCGTTCGCACCATGAG
>CAMVEM010000006.1 GCA_947166515.1 uncultured Clostridia bacterium | reverse complement strand
ACGGCTTCTTCGAAACTATCCCCATCATTTCCCAGTGACCGGTGGTCGTATCCTTGCCCTTTGAGAGCTCTTTCAGCCTTGCGTAAGCGCCCTTCGGAGCATCTACCGCGCCGCCGTAGGAATTTCCGTCTATGTTGAAAAGTCCGAGCTCCCGCATATTGGGGACATTCAGCCTTCCGGTATCGAAGCAGTGCTTCACGGTATTGCTGCCGACATCGCCGTAATCGGCGGCATCGGGCATCTCGCCTATACCGACGCTGTCAAGGACTATGAGAAAAACACGTTCTGCCATTTCACGCCTCATTTCTTCTTAGCTGTGAGTATCTTCACGCCGGAGCTTGTCCCGAGGCGGTCACACCCGAGACCGAGGAAATCCTCCATATCGGCTTTGGTTTTTATACCGCCGGCAGCCTTTATCTTCTCGGCTGCTGCTGCGGAAACCTTCACACCGTCCTCTTTCGTGGCACCCGCGGAGCCGCAACCGGTCGAGGTCTTGATATAATCCGCTTTTGCCGTGGAGACACAGTTGCAGAGCATTATCTTCTCATCCTCGGTAAGATTGCAGGTCTCTATAATGACCTTTAAGATGTGATCTCCGCACACCTTTTTGATCTCCTGTATCTCGTGCATGACGGTGTCATAATCCTCGTTCTTGACGGCGGTCTGGTTTATGACCATATCTATCTCGTTCGCACCGTCGGCTAACGCCTGCTTTGTTTCCATGAGCTTTGCCTGTAATGTCTGATAACCGAGCGGGAAACCTATGACCGTGCAGATATTCAGCTCGGGAAATTCCTTGTGTGCGACCTTAACATAGCATGGCGGAATGCACACGCTCGCGGTCTTGTATCCAATAGCCTCTATGCACAGCGTGCGTATCTGCATGAGTGTTGCCGTCGGCGACAGCAGGGTGTGGTCGATGTGAGCAAAGATCTCCTGATTGGTCATATTATCCCTCCCCCGCCCCTCCCTGAAAGGAGGGGATTTTCTTTGAGGGGGCTCCGCCCCCCTCACCCCTTATCAGCGTTCAGTCATAAGCCTGATATTTAAACCATAAGGCTGCAAACCTTGTTGCAATATTCTACGGGATCTTCGATATCCAATCCCTCGATCAGAAGCGCCTGATCGTAGAGTATGTCCGCATACGCCGCAAGCTTTTCCTTGTCGTTGTCATAAAGGAACTGGAGCTTCTCGAATATCGGGTGATCCGCGTTTATCTCAAGCACACGGTCAGCCTTGGGCTTCATGTTCTCACCGGGCATTGCTCCGAGCACCTTCTCCATTTCAAGCGATACCTCGCTGTCGGAAGTGAGGCATACCGGATGAGAGCGCAGCTTCGACGAAAGGCGTACATCCGCGCACTTTCCCTCGAGCGCCTTCTTCATCTCAGCGAGCAAGTCCTTGTTCTGCTCGGTCTTTTCCTTCTTCTGAGCCTTCTCTTCCTCGGTCTCGAAATCGGCGTCGCTCGACTGTATCGACTTGAATTCCTTTCCGTCATAGTCAACGAGCATTCTGATGATGAACTCATCGACATTATCGGTCAGATAAAGTATCTCATAACCCTTGTCCTTGAGCATTTCGGCCTGCGGCAGCGTATCGAGCTTGCTTACAGATTCGCCGCTCGCAAAGTAGATTGCCTCCTGTCCTTCCTTCATGCGGGTCTTGTATTCTTCGAGCGTTGTGAGCTTTTTCTCCGCGCTCGATGTGAACATCAGAAGATCCTGCAGGAATTCCTTCTGTGTGCCATAACTGCTGTACAGACCATATTTTATCTGGAGACCAAAGTTCTTCCAGAATTCCTCATACTTCTCTCTGTCATTGTTCAGAAGCTTTTTCAGTTCGTTCTTTATGGTGCGCTCAAGGCTCTTTGCAATGAGCTTTAACTGTCTGTCATGCTGGAGCATCTCACGCGAGATGTTAAGCGACAGGTCTTCGCTGTCAACAAGGCCCTTCACAAAGCTGAAATGATCGGGCAGCAGGTCAGCGCACTTATCCATTATAAGGACGCCTGAAGAATAGAGCTGAAGGCCCTTCTCATATTCCTTTGTATAGAAATCGAACGGAGCCTTTTTCGGTATGAACAGCAGAGCATTGTATGTCGCAGTTCCCTCTGTCTTTGAGTGGATATGGAGCAGCGGATCAACGAAATCCATGAACTTTTCCTTATAGTATTCGTTGTACTGCTCATCGGTGAGCTCCTGCTTGCTCTTTTTCCAGATCGGGACCATGCTGTTGAGAGTCTCTATCTGCTTTTCTTCCTCGTATTCGCCCTCCTTGCCTTCTTTCGGCTTGCGGTGGGTGGTCTCCATTTTTATCGGATAGCGGATATAATCCGAATAGCGCTTTACAAGGCTGCGGAGCTTATATTCCGCAAGGAATTCGTCGTAATCCTCGTCCTCTGTCTTATCCTTAAGATAAAGCGTTATTGTCGTGCCGTTGGTATCTTTTTCCGCATCGGTAACAGTGTAGCCGTCAACGCCCTCGCTCGTCCAGAGATAGGCGGTATCCTCGCCGTACTTCTTCGAGAGCACCTCTACCTTTTTAGCTACCATGAACGCAGAGTAGAAGCCTACACCGAACTGACCGATGACATCTACCTCTTCCTTGTCCGCATCGGCGTTGTCCTGCTTGAATTTGAGCGAGCCGGACTGTGCTATTACGCCGAGATTGTTTTCAAGCTCTTCCTTATCCATGCCGATACCGTTATCGGTGATCGTGATTGTACGGTTATCCTTATCGGCTGCAAGGAATATCTCCAGATTCTCGCGGGTGATGCCGAGATTCTCCTGCATCGACTTGAAATAAAGCTTGTCCATAGCGTCGCTTGCGTTTGAGATAAGCTCTCTCAGAAATATCTCCTTATGTGTGTATATGGAGTTTATCATCATTTCGAGCAGACGCTTCGACTCCGCCTTGAACTGTTTTTTTGCCATTATTACCGTCTCCTTTTGTTCTTTGCAGACTTATATGGTCAAGCCCGCTATTCGTTTTAGCACTCTGCACTCCCGAGTGCTAAATATATTATATCACTTTTTTCGGATATGTCAACACTTTTTTGTAAAAATCTGCGCAGATCGCATTAAACAGCGGAATATCACTTTCTGCTGACAAGTCCGAGGCCGGCGAGAAACTCAAGCGATCTTCTCTGTTTTTCAACATCAGCTATCTCTATCAGCACAGTATCAGGCATAAGAACGCTTCCGAGCAGCGACGCAAAATGCTCCCAGTCGATCTTACCATCTCCGACCGCAAGGTGCAGATCGTCAATAAGATCGTTATCGTTGATATGCATATGTTTTATATACGGAGCCAGCGCCGAGCACCACTCGTCGATAGGGCATCCCGACCCGAAAGTGCAGGCGTGCGCATAGTCAAAGCATACGCCGAACCTTTCTTTTCCTTTCATAGCTTCTGCAAGACGCACAAGCATATCCGGCGAAACATCGAACATGTTCTCGATATAGATCTCCGTATCCTTATACTCCGGCAGGATACGCTCCCAGAACTTCGTATTCAGCTCCAGCCACTTTTTTATATATGCCGGAGACCTGAATGTGGGCGCATGATTGGTATGGAAAACCACGCCCTTAGCGCCGAGCCTTACAGCAACATCCATGCTCTGTATCACGCGCAGTTCGGATATTTCGCGTATCTTTCTGTCCTCGCTGAACACGAGCACGTCGAAGAAATCTCCGTGAACGGTTATCGTATCAGGCATCTTTGAAGACATAAGACGCCCGATGATCTCATCGCGACGCTTTTCGTCATCAAGCACAGAGGGGTGGAAAAAATCGTCCGTCTCAAAACCGAGATCATATTCCTCCGCAAGCGCGATACTCTCGTCAAGCCTTTCTATATCGGGTATTATCAGAAATTTTATCTTTTTATCCATTTTTTCACCGCTGTCATCAACTCATTACCGGATCCTGAGATCCATACATTTTTATTTTACCACGTTTTTCCCTTCTTTTCAAGCCCCAGGACGCTTTACATCATTTGTCCGCGGATATTTGGCGTTTTGAACACAAACCCGCTCTTAAAATTGTTTAAAATAACATCTGATATTTTTAATCTTGCATTTTTCGGGGAAATATGATATAATTTAAAAGTCACAGCCGCTTTATAGGCTGTACTGACCATTATATCTTCGCCCTGATAAGGAGAGAGCGGTTTGATAAAAAACCAGTTTTTACAGAGTCTGGTGCAGATAAACTGCATTCCTGTGCTCACAATCATATTCCTGTTCTTTTTCCTCAGAACGAACTATACATACGAGAAAGAACTGACAAAGAAATTTACTCCCTCCGTCCTGCTTCTGGTAGGACTTATTATCGTTGACAACCTCGATTATTATGCATATGACGCGATGAATGTCACCGGAGCGTTCGATCTGTTTCACAGGGCCTCGGCCATGCTCGGATATGATATCCGCATAATACTAATGGCAAGCCTTATTGCGATAGCCGCAAAAAGAACGTTCGGAACACGAAAAACGGTGCTGCTGACATATCTTCCTTCGCTTATAAACGTTATCGTGCTCATACCGTGTCTGTTCACCGATCTTTTCTTCTACTACAACGAAGACGGCAGCATAGGACGCGGGATATTCGCTTATGAGCCACACATTCTGTCGGCAATATACATGATGTTCCTGTTCACACTGGGCGTGATATGCAAACGAAAAGGAAAGCACGGCGAAGCCGGGATACTGCTGCTGTGCGGGGCAATGACTATACTCGGATTCCTCGCCGAGTTTCTGTTCGCACTCAGAGGCATACTTATCGGAGTCGTGGCGTTGGATATATCGTTCTACTATCTCTATCTTCATATCGAACATTTCCGTTTTGACGCGCTTACCGGCGCATTCAACAGAGACGCGTTCAATGCGGATATTCACAAATACTCAAAGGGAGACATCTCCCATATAATGAGCATTGACCTAAACAATCTCAAAAAGCTGAACGACACATACGGGCATAATGAGGGAGATCACGCGCTGGTCGCAACCGCACGCGCGCTCGAAAAATCGTGCCTTGCCGGCTGTTATGTTTACCGCGTCGGCGGCGATGAATTTGCGGTTATCTGCAAACACAGGACCGACGAGGAGTTACAGGAGATGACATCGGCAATGTACAAAGCGGTCGAAGACGCGAATTACTCCTGCGCTATCGGTTATTCCAGATGGGACGGAGCCAAGACCTTCACCGAGATATACAAAGAAGCGGACGACAAGATGTATGCCACAAAGCGCGAGATGAAAGAACTTGGAAAGGCTCCGATGCGCTTAAGATAATAAAGGCAATATAACAGACAGCCGGGCTGGTACGTATGTACAGTCCGGCTTTTTTCATCTGTTTGCACAATTTCTGATCCCAAGTCTTCCCACAGCGCGAATAAGCGCGTTCACCTCAGACATATTATTGAATACCGAAGGCGAGAACCTTACGGCGCCGGTCTCTCCGGTGCCGATCTTTTTATGCGCCGGATATGCGCAGTGGAATCCCCCGCGCAGCGCAAATCCCGCGTCGCTGAGCATTGCGGACGTTTTCTCCGCAGGTATATCGCCGATGTTGAACGGTATCACCGGGACAAAGCGCTCATCAAACGCGTCGCTGTAGAGCTTCACGAACGGAAGCTTTTTCATTCCCGCGAAGAAACGTTCGCAGAGTTCGGATTCGTGAGCGCGTATCGCAACTATGCCCTTTGAGTTAACGAAATCGACTCCCGCACCAAGCGAGATAGCTCCCGCTGTGTTTATAGTGCCGCTTTCAAAGCGGTCTGGCAGAAATTCCGGCTGAGCGGGGTCTTTCGAGTTGCTTCCCGTTCCGCCCTCCACGAGCGTTTTCAGACGGTATTTCCCGTCCGTGACAAGAAGTCCCGTTCCCATAGGTCCGTACAATCCCTTGTGTCCCGCAGCGCAGATGATGTTTATGCCGTCCGACAGCTTTATCGGTATAACACCCGCTCCCTGAGCCGCGTCAACTATAAAGCATATCCCCCTTCGCCGGCAGATCTCAGCTATCATCTTCACAGGCATTATGCGCCCGCTGACATTTCCGGCCAGTGTGCAGATCACCGCCTTTGTGCGGCGGTTTATAAGGCGCTCAAAGCTTTCGGCAGTCTGGTCGTCGCTTCCGGTTTCCGCAAACGAATATGATATCCCGCTGTTTTTTGAAAGCGCATAAAGCGGACGAAGCACGGCGTTGTGCTCTATATCGCTGGTGACAGCGTGGGAATTCTCAGTCAGTATCCCCTTTATTGCCGTATTGAGCGCAAACGTACAGTTCGGCATGAACACCGTGTTCTCAACATCGGCTCCGAAAAAGTCCGCACATTTCTGCCTCGCGTCAAATACAGCATCTGACGTTTCAAGCGACATCGCATGACCTGCTCTTCCGGGGTTTGCGCCGTACCGCACCAGAGCGCGTGACATCGCCGCTATCACGGCGGGCGGCTTTGGATAGGTCGTCGCCGCGTTGTCAAAATATATCAATCCCGACGCCCCCTTCCGTCAGGTTACCGTTTTCCGCGCCGCGGGGGGAATATTCCCGGAGGCGGAAGAGGAGGAGGTCTGTGACCGGGCGGCGGCGGGGGCGGAGGAACAGGCATAGAGTTCCCGCAGCGTATGCGGACTTCGGCGAGCATGGCGCAGACTTTTTCCGGCGGTTCGTCCGTCCGGATACCGAACCTGCACCCGAATATCCCGGAGCTTATCTTTTCAACGCGTGCGCTTATCCCCTTTGTTGAAAGATAACGCACCGCTTTTCTTGCCGATGTATATGAATCGAGCGGAATTAATACCGGTTTCATAAATAAATCACCCTTTCCTGTGCAATAATAAGAAATGCAATAAATCATTCCTGCTTTATTCTATGCAAAAACAACAACTTGTGACAATTGACAAGGATTTTTTACGGAGGAAAAATAATATGAAAGCTGTTATTCTTGCGGGTGGTGAAGGAACAAGACTTCGCCCGCTTACCTGTGATCTTCCGAAGCCGCTTGTACCAATATGCGGCAAACCAGTGCTGCAGTACATCATCGAGCAGCTCGGAAAGAGCGGCTGCACAGAAGCCGCCGCCGCGGTAAGATACAAAGGCGCTAAAATAGAGGAATTTCTCGGGGACGGCAGATTCGGCGGACTTCGCATCTTCGTATCTTATGAGGACACACCGCTCGGAACGGCAGGCTGCGTAAAAAAAGCCGCAGCCGATTTCAGCGAGGATATACTGATAATAAGCGGCGACGCTATGTGCGACTTCGATCTTGCCGCTATGTACGAGCATCATAAAAGATCAGGCAATGCCGCTACGATCGCTGTTATTTCCGTGGACGACCCGCGCGAATACGGTGTCATAATCGGCGAAAACGGAACAGTTACCGGTTTCTGTGAAAAACCGTCGTTCGTCAACTGCCGCAACGACCTAGTGAATACCGGGATATATGTGGTCTCTCCCGCTGTGCTTGGACTTATCGGGAACGGAAAACCGGTGGATTTTGCGAAAGAGGTTTTCCCGGAGATGCTGAAGCGCGGAATGAAGCTCGGTTATTACGAAGAAAATGGCTATTGGTGCGACATCGGGGATATTCCGGCATATAAGCGCTGTTCCGCCGACCTCATAAACGGGAAGATACGCGCAGTCCTCCCGGAATGCGAGCAAAAGGACAAGGAATGTGAAATAAGCCGCGAGACGTTCATAGCAAAGGGAGCATATTTCTCGCCGAAAGCGCTCTCAAAGGGCTGCACCTCGATAGGCTCCGGAGCTTATGTATCCGACGGCGCAAAGCTGAGCAGCGCGATAGTCATGGACGGCGCTTTCGTCGGCGAAGACGTGACGCTCAATGACTGTATCGTGTGCTGCGGCGCAAAGATCGGCACCGGAGCCGCCGTATATGAGAACGCCGTGATCGGCGAGGGCGCAGTTATCGGCGAGCACGCGGTCATAAAAGGCGGCGTGCGTATATGGAACAATAAACGTATCGGAAAAGGAGTTACAGTCGAATCTGATGTGAAATACGGCGGCATTACCGTCCCGGAACTCAGCGAGGACGGCATATCCGGCGCTACGAATACTGTTATAACTCCCGGATTTGCAGTAAAGATCGGGTGTGCTCTCGCAAAAATAACCGATTCCTGCATAGCTGTTTCCTGCTCTGAGGGCTCCGCGTCCGAAAGCATAAAATACGCGCTTATCAGCGGCATATCAAGCTCCGGCAAGTGTGCCGCCGACTGCGGAGAGGTACCGCTCACCGTGCTGGCTCATTCGGCAAAACTGCTCGGCGCGGACATAATAACGCATATCTCATCAAAAGAACGCACGCGGATAATGATCTACTCGGCAGGGATCCTGCCGCTCAAGCGCGTGAAGGAGCGCATACTTCACGGAGCAGTGACGCGCGGAGAATATATGACCGCGGGCTGGGACAGCTTCGGCGAGATATACAGGTTCTCCGGCGCGGAAAAGCTATATACAGCCGAACTTGACCGACTAAGCGGATTCAGATCTCCTTTTGATGTAAGGCTATTATCGTCATGCAGTGCTATCAAACAGATATGCAGGTCGTTTGCACAGAAGATCTCCGGAGAGGGCGAAAAGCTGACGATCACAGTTTCCGAAACCGGAGATACCGCATATATCTCATCGGGCGACACACGAATAGACCCGGTGTCGCTCACGCTCGCCGTATGCGCGTATGAAGCAAAGCTCGGGAACGACACTGCCCTGCCGTTCTCGTTCCCGCATACGGCCGAGACCGCAGCAGAACAGTACGGGAAAAACATACTCCGATATTATGCGAGCTCCATGGACGACAGTGACGAGGAAGCCCGGAAGCTCGCAGCAGAGCAGCTCTATATGCGCGACGGGTTCATAATGGCGCTCAAGGCTCTAAGATATATGACCGATTCGGGAATGACGCCCGCAGAGCTTATCGCTTCGTTACCGAAGTCATCGACAGCAGGAAGATTCATCAGAGTGAGCTGTCCTCCGCAGAGAGTGCTCGGGCGGCTTAAAGCTGTCCCGGAAGAAAACGAGGGCGCCGTCATTGTAGAGGACGGAGAGCGTGTGTTTCTGCGCCCCGACAAACGCGGGACCGGGATATTCCTGTATGCCGAGAGCTTTGGAACAGAAACTGCCGCATCGCTCTGCGACAGAACGGAAAAAATGATAAGGAACGCCGTAAGCTCGCTTAAACACGGGATATAATTTTGCTTGACTTTTTTTACGAAAAGGAGTATAATAAATAATGTATTACTATGCGCCCAACGGCGAAGATGCCGTTTAAATATGAATATAATGACAATAACACACCGGAAGCGTCTATCATCTTATCTTCAATGAACGAACGCTCACCGGTGCATGAAAGAGAGACAAAATGGAAAAAAAGAACAACCGCAAGCCGTCCGCTCAGAGCCATAAAGCTCCGCAGCCGGGCAGATACCTTATGCCGGGTATGCCCGGAAATCAGAAAAAAAGTGTGAAGAATCCCTCAAACAAGAAGCCCGCAGCGTCTGCGCATCAGGGAAAAACAACACGTCAGAGAGCCGCTTCAAAGCAGAAGCAGCAGACTGCACCGCGAACAACAGAACGCGCGGCGGAAGCAAGAACAAAGGAGATACTGCGCAACGACCGCAGAGAGCGCCCCGAAAACATGATAGCTCCCGCAGTGCATGACAGCAGAAAGCCCGGAAGACGCTCCGCTCCGGTGAAGATAATACCGCTCGGCGGACTTAACGAAATAGGCAAGAACCTTTATCTCTATGAGTGCTGCAACGATATGTTCATCGTGGACTGCGGTCTTGCCTTCCCCGATGAGGATATGTTCGGCGTAGATCTTGTTATCCCGGATTTCACCTACATTATCAAGAATAAGGATAAGCTCCGCGGCGTTGTGCTGACGCACGGACATGAGGATCATATCGGAAGTCTCGCATATCTGCTCAAGCAGGTCAATGTGCCGGTTTACGGAACGCGCCTCACGCTCGGACTGGTCGAGGGAAAGCTCAGAGAGCACGGCATACTCAGTCAGTGTAAGCTGAACGTTGTCCAGCCGCGCCAGACTGTGAAAATGGGATGCATGGCGGTAGAATTCATACGCGTGAACCACTCGATACCGGATTCCTGCGGCTTCGCGATACACACGCCCGCCGGCATCATAATACACACCGGTGACTTCAAGGTGGACTATACGCCGATAGAAGGCGGGATAATCGACCTCGCGAGATTCGGCGAGCTCGGCAACAGAGGCGTTCTCGCGCTGCTGTCCGAAAGCACGAACGCAGAACGTCCCGGATATACGATGTCGGAACGCAGAGTCGGCGCGACGTTCCGCAATTTCTTCTCTCAGGCGGAGAGAAAGCGCATCATCGTCGCGACATTCTCAAGCAATATCCACCGCATACAGCAGATAATAGACAATGCCGAGATGACCGGAAGAAAGGTCGCTGTTTCTGGCAGGAGCATGATAAACGTGCTCACAACCGCGATAGAGCTTAACTATATACGAGTTCCGAAGGGCATACTCGTCGATATAGACAAGATCGGAAAAATACCGCCGGAGGAGCTTGTTATCATAACCACAGGAAGTCAGGGCGAACCTATGTCCGCGCTGTCAAGAATGGCGAACAACGAGCATAAGCAGGTGACGATCACCCCGCAGGACCTTATCATTATTTCCGCAAATCCGATACCCGGCAACGAAAAGCTGGTGGGACGCGTTGTGAACGAGCTTATGAAAGCCGGCGCAAAGGTCATCTATGAGGCGATGTACGATGTACACGTTTCCGGACACGCCTGCCAGGAAGAGCTCAAGATGATGATCTCGCTTACGCGCCCGAAGTTCTTCATACCGATACACGGCGAGTTCAAGCACATGTTCAAGCACGCTGAGCTCGCGCGGCAGCTCCACATTCCGGAAGAGAACATCTTTATCGCCGGGAACGGCACGGTCATTGAGACCGACGGCACGGATATGAAGATAACCGGTCAGGTCACCGCGGGACAGGTCCTCGTGGACGGACTCGGCGTCGGAGATGTCGGCTCGGTGGTACTTCGCGACAGAAAGCATCTTGCGCAGGACGGCCTGATAATCGTCGTTGCTGCGGTGGAAAAATCCACCGGAAAGATAATGTCCGGACCCGACATAGTTTCGAGGGGATTTGTTTATGTGCGTGAATCGGAAGCTCTCATGGACGAAGCGAGAGAGCGCGCCGCAGCCGTAATGAAAAAGGCGGTATATCCCAACATGAGAGAATGGTCGGGACTCAAATCCGACGTAAAGGACGCGCTCGGCGGATTCATATTCTCAAAAACGGGAAGAAGCCCTATGATACTTCCGATAATCATGGAAGTTTGACCGTAAGACGCTTCGCTCGAGAGCGGGGCTCTGCCCCGCACCCCGCTTCTTTTCGTACGCGAAAAGAAGCAAAAGCGACTCGGAACATTTTCACAATTACTTAATTATGAACGGGGGTGCTGTGATGAAGAACAATTTCCGCGACGCGGGACTCGTGATCGCTGTGATCTCGCTGACTTTATCGGCGCTGGTCATGCTGATATTCCTTTATAACGCGTCACTGGAGACGTTCTGTATATTTGCGCCTATACTGTGCGTGACCGGCGGTTTTACCGCTGCCAAGCTCATCTCGGTAACAAGAAAAAATTTCCAGTATTTTGCGAGGATAGATTCCGAGATCGACCGTATGGAACGCGTCTCGATGAACTATATGCCCATAAGCATAGCTATCGTTGACGACAAAAACAAGCTCGTATGGTACAATGAGGATTTCTCTGCCAAATTCGAGGACGAGGCGGTTTACGGCAACTCGATCGAAAGCATCACAAAGCTCCCGCTTGAAAAGCTGCTAGAAAAAGAGGGCTATTACGAGATAAAATACAAGAACAGCTATTATAAAGTCTATGCGGACACACCTGCCGACCCCGAAAAAAAGAATGTATTCCTGATATATTTTCTCGATATCACAAGGATCCGCGCTCTCGAAACGGAAAAGCGCCTCTCAAAGCCTGTCGTGATGATAATCGTAATTGACAGCTATGAGGAACTTTTCGGCGGAAGCTCCGAAAGCGAGACCGCGAAGATCACAGTACAGATAGACAAGCTTCTTGAAGATTTCATAACCAGCACGAACGGAATACTGCGAAAGTATAACCGCGAGCGCTTCTGGGCTGTCATTGAGGAACGCTATGTGCGTACCATGATAGAAGAAAAGGTCAAGATACTCGACCTCGCGCGCGAAATACAGGTAAACGACCGTATAAGCGTAACACTTTCGATAGGAATAGGAAGAACAGGCAAAACGCTCTCCGAAAGCGAAGATCTGGCGCGTCAGGCGCTTGATATGGCGCTCGGAAGAGGCGGAGACCAGGCTGCTATAAAAACTGACAACGGATTTGAGTTCTACGGTGGACTCTCTAAGGGCGTAGAACGCCATACAAAGGTAAAGACACGAATAATCGCAAGCTCGCTCATTGAAGCTATCGAACAGGCAGACGACGTTTACATAATGGGACATCGCAACAGCGATCTCGACGCCGTCGGAGCCTGCGTCGGACTAGCCGGAGTCGTCAGAAGGCTCGGCAAGAATTCCTACGCGATAATCGACAAAAGCACCACTCTTTCAATGAGGCTGTACGATTATCTGTACGAAAAAGAAAAGGGCTATCTGTTCATAAGCCCTTCGGAAGCAAAGGAGAATTTCGGCGATAATTCGCTCCTGATAGTCTGCGATACGCATAATCCGAACATCGTCGATGTTCCGGAACTTCTCGAACGCGCTGAAAAAGTAGTTGTCATCGACCACCACAGAAAGATGATAAACTACATCGACAAGGCTATGATATTCCACCACGAGCCGTATGCTTCGAGTGCCTGTGAAATGGTGACGGAGCTTCTCCAGTATTTCGGCGACGCCGGCAAGATATCGTCTGTACAGGCGGAAGCACTGCTGTCCGGAATAATGCTCGACACGAAGAACTTCACGCTGCGTACGGGCGTGAGAACGTTCGAAGCTGCTGCAGCACTTCGTAAGCTCGGCGCGGACACGGTAAATGTAAAATCAATGTTTGCGGGAACTATGGAAACATACCGACAGAAGTCCGAACTTGTGGCATCAGCTTCTATCTATCGCAACTGCGCGATAGCTACCGCAGAAAAAGTGGTGCAGGATCTGCGAACTGCGGCGCCGCAGGCTGCGGATGACCTGCTCGGAGTCGCTGACGTCAAGGCTTCTTTCGTTATAGCAAGAATGTCCGGCGACGAAATAGCGCTGAACTGCCGTTCACTCGGCGCGATAAACGTACAGCTTATTGCCGAAGCCCTCGGAGGCGGCGGACATCAGACAATGGCCGGCGCGCAGTTCAGGGATTCCACAATTGAAGATGTATATAACAGACTCAAAGAGGCTATCGACAAATATTACGAGAGCCTGAACAGCTGAGACAGATGCACTTCGCTTGAGATTTTAAGAGAAACGCTACGCTTGAGATTGGGGCTCTGCCCCAAACCCCGCTACTTTTCGGACGCGAAAAGTAGCAAAAGCGACTCGCTTCGCATTTTAATTTATAACTTAATAAAAATAATACACAAAATATTCGGAGGACAAAAGAAATGAAAGTAATACTTTTACAGGACGTCAAGGGAACCGGGAAAAAGGGCGAGATCAAGGAAGTCAAGGACGGATACGCCCGTAACTGCCTTATAAAGCAGAATCTCGCAGTTGAAGCGACAAACGCCAACATGAACATACTCGAAGGTCAGCAGGCGCACGCACAGCACAAAATCGACACTGAGATCGCCGATGCAAAGAAAATCGCTTCGATTATCGACGGCAAGACTTTCTCTACTGCGCTGAAAGCGGGTTCTAACGGCAGACTCTTCGGCTCTGTGACCGGCAAGGACATCGTAAAGCTGATAAAGGACGCTCACGGTCTTGACATTGACAAGAAAAAGATAGTTCTTAAAGAGGAAATAAAGTCATTCGGTACATTCGAAGCCGAAGCGCGGCTCTACAACGGCGTTTCCGCCAAATTCAAGGTACAGGTGACAGAGCTTCAGTAAAGAGTACTATATGTCGCTTTTGCTTCTTTTCGCGTACGAAAAAAAGCGGGGTCCGGGGCGGAGCCCCAATCTCAAGCGAGAGCGGCAAAAATCTCAAGCGGCAGCGGCAAAAATCTCAAGGCGGTGAAGCAAATGGCGGAACTCATTATAAACGAGTCCGATCTTCCCTTTAATATAGATGCCGAGCAGATAGTGCTCGGTTCACTTATAATCGAGCCGGAGCTTATCACTCAGGTGACCGACAAGCTGACTCCGGAACATTTCCACATCAAAATGCACAACGGGATATACTCAGTGCTGCAGAAGCTCTTTGTCAGCGGCGAGGACATCAACATAGTCAGCGTGACCGAGAACTGCGTCCGTCAGAGCGTTTTTGAGTCGCAGGACAGCGCAAGGACATATCTGTTTAAGCTGTCGCAGCTGTCTGTTGAGAAATCCTCGATCGAAAGCTATGCGCAGATACTTGACGACAAGTTCATGATGCGCAGACTGATAATGGCGTCGAAGGATATATTCGAAAAAGCGAACGCTGGGACCGACGAGCCTTCCACAGTTCTTGAATATGCAGAAAAGCGCATTTTTGACATACGAAGCGAAAAAGATATCAAAGGTCTTATACATATCGGAAACACGCTGCGTGAGCTGCTCAAAAAACTGGCTTATCTCGCCGAACACCCCGATGAAGCCGACAAAAAAGGCATGAGCTCGGGATTTCCGAATCTTGACAGATACATCTACGGACTCAACCCGTCCGACCTTATACTTATCGCGGCGCGTCCCGGTATGGGAAAAACATCTTTCGCGATGAACATTGCCGTCAATGCGGCAAGAATACAGCGCAACAAGAAAATAGCCGTGTTCAGCCTCGAAATGTCGCGCGAACAGCTTGTCGAGCGTATGCTCTCGTCCGAGGGAAAAATACCCTCGACAGCGCTGAAAACCGGCACTATCGAACGTTCCCAGTGGCCGAATCTGAACGAAGCGGCGGAGATGCTCAACATGATAGAGTTGTTCGTTGATGATACCGCGAACATCACTATCGGTGAAATGAAGGCGAAGCTCCGCAGAATGACCGATCTCGGGCTGGTCGTTATAGACTACTTACAGCTGATGACTTCCGGCAAGAATTCCGGGAACCGTGTTGCGGAAGTCTCGGAGATAACAAGAAATCTCAAGATTATGGCCAAAGAGCTGAACGTTCCCGTTATCACACTGTCACAGCTCTCGCGCGGACCCGAATCGAGAGAGGACAAACGGCCCATGCTTTCCGACCTGCGTGAATCGGGTTCTATCGAACAGGATGCGGATATAGTGCTGTTCCTTTATCGTGAAGCATATTACACAAAGTCGGAAGAAAATGTCGAAAGCTGCGAATGTATAATCGCAAAGAACCGCCACGGTGAAGTCGGAAAAATAAACCTGCGCTGGGACGGCCAGTTCACGCGGTTCAGCGATCTGGAGCGAAGATATGATGAACCTGGTCGTTGAAGCGGTAAAAAAATATGATATGCTGAAAGCGGGAGACGCAGTGACCGTGGGACTAAGCGGCGGAGCTGACAGCTGCGCGCTGGCGCACGTTATGTTCACACTTCGCGATGAGCTCGGGATAAGCGTTTCCGCCTGCCATATAAACCATAATCTGCGCGGCGCCGAAAGTGACGGCGACGAGGCTTTTGTGCGGAAATTCTGCGCGGAGCTTAGCATACCGCTCGAAGTATATAATATAGATGTCAAAGGAGCGCTCGGAAAGCATGAAAGCTTAGAAGAAGCCGCAAGAAGACTCAGATATGAGTGCTTTGAAAACGCGCGCGAAAAATACGGCTCAAAGCTTGCGACTGCTCACACCGCGAATGACAATGCCGAAACGGTGCTTATGAATATAATACGCGGCACGGGAACAAAGGGTCTCGCCGGGATACCGCCGGTGCGCGGATATTTCATACGCCCGCTTATATTCTGTTCGAGAGAGCAGACGGAGGAATACTGCCGCCTGAACAGCATAGATTATGTAACAGACAGCACAAATCTCATCGACGACTGCACCCGCAACCGCATACGCCATAAAGTCCTGCCGATGCTAAAGGAATTCAACCCGTCTGTTATTGAAGCGATCACAAGAATGACTGCTGCGGTCGCGGACGACGAAGCGTTCATAGCGGAGCAGTCCTTAAAATGCGCGGAAGAATGCAGAAAAGGTATCGGATATGACTCCCGCAGGCTGAAAGAGCTCTCCCCTGCCGTGAAATTCCGCATAATAGCCTCAGAGCTCAAAGCCCATGACGTTGAGCCGACTAGGCTTCGTATCTCGCAGTGCTGTGAGATCATAGAAAAGGAGTTTGGAAAAGTAAACCTCTGTAAAAACAGGTTCGCGTATGTCCGTAAAAAAATTTTTTACGTCGGCGAGGAAGTCCAGAACTACAAGTCGAGATAAATAAGGAAAAAAATGCCGAAAAATGACATTTTACCGCAATATCAGCGGATTTTCATAATTTGAACATTTTGGGTGTTGATTTTTTCACCGAGTTGTGATATACTAATCTAATGGATATTTGTGAAACACTGTTCACAGGGTAAAAATTAGTTTTCGCACTTCTGTCTCCCCGCCGGAGGCGGGAAGACAGAAAAGGATACTTTTTTAAGATGTTGACAGTGATTTGTGAAGAGAGGGCAAAGCTATGCATAAAGATGTTGAGCGGATACTTTTCACGGAAGAAGAAATAAAACAAAGCGTCGAAAGGATCGGCAGAGAAATAACTGCGGATTATTCCGGAAAAACGCCGCTTCTCGTCGGGATACTAAAAGGTTCGGTGATCTTTACGGCGGATCTTCTGAGAGAGATCGACCTTATGTGCGATATTGATTTCATGGTCGCGAAATCTTACGGCAATGCCGCGGTATCATCGGGAAATGTGCGGATACTGAAAGATCTCGACACCGATATAACCGGGCGCGATGTTATAATAGTCGAGGATATCCTCGATACCGCGAGAACGCTCGCTGCAGTAAAGTCGTATCTGATGCAGAAAAATCCCGCATCGGTGAAGATATGCACGCTGCTTGACAAGGTCACAGCGGAAAAAGTGAGCGATGTCAGAGCAGACTACAAATGCTTTGATGTCGGGAACGAATTCGTAGTCGGTTACGGGCTCGATTACGCCGAAATATACCGCAATTTAAAGTACATCGGCGTGCTGAAAAGAGAAGTTTACGAAAAATAACAGATAATTCTGATAAAAATAATGTATAATATGTGGGAACATATCCGGAAAGGCGGTTTAAATGCAGCAAAACAACAATAAGTTCAAGGGGTTCCTGATATACGCGCTGATAATCGTTCTGCTCGTTATGGGACTTATCGCTATACTGAACAACCTTGTCCCTTCGTATGCCGGAAACGGTATCACGACGTTCAAAGGACCGTATTCGACGCTTCTTGATGAATTCGACAAGTATAATGTCACAGCATACGACCTTGACCTCGGAAGCGGAAGACTTGATTTCAAGCTGAAAAACAACCAGAATACAACATACAGATACACAGTTCCTTATGTGAGCCTGTTCCTCAGAGATACGGAGGACTACCGAGAGGAATACAACAAACAGAATCCCGAATCCCCGCTCGAATGCGACTATGAGCCGGTGTCCGACAACTCCTTCCTGCTCAGCTTCATTCCTTATCTCGTACTGATAGCGCTGATGATAGGCTTCACATTCGTGATAATGCGCCAGACGACGGGCGGCGGAAAGCTGAACCAGTTCTCGCGTGCGAACACGAGGAATCAGCCTGCAAACGGTAAGAAGGTCACATTCGCCGATGTTGCCGGTGCTGACGAGGAAAAGCAGGAGCTCGAAGAGATAGTTGACTTCATGAAAAATCCACGCAAATATCAGGAACTCGGTGCGAGAATACCCAAGGGTGTGCTGCTCGTGGGACCTCCCGGAACAGGTAAGACGCTGCTCGCAAAGGCAGTTGCCGGAGAAGCCGGCGTTCCCTTCTTCTCGATAAGCGGTTCCGACTTTGTTGAGATGTTCGTCGGCGTCGGAGCATCGCGTGTAAGAGACCTGTTCGATCAGGCAAAGAAGCATACTCCTTCGGTAGTGTTCATTGACGAGATAGACGCAGTCGGCAGACAGAGAGGCGCGGGTCTCGGCGGCGGTCACGATGAACGTGAACAGACGCTGAACCAGCTTCTCGTTGAAATGGACGGATTTACCGAGAATCAGAACATCATTGTAATGGCGGCTACCAACAGACGCGATATACTTGACCCCGCGCTGCTGCGTCCGGGACGTTTTGACAGACAGATAGCAGTAAGCTATCCCGACATAAAAGGTCGCGAGGAGATACTCAAGGTCCACACAAGAAACAAGAAGCTCTCGCCGGATATAGACCTTGCGACTATCGCAAAATCGACAGCAGGATTTACGGGTGCCGATCTTGAAAACCTTCTGAACGAGTCCGCACTTCTTGCCGCACGCAAGAACAGAAAGGCTATCGTCCAGGAAGACGTTGAAGAAGCGGCTATCAAGGTAGTTACCGGTCCCGAGAAGAAGTCGAGAGTGGTGACAGAAGCAGAGAAACGCCTTACAGCTTATCACGAGGGCGGACACGCAGTCTGCACATATTTCTGCCCCACGCAGGATAAAGTACACCATGTAACGATAATCCCGAGAGGTCAGGCGGGCGGATTTACAATGTCGCTCCCGGATCACGACAAGAACTACAGAAGCAAGCGTGAAATGGAAGAAGAGCTTATCGTTCTGCTCGGCGGACGAGTTGCAGAAAAGGTAGTGCTTGAGGATATTTCCACCGGCGCTTCGAATGATATCGAGCGTGCTACGAACGTTGCAAGAAACATGGTAACACGCTATGGCTTCAGCGAGAAGATAGGACCTATCGTTTACGGAACGAATGACGCTGAGGTATTCCTCGGACGTGACTATTCTCACGGCAGAAACTATTCCGAGAATATTGCCGGCGAGATCGACGCGGAAGTCAGAGAGCTGGTAGATACAGCTTATGAGAATGCACGCAACATCATCGAGACACATCGCGACTGCCTTGACCGTGTTGCGCAGTATCTGATGAAGCACGAAAAAATGGACGGCGATATGTTCATCAAGATAATGAACAACGAATATACCGAGCCGGAAGATGAAGTTAAAGCAGACGCTCCGGCGGAGGAAAAAGATACTGTCAAGGTAGATCTTTCGAAGGAAACCGAAGAGGTTGTAGAAATACCGGACAGAGAAAAAGAAGATTAATATACTGCACCATCTCCCAAGGGAGATGGTGCTTTTTTCACGGCTTCGCCCTACACCCCGTTCTGGTATGCTCCCCACAGAGAATATAACAGCCCCCTCCCATGGGGAGGGGGCTCAGTGGTGGTCATAATTCAGTTACTATTTCAGAAATGGGCTTATGGAGCTCGTGACGTTCAGAGGGCTCCATTGCTCTGCCGCTTACGGGAAGCAGACCTATCATATTGTAGTCCTTTGTTTCGGGGAAAAGCTCCGCAAGTGCACCAGGATCGAAATGACCTATCCATGTCGAGCCGTAGCCGAGATCGTGTATCTCAAGCATCATGTGCGTTATAACTATCGCGGCGTCAACATCGGCGAAGCTCTTCTGATCGAACGGACGCGTCCACGATGTTTTCGGATCGCCGCCCACAGCGAATATCACCTTTGCAGGCTCGATGAACTTCATCTTTGTGCAGGAGACAAGCTTTGCTCGTGCCTCTTCACTTTTGAATACCCAGATCTTTATAGGCTGAAAATTTACTCCTGTGGGAGCAATTATACCGGCTTCGATTATTTTGTTTATATCCTCTTCGGGAATATCTCTGCCGTCAAATTTGCGACATGAATATCTGTCGTGTGCGAGCTGTAAAAAATCTTTCATTTTTTCCATCCTTTCACGGGTAAAGTAATTTTTTATAAATCATAATTTGTGGGGGAATTTGCGGAGGGCTTTCCGGTCGCCCTCCGCACCTCCTTCGGGTGGGGACTCCGTCCCCACGCCCCTGAAATGCGGGGCTTTCCGGTCGCCCCGCGCCCTTCGGGTGGGGCTTCGCCCCACGTTCCAAACAGGTGGGGTGTGGGGAGCTCTGCTCCCCACATATAGGAATAATTCCCCCCTCCCCTTTAGGGGAGGGGCCGGGGGTAGGGCTCTATAAATTATGATTTATTTCAGTAATACTACTCTATTCCAATGACCTTGTAATCAAGGTCTTCCACTGTCTGTCTGAGCGTATCCACCGATACCTCACCGGAAAGCGTGAGCAACGCTGTTCCCTTTTCGTGGCTGACCTCGGCGCTCTGCACGCTGTCAAGAGCTTCCAATGCTTTCTTTACCGACGCCTCGCAGTGGCCGCACATCATTCCTTCAATCTTCATTGTAACTGTCATACCATTTCCTCATTTCTTTTACCGAAATATTATACTATGCAGCTATTTGTATTTTCCCCCGCCTACGGCGGGGGAAAATGTACTGACTGTGCTGTTTAATGTTCCTCATTTCTTGTTTCTGATACTGTCACGAATTTTGCGGAATACTATCATTACCGCAGCGACCGCAGCAACAAATCCAACCATTATCCAGTAATCGGCGAGGGTGGTCTGTGCGTTGATATTGCCGAGCTTATGAGACTCCCATTCTCTCAGCGTTTTATTCAGCGCCACGGTATCGCTTGTATGCATTTCCAATGCCTTTATATACTGGCGTTCGGCATCTGCCTTGATCGTAAGTCTTACTTTTTTCGTATTTTCCGGAAGTCCGGAGTACATATCGTCCGAGCCTATGCTCCAGCGGCAGAACACACCGTCCGCCTCTGTAAATATCGTATCATAGACCGGGGTAATGACCTCACCTTCGGAGTCATAACAGTCAAGCCGTATCTCACAGCCG
Organism: uncultured Clostridia bacterium; assembly: GCA_947166515.1. Lineage (GTDB taxonomy): Bacteria > Bacillota > Clostridia > Oscillospirales > Ruminococcaceae > Ruminiclostridium_E. Next base: position 17,436 of record CAMVEM010000006.1, on the reverse strand, counting down.
CATCTTATACCGTTGTCAGCGCTGCCGCTGCCGTTTGCACTCTCATATCCGCCGACAGTTACAAAAAAGTAGAGTCCTCTGTCCGCAGAAAGCTCCACCGAATATGTTTCTCCCTTTGTCAGTCGGAATATCTGCTGCTCGGGCTGATATACGATGTTGCCACCGAGAATATCCTTATTGCTGTCGAGAAGCCTGTATGAATTCTCCGCATACGCAGTAAATCCCGCCGCCATGAAAAACAGTACGGCGAAAACTATCGAAACTGCCTTTTTCATTGATTGCGTTCCTTTATTGCACGGTCTATGGTGCGCTTTGCGTCGCGCTCCGCCATTGACGCGCGTTTATCATAAAGCTTCTTGCCCTTACAGAGACCGACCTGCATTTTTACGCGGCTGCCCTTGAAATAAAGCGACACCGGTATCAGTGTAAGTCCCTCCTGCTTTACCATTCCGAACAGACGCATTATCTCGCGCTTGTGCATCAGAAGCCTGCGTTCGCGCATCGGATCTTTGTTGAATATATTGCCCTTTTCGTACGGGGATATGTGCATCTGCTTAACATACGCCTCGCCGTTTTCGATCGAGATCCACGAGTCGCGCAGATTAACGCCGCCCTGACGTATGGATTTCACTTCTGTTCCGGTAAGTTCGATGCCAGCCTCCAGACTTTCAACTATGAAATATTCGTGGCGCACCTGCCTGTTTTCGGATATAGTTTTGAGATTTTCTGCCATCTTTTCTCCTTAAAGCCATTGTGTGAATGCTGTGGAATCCTGCCTGTTGTAGCCGAGCTTTTCATAGAATTTATATGTAGAATTGAGCTTTGAGGCAGTCGTTAACATTATCTTTATGCAGTCAGCCTTCTCAGCTATCCTTTTAGCTTCTTCAAGGCACGCGGAAGCGAGTCCCTGCGCTCTGTATTCGCTGTCGGTAACTATATTATCCACGATAGCGTAAGGTCTGTGGTCGTACGTTATATTCTCTATTATCATACAGGAGCATGTTGAGACGAGCTTTCCGTCCTCTTCCGCTACTATAACATGATAAAAAGGGTCCGCCATAAGGCGATCCCATATCTTGACAACATCGGGAGTTTTATTCAGCATTCCCTTTCCGAAAAGTAATGAGTATAATTCAAGTATTCTGCTAAGATCTTCTGTCTTTGCTTCACGGATCTGTATCATTGCAATCCTCCTGTGGATATAATTATATATTTTATTATAATTGTTCACAACCTAAGCAGAAATGATGACTTACATTTATGTCTCCCCGCCTCCGGCGGGGAGACATAAACAAAAAATCTTAAGTCACAAATACTTATTTTATTATAGCACACCCTAAATAATTTTTCAATACATTTTGTCAATAAAAAATACAGTTTTTATCGGTATAATGCTTCAGAAGCGTTATTCTCCGACAGTTTTTAGTAACATCTGTGCTCTGTGTTTTCATGTGTCATTATTCACATTCCCGGCATAAAATAAAAAAGCCATATGACAGGATGTCGAACGGCAAATAATCACAATGAAAGGAAAGATCAGCATGAACTACAACGAATGCACAGATATGACAATGCCGGACACCGTAAGAACGAGCGTTGGTTATGCGTATGTGCCGATACAGATGCTCGGCAGGGTCTATACTCCCGAAAAAGCACTCGAACGCGGAACGATATTTCCCGAGCTTGACATAAGTATCTCGGAATATGAAAGGGGACTGTACGATGGAAAATAACAGACAGATGAGCGCTCAGCAGCTTATGCGAAAGCTCAGCGAAGCTATGTTCTTTGCAAACGACTTAAAGCTCTACCTTGACACTCACCCCGACGACAGCCGCGCACTGAAAATGTTCAGAGAAGCCTGCAGGAATTCCGAGATATGCAGAGAGGCGTTCGAGAAACGCTGCTATCCACTTTTTTCGTGCTCTTCGGACTGCGAGAACGAGTGGGAATGGCTGAACGGCGTGTGGCCGTCCCAGAAAATGACATAAGGAGGGCTTTATATGTTTATCTTTACCAAAATGACTCAGATCCCTGTTAAGATCAACAACAAGAACCCGAAGCTTGCAAGCTATATTCTGTCACAGTATGGCGGTCCCGACGGTGAACTGGGAGCTTCTCTCCGCTACCTTTCCCAGCGCTTTGCGCAGACCGACAGAAGCGGTATCGCACTGCTGACCGATATAGGTGCCGAGGAACTCGGACATCTCGAAATGGTCGGCTGTATCGTTACACAGCTCACCAAAGGCGAAGGCGCAAGAAGCTTTGACCGCTACGGTGTCGGAGATTACTACATCGACCACGCGAACGGTGTATATCCTTCAAGCGCGTCCGGTGTGCCTTTCAGCGCCGCATATCTTCAGAGCAAGGCAGATCCTATTGCAGATATAACAGAAGATATGGCGGCAGAACAAAAAGCGCGCGCAACTTATGATAACATACTGCGTATGTGTGATGACCCAGATGTCACCAACATCATACGCTTCCTCCGCGAACGCGAGATAGTACACTTCCAGCGCTTCGGTGATACAAACCGTACTGATTTAAAGGTGTTTTTATATAAAAACTATTGGCATTTATACCACTTTTATAGGCGGAAGTCCGACGGAGTTATTGGATTCTGCCATACCTCATTTACGATACCGAATAATAATAATAATAATGATCCGCTGTCTGAATAGGCAGCGGATTTTACTCTGTTATGTTCTCTTCAAAGAATTTTATCAAGTTATCCATAACACCGCTCGCTGCCTGAATGCTTCCGATCATAAGCAAGTCGGAGTTTGTAGCGGAAAAGTCTATGTCAAATCCGGCATTTCTGATAAGACGTGAGAAGAAAATGCGTTCTGTCCTGCCATTGCCCTCTCTGAACGGATGCAGGCGATTGAGAGAATCATACAGCTCGGCAGCTTCGCGTATAAAGTCAGAACGGTTCATATCTGCATAGAAATTGCAATCGTTGAGCCGTTTAAAGACAGAATTACCAATTCCCTCGATCTTCTCAGGCGCTGTAAACACCGTCGCACTCTTGGACAACGATATTGTCCGTATGCAACCCGCCCAAACGTACAAATCAGAGAATAGTTCGCGGTGTATCAGCTTGTAGTCGCCGAAATCAAAGTCCGGTTTCAGTGGCTTTGTGATAAGCTCCGCAGTCTTGAATCCCGTTATGACACGCTCATTCTTGTCGAGCTCGGTTTCATTCTTTATACCGAGCTTATTGATAAGGACAGTCGTTCCCTCATAGCAATCGGCATCTGTTGCATTTAAGCTATAAGGCATAGTTACGCGCTCTTCTTTTCATTAAGCTGTTTCAGCGCATCCGCGAGCGCTATCTCCTTGCGTAACAGCTTATATATAAGATCACGCTCGTCTCCGGAAATGGTAAAGCCTTCCATTTCAACCGAAGCTATTGCATTGTTAACAGCTCTGTCAATTGTCATTTCCTGCATATTATAACCACCTCAAGACACTTGACCTTTATATTATTTATTACATTATAATATATGAGGACGGATTTGTCAAGTATTATATCTCTGCATGAAGCATATGCTCGATACCAACAGGTGCATTTACGCTATAAAAAAGAAACCTGAGACAGTTCTTGATCGATTGCGCAAAGAGCTAAACAGTGGTATCTGTATTTTTTCTATAATAGTTGACCGCCCCTGCGTAATAACAGAGGCGGTCTTATTATATATTCCATATTATTTTTGCGCTGCCGTCATCACCGATGATAATTCTGTCTATCATTATCGATGCGACCTGCTTTCTGCGTTTGAAATCTGCGTTCTGCCAGCTGCGCGAAAGGTCAATGACATACTTGATGTCGGGAGCATCGTTTTTCAGCTCCTCGATCTTTTCGTAAAGTTCAAGCCGCTCTCTTTTGAGCGCAGTCGCCTTTTGGTTCGCGAGCGCAACAAGGTCGGCGTTGAACCCGCCCGAAAGGATATTATCGAGCAGCCCGGCTTCGGACTTCTCTACAGCTTTTATCCGTAGCTTCAGTCCGTTTATCTCATCGGAATGATTTTTCGAAGTTCGTATCTCACTCTTCAACTCGGAGAATTTCGCCGCGATGCACTCAGACACCATATTCTCGATATCCTCGGCATATATCGTCACCTTCGGACCCTTGCAGGTCTTTTTGTGCTGTTTTCCGGTGCAGCTGAAATAACGCCGGATCTCATTGCTCTTGTTGATAACGCTCTTGACTGTTGTCATCTTATGCCCGCACTTTTCGCAGATGAGTTTCCCCGCAAGCCAGCTTGTTGAGTTGCTGCAGCTGTTGCCTATCTGCTTGTTCTGCTCAAGCTTGCGCTGACAGCGCAGCCAAAGCTCCGGATCGACAATACCGCAATGCGACATGACCACGAGCTTCATATCCGACCAGTCCGCAAGTGTCTGCGAGTGCTTGCTTCGTCCATAGAGCTGCGCGCCGTATTCGCCTGTGAATGCCGACAGATCACTGATAATGTTTACGCCGTGTGCATCGAAATAATCGTACACGTTGGAATCAGCTTTGACGTATATCGGGTTTTTCAGCAGCGCGGATAGCTTTGACGTCGTCCATTCACTGCCGTCAAGTGTCTGTCTTCCCTCCGTGATAAGTATAGACTGCAATCTCCGTAGCGTAACGTCTTCCTGCGCATAGACCTCGTATATGTACTGTATCTGTTCCGTTTCTCCTGCAACAGGACTCAGCTTCTTCGACCTGATGTTATTTATCATTGCCGGTACAAGCTCGAAACCGTAAGGTCTGCGTCCGCCCATATAAAAACCCATTTCACTGCGGTGCTCATAAGCCTGCGTAACACGTTCGATTATCGAGGTGCGCTCGAACTCCGCAAACACCATCAGCAGCTTGACTACCATTTCACCGTATGGGGTGGAGGTGTCAAATGTCTCCTGCGAGGATACGAACTTTACGTTATGCTCCTTGAACTCGTTAAGGCAGTTCACAAAATCTATGAGAGAACGGCTCAGACGGTCAACTCTGTAAACAATGACCTTGCTGATTTTGCCTTTGCGGATAAGATGCATAAGCTTCTGAAATCCGTCACGGTCTGTGTTTCCGCCGGAAAAACCATTATCGACTATCTCTATTACTTTCTCGTCCTTCTCATCGGGTCTTATCATTGAGCGGCAGTACATCAGCTGTGTTTCGCAGCTGATACTGTTCTCTTTCTCAACCGACTTTCGCGCATAAATAATTATCGCCACTTGACACCACCTCCCTTCTATAGTATAATTACCTTAGCGTCAGCCTGCGTTCTTCAATGTCATATCTGACACGATGTCGATTCCCGCGGAAGCTCTCGGTGCAAGCGTTCTGTAAAGCTCACCAAGCGTTTTCTCGCGTTCCTCGCTGTCGCTGTCGGAGCGTATGACGTGCTCGACACGGTGACTTATATTTCGTCTGTCCGTGTACTCTGTCGGAAGTTCTTTCATAACAATCCTCCTAAATATTGCCGCATATCGGCGAATTACAGTGCTTCGGGTCGATATCGCCCGTTATAATAATATGTGTGAAATCGCATATCAATTCACGGTTGACAAGCTCCAGAATACCTTGCCATGTGTAAGGAAAGAAACAGCTGACAAGTGACGGCGGAGTTACCCGCCTGTCATCTTGTCTGTATTTTCTGTCGCAGTAATAGCAGCATCGCACAACGCCCTTGCCGTCCGCATACAAACCGAGCTCTAAAAACACCGTTCGGTGCAGCTTGTTTTTCAGCATTGTGCAGACGCTGTCCGGCAGCTCATCTGCCCGGCGTTCATCGCTTCCTGCCATAATGAGAAATCTGTATCTTCGTATCGGCTGAACTGCGTGCTGCAGCAGGTAATCAGCGAGCGGAAGCGCTGTGTCTGTGGTACTGTACTCGATACCCGCAAAACTTTTGTCGAGCTCGGCTGCGATAACTTCCAGAAGCTTGTCCGACGGCATTTCCCGCGTTTTGAGCTTCTTCGGCTCTGCGTAATACTTCGCTTCGCCGCTTATGCAGTATTCCCGGTCAGTGTAAAAGCACAGGGTTACTCGTATCCTTCCGTTACTCTCAGCGAACATAAGGAAGAGCTTTCGTCCGTGCTGATTCCGGAAGACTGTGCGATATGTACCGTCCGGTTGCCTCTGTACATGTAAAATGCTTGGTTGCATTGGTCTCACCTCCACAGAAAGAATATATCATTGGAGTTGGCAGAGATACGGGGAAGAACCATAAGAGTCTTGCTCAAATCGTTCTGCTCGTTCCGATTCGCTTACTCTGCCGTTCTTCCGTTGAACGCCTGCTTTATTGTCTTAAGGTCAAAACCATGATTAAGAAGCAGGGTCAACACATCATTTGGGACTTCGATATCACTAGTCGGTATTACCTTACGAGGCTGCTTGGATCGCAGTTCATCAATTATCCCAAGCCGTGTTAGCTCTCCCATAATTTTTTCAACTCGTTTTCCCATTTTGCATTTATCAGTTATCTTATTGGCAGAAACTGTTTTCTGACTGAACGCCCATAGTATTATCTCACAAAGTTCTTGAGGTTCTATAGACTCATCATGCCCGTCATCTTCGTAAGTGTTTTCCTCAAAGAAGACACTGGTCTCCGGCATAATATCATCGTTTGAATCTTCGGCAATAACTTTGGCGATTGTAAATTGTGTGCTGCTGCCGTAGTTTCTGTCGTTGCTTTCAGCAATAATCTGTTTCCAGTCTTGGTCTGATACGTATGGTCCTTGAATTTCAACCGGATCATCAATATCAACGGCATTATAAAGAAACCGACCCTTACCCTTAAGCCTTTCTGCTCCACTATTGTTAATAGCAGCATACGAACTGTGACTCTTCCCAAATCGATATGCAAGACGAGTTGTTATATTACCTATATCGGATTTCATCGTCTTGATTGTTGCGTTTTGAGAAGCAAGAACCAGAATTATTTTAGCCTTACGCGCAGTCTGTAACAATGTTGAGAGCTTGGCTTCTGCTTTTTGAGCATACTCCTTGCTATATGAATCATCGACCAGCCTTGGTGCCTCATCGATTATTGTTACAATATATGGCGCTTGGTCAAATTCTTCTCGACTCATGGATAATCTTCTATCAACCTCTGACACAAGAGCTTCGAGAACATTTACCGCTTCCATATGATCCTTAACTATTGGATATGACAGGAATATACTGTCACTTAATTCGTCTAGTGAATTTGAAAGCATGCTTATCACAACCAGGTTAACATCGCTGACATCTCTTGTAGCTATCAAACAGCTCACTAGTACTCTAAGCCCAACACTCTTACCCGAACCTGTAAAACCTGAATATAGAACATGAATCAAGTTGGGTAGGTCCTCTATACAATAGGCTCCCATTTTATCCTTGCCAAGAATAAAAGGCAGCTCCATATCGTTAAATTCATTCTTCAACAACGGTAACAAAGGTTTTAAATCATAGAAGCTTAATTTAGAATCTCTCATTATTAATAGTATTAGTCCGTTAACTGCCTCCACGGATATAGTCGGAAAAACGTTATAATCGTTGATTTTATCGGCTGCGTTACGTATTCTCTGCACGGAATTGTCTTCCCCGTGCTTCGGTATTGCAACTAAGACAAAACCATCATAGGTCTTCCATACACCAAATATTTTTAACGAAACATTAAAATTTGAGAACGATTCCTCTATCTTCTTAACGTAGTTCATATTTATTTCTCCTTTTTACGTTCTTCCGCTCGGTCGCTGGTAAAATACATACTATTTTTTGTGTGAATTTGCTTATTATAGTACGTCTTTAACCGAACGACCCGACGCAAGAACGAGTTGATAACAAAATCACTTCATAGTAATTTTAAGAGGCGAGATGTTATCGTCCCTGTTGTTCTTAGAACCCTTGCTCTTAGCAACTTCACCGAGAAATTTAAAAAATTCAGGTGTACTCGTAAGAGCAAGCTGTTTCCAGAACGACATCGAATCGTTACTTTGGTTTGCTTGAGCCTGAAGCTCAAGAGCCTTCAATCTTTTTTTCATAGCCTTTCGCTCCTTCTTGTGCTTTTTGTGCTTCTTGTGCTTTTTCTTCTTATTTGAGAAGAAAAGCGGGTAATCGTTACCCAGATCGCCCAACGAGAACTGGTCGTTCTCTTGATCAAAAAATTTTGAGTTAAAATAATTTTTTATCATTTTTAACTCCTTTCCGCCGATTATCGGCTGCTGCATCACAGCTGATAACACTTCATCGAGCTATGATTGCAGAAAATGTTTGCGGTCCTATCTTCGCGAACTACTTCACCGGATACTATTTAATAGTATAAGATCCGAGACATAGCGAAGACCATAGACCAGTGTCTTAAATTTTTCCGATTAATTTCGGATGTCGCAACGGGTATTTTCATATCCCTTGCTTGCCTTTTATTATATCGAAGGAGCGCCATATATTCATTGAATGAGAGACACGTTTTTGGTACCGATACATGAATCTATTGACATACGGAGGAAGAATATATGAATAAAAACAAAATAAAACCTCTGATTATTGGTTTATTTGAAAAGAACAGCTTGATAGATCGTGGTCGAAATAGTAATAATATTAATGCCTGTTCCAAGAAACCACTTGACAGCATTATTCACCAAATTGATAGATTTTTTATTGATCTAGAAGATCAGAGCTCAATTTTTAATTGGCTTCCATATAAATGTTTAACAGACGATGAGATAGCATATATCGGATTTTTTTACATCAATCGTGCAACGGATAATCGCTTGATAACGCACAACTATAAAGGCAAAGATGTTACTTATGATTTTTTACAAATATTACCCGAACATTTATTAAAAAAAATTAAGCCGGATTTCATAATTGATATTATTAAAAAATTACCAGAGAATAAAGAAATTAGTATATCAACTATATCTAATCCAAGTGAAATCTTTTACGAAGTGTCTAAGGATAATAAAAACTTTATTTGGGAATCAAGTCAGCTATGTGGGTTTCCTTATTCCGACCTTAATCCATTGATAACGAAATATATATCTAAGATTCCACATAGTGATTACCAGGCATGCGGTAAAAGTCTAGAGTATCTCTCAGAAAAAATTGAATATGAAATTCTTAGATATTATGACCCTTTATCGATAAAAATACCAAAATTTACATTCGTAAATGTAGTTAATGAATATATCTCGGTAGCTGATACAATATGCTATTGGATGATAATGAGGTTTGTTGTTATCAATAAATCTGTTACTGATAAAAGGCATATTTTAGAAAAAATACAAACAGATATTAAAGGTGTAAATGATGAAATAAACGCGATTCATAGTAAAGTTTTTTGGGCTGCGAGCTCTAACATCAATGATTATACATATACACCCCATAATCCAACAATTTTTTTATACTATTTAGAATTTTTAAAATGCCATTTCAAGAACGAAGAGCTTGACAGTATACATACAGCCTTAATTGACGAGTTAAAGCAAAACCAAGCATTATTCCACGGACCTAATACAATCGACCTCAATCAACGGAATGAATACACAGATAAGGAAATTAAACAATTAATAACCGAAGGGAATGATGTCAGCCATTATTCGAAAAAGCGTCAATTCGCAGAGGCATTCATAAAAAGTCGAGCTTCCCCATTATTACCAATAATACAAACTCTCTTTTCTTCCTAAAAGTGGTATTTCAAGCATTTTTCCTCTCGAAATCAAAATATAAAGGGTTTACATCTGCAACTCTTCTCAGAGACTACTTAAGATCAGGCGATTTACCCTCTCAAGGTGCCGGAATCATGTTTATTAACGAAAAAATATCACGAGGGATTTTTAAGGAAATGGGAGAAATAGATGTATATGAACAATATATAGCAACTTGCAGTTCAATAAGGCATGCTTTAGAAAGCACAATCTTATATTTTAATATGCATAATGCAGCAGTGGATATTAATACAATCTGTAATAGAGTCATTAAATGTATCATATCTGAATTGAATAACGGAAACGCAAGCTAGCTTATGCTAGTTATTCCGGAAGAGGACATAGGTAATATCAAATAAAATAAACCCTGCTTCCGACATTAAGTCGGTGGCAGGGTTTATTTTATTATGCCACGAACGTAGATTAAAGCCACTAAAGCGAGATAACCTCTAAATGTACTCAGCCAGCGTTATGATTGGCTTTATGCTCGAAATAAAATTTCAATGCATCTTCGATTGTATTTTCAATAACCAAATATCTTGAATACTTTGAGGATTCATTCCTTATGGAATCAGCACAGCGGTATGATATAAAAGGAAGAGCGTATATTGAAACTCCCAAGAAATACTATTTCTCCGATCTCGGTCTTCGCAATGCCCGCATAAACTTCCGTCAATATGAGGAAACCCACATTCTGGAGAACATTATCTACAATGAACTCCGTATGCGTGGGTATAGTGTTGATGTCGGAGTCGTACAAGTAAGCGAGAAAAATGCAAATAACAACTCTGTACGAGGTTGATTTTGTTTGCAATCTCGGCTCTAAACGCTGCTACATTCAGTCTGCATACGCTATACCGGATGAAAATAAGCGAACTCAGGAAATACGTCCGTTCAGAAATATAAACGATTCTTTCAAAAAAATAATTATAACAAAAGACATTGTTCCTGCACATTATGATGATTACGGGATTCTGACTCTTAACATTTACGATTTTCTGTTGAACCAAGAATCGATAAACATGTAAATGACACTCTATCCGGCTGCATTTCGAATAGTATAAGGGCATACATTCTACAGAAATATGTAGAGCGTATGCCCCTTTCTTTATGTGTTCATAAACAGTAGCTTATCTGAATATTATCCTGAAATAGTTGTACAGGTGCGGCCTGACACTTGTATGGTCGTGTCCCGTTGAAGTCAGGATATGCGACAGATATTCCTCTCCGTTTCCGTCAAGTATCGTACGGTAACTGTCGGGGGAGCCGCCGACAACGCCGTCGGCCTTTGACGAGCTTATCAGCAGCGCGGCAGGCTTTTCAGCTTCAAATCTCATATTCTCTGCGGACATCTGTCCCGGGTGCATCGCGGAACCGTTTATTTTCACGAGTCCCGGTGCCGGGCATACTGCGCCGATATATCCGAAAAGCTCGGGATGACTGAATCCTATGAACAGAGATTCCCTTCCGCCCATTGAAAATCCGGTGATCGCGGTATTCTCCCTGCCTTCCGCAACAGAGAAATTCTTACTGATGAACGGTATAAGATCGGTAGTCAGATCATTTATGAAATTGTCGTATGCAAGGCAGTTTTCGGCGTCCATTCCGGTGCAGTACGGCAGTTCCTTGCTGCAAAAGATGTACGGCAGTACGACTATCATTTCTTCCGCTTCACCGTCAAGCTGTAAATTGGTAAGTATCCGGCTGAGTGCAACAGTCTTCCGCGCCATCCAGTCCTCATTGTCGTAGAATCCGTGGAGTATGTACAGCACCGGATATTTCTTGTCTTCGGAATAATCCGCTGGCAGCAGGACATTGACATTCGTGTCGCGCTCCGCGGTTTTCGAATAATATGTGTATTTCTTAAACTCCGGATACGTCACACCCTCGCGTGACGCGTCATAACCGTCTGGGGGCAGTTCAACTATCATATCTGCGTATTTTCCCATTCTGTTCTCCTTTTCCGGTACAGTTGTCTCTGCTGTATCATTTTTTTCGCCGAAATCCGGCAGTTCATCGAGGGTAATTACCTTGTCGGAAGTATATACGGCAGTAAGATTTTTCGGAGAATTGGCCTTGATATAATCGGTATGCCAGATCATGAACCATGACCAAAGATCTCCGTCTTTCTCGAACCGGCTTATCGGCGGGACTTTACCGCATTCATGGAATGCCATGGGCTTGTCGGCTACCTTTGTCAGCTTTTCCCATGCTGCTTTGTTCGTGCTGTTATCATAAGTATCGGAGCCTATGATATCGACATATTCGTCTCCCGGGTACCAGCCGTCTTTTACCTCGCCGGAATATCCCAGCACCCATATCAGATTGTTCAGCCCGTATTCTCCGGTGAATTTATCGTGCATGAGGCGCCACAGCTTTATAAAATTATCGGCTCCTCCCTTGCCCCACCAGAACCACTGTCCGTCAAATTCATGGAAGGGTCTCCACAGCACGGGAACATCTGCGTCGCGCAGTTTCTGCAATGCTTTCGCGGCATCATCCCAGCTCTTCATCATTGCGTTGTACTCGTCCGTACCCTCTGTGAGCAGCCTGTCGAAGTCCGGGTCATCGTCAAGGCTCTCCTGATAGCCGCTGCCATTAACTCCGGTATGCCAGCAGATCGTCACAAGACCGCCTTTTGCGTCCCATTCCTCCGAACGCTTCACGACTCCCGCAAAATCATTGTTCATAAAATCAAGTCCGCGCATTGCGGGAAGCTTTCCGGTGCTTTCCATGATATAATCCATTTCATAGTCCGGCGAGCCCATCCACGTCGATTCCTGCTGACAGCTCAGCATCTGTTTCCCGAAGCTGCCGCAGATATAGTCGTACACTCTCTGCGTTTTTTCGGACATTCCCTCAGGCCGGACTTCTTCCGTTGCCTGTGTATCGGCTTCCGTTGCAATTGCCGAAGCTTCCGTCACCTGCGCGGCAGATGTACTTTCAGCGGTTTCTGTCTGCTGTACGGTGCCCGTACCGCAGGCTGACGACAGAACAACAGCTGCGGCAAGGATTATTGCCGCGGGTATATTTTTATTCATATAATGTCCTCCCTGTCTTCATTGTGAACCTATACTTATATCATACCACCGGATGTTCAGATTTTCAATATAAGAATTTGAAATTATCAGCAGTCCGAAATGTTCAGATTTTGAAAGTTTTATCTTTATAGCCTTTATTTTCAATCCGGATAAGGATCCGTTAAAATTCACCTTGACATAGTTCTGCTTTTCGTTTATAATGAAGCAGAGGTGAAAATTTTGAAAATTGAACAAAGTATATACCCATATAATCCCGAACTTGCGGGACTGCCGTTTCTGCTCACCGGCATAGGCGGGAGCCGCTATCAGAACCGCGTTTCGCGTCCCGAAGGCTACCGCTGGCATCAGATTCTGTATTGTGCCGACGGCGAAGGCGTGCTTGAATACGACGGCAGAAACGAGGAGCTTCACAAAGGCACATTCGTATTCCTCCCCAGAACGATCCCCCACGGATATTTTCCCACCGGCAGACAATGGGAAGTGAACTGGATAGCATTTGAAGGCAACGGCTGTGACAACACCCTTACCGCGCTCGGAATGACCGGAATAATAGTCGCGGAAGCAGACGATACCGCATACATGGAAGAAATATTCGGCAGAATGCTCATGTCGCAGAAAACCGATATACTGTACAGCGGGTACACCTGCTCCGGGCTTGTCTATGACTATATCATCGGGTTCCGGCGGCTGTTCTCGACGGATGCCGACAACAAAAAGAGCAGACAGCTCTCGCTGCTGCTGCCCGCGCTGAAATATATGTACGACAACTATGCCGAGGATATCCCCATGACTTATCTCGCGCAGCTCACAGGCGTTACGCACCAGCATTTCTGCCGCTTGTTCCGCAGCGCGATGAATATGCGCCCCAGCGATTATCTTACCGGAAGACGGATAGATGAAGCGAAGAGACTCCTGAACGAAAACAAATTGTCGGCAGCGGAAATAGCAGAAGCCTGCGGGTTCCGCGATCCGTGCTATTTCAGCACGATCTTCAAAAAATACACAGGCATTTCACCTGCCACATTCAGAAAAGGCAGATCATAGTTGACTGGAAGGAGAATAAAATGAAGATAGGTGTTGATTATTATCCCGAACATTGGGACGAGAAATTATGGCCGCAGGACGCACAGCTTATGGCACGGACAGGCGTGAAGCTCGTGCGGCTTGCAGAATTTGCGTGGTGCAGGCTTGAACCTTCGGACGGTCAGTTCGACTTTGCGTGGCTGGATAAAGCAATAGGGATATTCGCGGAAAACGGGATAGATGTTGTTATCGGAACTCCCACAAACTGCCCGCCGAGGTGGCTTTGTGAAAAGCACCCGGATATACTGCCGGTGGGAGATACAGGAACGCCGAACCCCATAGGCATACGCGGTCACCGTTGTTACAACTCACCGACGCTGCGGAAATACGCAGGCCGTATCGTTGAAAGGCTTGCAGAGCATTACAGAAACTGCAAAAGAGTAATTGCATGGCAGATAGACAACGAGCTTGAAGCTAATATCTGCTGTTGTGACGTTTGCAGCAACAAACACCGGGAATGGCTCAGAAAGCGGTACGGGACTCTCGAAGCTCTCAACAAGGCTTACGGAAATGTGGTCTGGAGCGGAGAATATTCCTCATGGGAACAGATAGATCCGCCATTCGGAAGATATAATACCGCATGGCTCAATCCCGCGTATATGCTGGACTTCCGCCGCCGTGCCGCCGAGGATCTGACGGAATTTGCGCACTTTCAGGCCGATATTATCCGTTCTTACATTCCTGACGCGAAGATAACGACAAACACATGGTTCTGTGACAACGCACCTGATTTTTACGATCTCTTCGCAGATCTTGATTTCGTGGCTTACGACAATTACCCGACAACCAATATTCCGCATGACAGTGAGGATATCTACACCCACGCGGTGCATCTTGACATGATGCGGGGGATAAAACGTCAACCCTTCTGGGTAATGGAGCAGCTCAGCGGAAGTATGGGCTGCTGGATGCCGATGCAGAAGACAACGCGCCCGGGTATGATAAAAGGGTATGCGCTTCAGGCATTCGCTCACGGAGCGGATACAGTCGTCCATTTCCGCTGGCGTACCGCGAACATCGGCGCCGAAATGCACTGGCACGGGCTGATAGATCACAGCAACGTTCCCGGAAGGAGGTTTGCCGAATTTGCGGAGCTTTGTAAGGAAGCCGAAGCGCTCGAATCTCTGCGGGGTACGGAATTACTTTCCGATGTGGCAATACTCTTTTCAACCGATAGCGAAGCCGCGTTCAAACTCCAGCCGCAGACAGACGGATACAGCTATATGGAGCAGATAAAACTGCTGCATCAGGCGTTCGCACGGTACGGACTAAATGTGGATATCATAGACGAATATGCAGATATTTCGCAGTATAAGGCAGTATGTGCGCCGGAATTATACATCACAGACAAGGCCGTTTCCGATAAGCTACATGACTTCACCCGCAACGGCGGCACTGTGATACTGACCGTCCGGAGCGGAGTCAAGGACAAGCACAACAACTGCATTATGGAGCAGCTGCCGACAGTTTACAGGGAGCTCGTCGGCTGCCATATTTCGGAGTATGATCCGATAGGCTGGGGAACAAACAGCATCCGTTTCACAGACGGCGAGATCTTCGGCTGCAAGCAATGGTGCGATATTATCGAACCCGATACTGCGGAAGTGCTTGCAAGATATGAATGCGATTTCTGCAAAGGAAGTCCCGCTGTTACAGTCAACCGCTACGGTAATGGCTCGGCATATTACATCGGGACGATAGGCGAGCGCGGAATGTACGAAAAGCTTGCAAAGCATATTCTCGATAAAAACGGGATAGCATATATCCCCGCCCTTCCGGAGAATATGGAGATCACAACGCGCACCGGAAACGGTGTGACCGCGAAGTTCATATTCAACAATTCCGACGAAGAAAAGGTATTCGCTCTTGACGGAGAGGAGATCAGCATTGCTCCGTTTGAGATGAAGATAAAAAGCGAATAATATAAATAATCATACAGGATACGAGTATACGTTCGGACTATATATCGGCTAGCCTGAAGATAATATCGTTCAGACCCAGAACGGCTGATTTGCGCAGCACCTTGACAATCTGCAGCGTACATTGTATACTGTAGAAAAATGGAGCAGCTCGCTGGCTGCTCCAAGTAATCATGATTTTATCACAGTTGGTGAATTTACAGAAATTCTTTCACAGAGCCGCATTTCGCAGTCGGATAGAGTTATCTATGTATAAAGCCTTTGCACGGCTGTGTTAAAATAATGATTATTTTATGAGCGTTTGTTCAAATAGTCATTGATATGGATTAACGCATCAGCCTCCGCTGTAGGGATCAGGTATTCATAGGTCTGGTTGTAATATTCCCTCAATGGATTTATTATGTGCTTTATATTCCATCTTCGCGGGATTGTTACAGGATTGACAAGTATTTCGTCGAGATCGTCAAGTGACTTTTTAAAGTCTTTGATCTTTTTCTCCTTCACTTTTCTTATCTCAGCTGAAAACTCATCATATCCTTCTACATGATCTACGTCCTTTTTAAGACGTTTAAGCGCATTATGGATGCTTTTACTCTCGCTGATCAGTTCAAGTGCGTCTATCATTCTTTCTTCTTTCTGAGAATTGAAGCCGTATGATCTCACAATATATTCGGCACCTTCAAGAGTAAAATAATCACCTTTTCTGATTATTTTAATATAGTATGATATTGCGACATCTTCGGCAACAGAATCAGTAAGCAGTCCCCAAAACAATTCTTTCTCATATACTTGTGATTTTTTATTCAAAAATGGGCAGACTTGTATATGATATCGATCACTTTGAAAGCTACGATTTCTGGGGCAAGACAGGTACGGTATTTAAGGCAATAGGCGGGGTCTTCGGCGTTCGACATCTGACAAGGGATCTTATCAAAAATATGATAAACGCTCTGCGTGAGAGTATTCCCGATGAGGACGAGATCGCAGACAGCGTTTACGAAAAGCTGATGGGAGCCTTCAACTGCGAGGAACACTTGAACAATTCCATGCGCTTTTGTGAGAAGGTCGATGCAGGCGAAGAAGTGACCGTTTCGGAAGGTATGGACGGCTTGATTTGCTCTCTTGAAAGCCTGAGATAGATGTTAACTAACGTTCGGTAAACTGAAAGGAGAAATTATGGCTGAACTTGATTTTGACGACCTTGCACGGTATATTGCCAAAGAAAACGGAAGCTCTCTGAGACAAGTGTACGACTATCTCGAAAATGAGGAAATGTATCTTTCCGAGATAGGTATTAGCGGTTACGGGAAACCTGACTTCGTTAACGGGACAGAGGATCCTGAGAATGCACCTTGTGTCGAATCGGAGAACATTTACCGTTACGTTTCCGAACACACAGATCTGCCGATGAAACTTATAGAGAAATTCGGCGAACTTGAGGAACTTTATTACACAGAGAACGGATTTTCGGAATAATATTTACCCCTTTCCCGAAAATGTAATATAATTTGTTTAATAAAATGAGGAGGAAAAGACTATGATCTATGTTTTATCTGATATTCACGGAAGGCTTGATCGATTTGAAAAGATGCTCAAAATGATCGATTTAAAGGACGTCGATACGCTGTACATACTCGGAGACGTCATTGACCGCGGGAAGGACGGCATCGGAATACTGAAGAAGATCACAGAGATGCCGAACGTTAGGATGCTGCTC